>JASHQX010000038.1 GCA_030038895.1 Thermoplasmata archaeon
CCCGGAGGCTTGGAGGGTCGCTTTCGAGGACGCTTTCGGCTCGCCGGCCCCGGTCCAATGGGTCGACCCACCCGAACTCTATGAGTCCCCGTGGAGTCGCGCAAGGGAGGAACACCTAGTACGGGAGCTCGAGAACGCGCTCGGCCGACGGTTCCCTGCTCCGTAAGTGTCGTTCCGGGAAGCCCGGCGTCCGCCGCGGCTTCTCGACTTTTCCCTGCGTACCTCCGGCTCGGCCGGTGACCGCGATCACGTTCAGGGAGGCGGTCGGAGGGGGATCTCGAGCCAACGGATTCGAATTTCGAGGTGGGTTACCACCGAGAGGATTAAGAACCCGGGTCACGCGTCCTACAAACATCGGCCATGGCCGACGTGCCTTCGTTTTGTCCGAAATGCGGTAACACGATACTCCCGGGTCACACGTTCTGCTTCAAATGTGGGGCCCGACGTTACGAGCCCGCCGCGACCGCCACGGCCACCCACGACAGCTCGACGCCCGGCGAACCGGAGGGACCCACGCCCGGTGCCCCTTCTACTGCCGCGCCCAGTCCCTCATCGACGAAGCCACCAAGCTTCGTGGAGGGTCCGCCATCGGATACCCTTGTCCCTCGGGAGACCGCCCAATGTAGCAACTGCGGTGCGGTTGTCGACGTTCGCTCGGAGACCTGCTGGAGCTGCGGTGTTGCGTTCGAGGCGGGAGTCGTACCGGCCTCAGAAGCCCCACCCGTTCCCTCCCCAACGGCTCGTCCTGATCGGATCGAGCCCGAGAGACAGAGTCGCATTTCAGGCGTCCAACGTTCCCGATTGCGACTCGCTTGCCTACTCATTGGGCTCGCCCTACTGCTCGCATCCCTCGTAGTGGGGTGGTACGCGATCTCGGCCGACACCACCGGCTCGTCCGATGGCGGTACCTTCACACTCAGCGGTTCGGCCACGTACTACCTGCTGGACAAGTACGTCCAATCCATTTCGTGCTCGGGCGCGCATTGCCCGCCGGCCACCACGACGACGGGCACGTACCCAGGCAGCAGCGGCAACGCGATCGCGAATCTCTACGGGGTGGTGTCGGGTCTCGTCATCGCGGCGCTCGCGGTCGGCGCCGCCGTCCTCGTTCTGGGTCTGAGCCGAAGGATTCGCGCCGCCAGGTGGGCCAAGTTCCTGATTCTCCTCGCCGTAGTGCTCGTCGCGGTCGCTCCGTTGACGCTTGTCGTGGCACAGCCCTCGGCGCTGAGCAGTACCTACGCGACCCCCTCGGGAGGGGCTTCGCCCGGTACCTCCTTCTTCGGGTCGTGCTCGGGCTCCACGTGCGGTGCCTCCTCCGGGAGCGGGACGGTCGTGAACGCGGTCTGGGGTCCTTCGGTCGGCTGGTTCCTCTGTTTCGTCGCGGCCGTCCCATTTCTCCTAGGATTCTTTCTAAGCACCACGTTCCCTGGAGAGCCAAGCGGCTCGCGGCTCTACGACCTGCCCCGGTGAACCATCTCCGGGGTGAGGGACGAGCGCGACGGATCGAAGCTTCAGGTCTCCGACTCGATACCCTTCGTCTCTTATCGCCGCAAATCCGAGGCGCGCGCCCGGGCAGTAGCGAGCCGATTCAGCTCGTCAAAACTGATGGCGCCGTCGACTAGGTTGTGGAAAGTGCCGTGGGTGCGTATCTCCTCACTGGCCCGTTGGAGGAGCCCAAAGGTGGCATAGGAAGCCGACGGACCGAAGCTGATCCGCTTCACCCCGAGCCGCTCGAGTTCCGGTACCGGCGGGAGCCCCCGTCGCACCATCACGTTCACCGGGCAGTCGAGCGCGCGGACGACCTTCGTGATCGCCGGAGCATCGGTGAGACCCATCGGATAGACGCAGTCCGCCCCGGCGTCACGAAACGCCCTGAGCCGTTCGATCGTCTCCTCGAGGCGAGTGGACTCATCTCCCGATCCGTGCCTCAGCGCGTCCGTCCTCGCGTTGAGGACGAGCGGGACTCCGGGAGCGACTTCGAGTCCACGGACCGCCCTCAGTCTCTCGAGCTGAGTCTCGAGAGGGAAGAGTTTCCCGTTCGCGTGGTCGAAGTCCTCGAGGTTGATCCCGACCGCCCCGGACCTAATGATCTGCCGGACCGTGGTCACGACTTCTCTTGCGTCACGGCCGTATCCGGCCACCACGTCCGCGCTGAGCGGAATCGAAAGACGAGAGGCGATGCGCGCGACCGCGTCGACGAGTTCGCGCCGAGGCATCTCCTCGCCATCGGGGTAGCCACGGCTTACCATCAGACCTGCACTCGAGGTCGCCACGGCCGGGAACCCAGCGTCCTCGAACGCCCGAGCGCTCGGTACGTCCCAAGCGTTCGGAAGAACCAGTGGGTGAACCGCATGGTGCAGAGCACGGAACCGCTTGGTCTTCTCTCCTTGGCTTTCCATGCATACCCTCGACTCCGGATCCGAATAAGTTCCTTGTTGTCCGCGGCGGGAGCGGGTCGAGAAGGTTGCCGTCGAGAATAGCCTGGACGGGCTAGCCCGGCGCGGTCACCGCATATCCGAGTCGACTCACTCCGTTACGCCGCGTGCCGAGGGGGAAGCTCGAGCGGGAGCGCCCTGCTCCGCCGCCCTTCGGTTCGGGAAAGGGACTCTCCCCCGATGGACCGGCGTGGCCCGATGGGAGAGGTCATTTCGTGCTCCGACAGGTTTTCAAGGTACTCTCACGCGTGTATCGAACGGGGACTGGCCCGATGTCGGCGTACGTCACCCGGGCGCACCGCTCGCCCCCGGGCCTCTACCGTACCGCGAGGCTACTGCGTCGGCTCTCGACCGTGATCGTGGTCCTCCTCCTCCTCTACGTCGGTACGGCAATATACTCGGCTGCGCGGGTGGTCGAGTCCGGCTCACCCTCGGGAAGTTACTCGGCGGAGTTCGCGCCCAACAACACGGTCGAGGTGCTCGGCTCCCTCGCGTTCTCTAACCCCGGGCTGTATCCGATCCAGGGGTTCCAGGTGGCGCTGCAGGTCCTCAACAGCACCGGGGTGTTCCTGGGCGAGTCCCGGGACGGGCCGGCCGATCTGCCCGCGGGCGGCTCGGCGTTGTTCCCGATCGTGATTTACGTTCCGGTCGCCGCCAACAGTCCCGCGGGTTCGCTCCTGGTCAGTGATCAGCCGATCACGGTGGCGGCCTGGGGAAACGCGACGTACGCCTACCTCTTCCCGATATCGGTCCATTTCACCGAAAACGAGACGTGGGGAGCCCCGTTCGCTGAACTACGGCTCTCCGCCGGGTCGGTCTCGAACTCCAGCGGTTCTACTGTAGTGCCGGTCACCGTGAGCTTCGCGAACCACGCGACCATTTCCGACGACGGGACGGTCGCGGTCACGGTCCAGGACGCCAACGGCATCGCCTGCGGCGGCGCGACCTACCCCGTCGCCGTCAGCCCGGGGGCCAGTTACTCTCAGACCGAGACGATCACACTCACCGAGGGCTGCCCGCTCGCGGGTGGATCGGTCGACGCCACCTACTCCACAGGCGGGGTCACTGTCGTCCTGCCACCGGAGGCGATCAGATGAGCGCGACCCCCGGCGCGGCCTTTCCTCTGCCCCCGTCCCCGGGGCCCGCGCCCGCGCTCCCGCCCCCGCCTCTCCCGGTTCCGTATCGGATCCCTTCGCTCGGGTACCGGCTGACGATTGGATCGTTCCGATTCTTGCTCTGGGTCATTGCGCTGGTGATCGTCCCGGTCGCTGTGTTGGGCTACCTTCAGAAGTTTTCGCTCGGCTTCCCGATTTCGATCGAGACGGAGGTCGTCTACGGGCTCGTGCTGAGTGCCCTACTCACGGCTCGGTACGTCGTGAAGCCGACCCGCGCCTACGGTCCGGTTGGAATCGCAGCCGCGGCGGTCACGATAGCGTTCTTCGTGACGTTGCTCCTCCAGGCGACGTATCACCTCAACGTGCCGCAGACCCCCCTCGCAATCTCGGTGGTTTTCGCTCGCTTCGTTGAGCTGTTGCTTATCGTTCCGTCCTTATCGCTTCTCGCCGCGCTCGTGACGACCATCGAGGATCTCCGGTTCCCGACCGAGCGGTTGGAGTTCGACTTTCCCCTTTGACGTGTCGGCCCCCGCCGCCGGGTTGTCGTTCCCGACCCGGTGGCCGAGGGATGGGCGCCTAGCCCGATGGAGGTCGGCCGGGGCGCATGGACTCGGGCATCTCCACGCAGACGACCTCCCCGCGTACCGTGCTTTCGCTCCCGACGAGGATCGATGCCTCGACGAGGACCTTACGCCCCTCGATCGAACGTACGCGACCCCGGATGACGAGTTCCGGACCGAGGGGAGTGGGACGCACGTACTCGACTCGAAGCGCGGCCGTGACGAACCGATGCGGCGGCAGGGTGTCCATTTCGCGACCTTCGGCTCGATAGGCCGCGGCCGCCGCGGTACCGGTCGCATGGCAGTCGATCACCGAGGCGAGGATCCCCCCGTTCACATACCCGGGGATCGCGGTGTGGTACGGCTTTGGAGTGAACCGCGCGACCGTCTCCGAGCCCTCCCAGAAGCTGCGGAGGTGGTGCCCCCGTTCGTTTAGCCTCCCGCATCCGAAGCAGTGCGCGAGCTCGTCCGGATAGTAATCCTGGAAGGCCTTCATCGTTCGATTGGAACGCGTACGGCGGGTTAATAGGGAGCGTGCAGGTCCTAGGAAACACTGGATGCCCCGCCGGTCGAAGTCTCCCCGGTCCGCCCGCGGCGCTGCCAATCCGCTCTACACGGGTCTACGCGTGCGCGACGTCGATCGATCCGTCCGGTTCTACCGGGTCCTCGGATTCCGCACGACGTTCCGGGGCCGGACGAGTCTCGGCGAGTCCGCCCAGATGGAGCATCCCGTCCACCGCTTCACGATTGAGCTGAACCGCTTTCGTCCCGGAAGCTGGCACTATGAGCCGTACCGTCGAGGTTCGGAAATGGACCATTTCGGCTTCTGGGTCGACGACGTCGATGCGTGGGTCCGCCGCCTCGTTCGAGTCGGAGGACACGTGAGAGTCTCGCCGTTCGAATCCTCGATCATCATCCCCCCAGAGCCCGCGTTCCCCGGACGCGCGGCGTACGTCGCCGACCCCGACGGGATCTGGATCGAGTTGATGGGCCCGCCTCGCTCGCTCGTCTCCCGCCGCGTGGCGTCAGGACCCCGCTGAGGGATTCGCCTTCACTCCGGCGCGGGGTAGTACGCCTCTTCGCCGAAGTGGACCTCGTCGAGGCCCGCCTTTTCCTCCTCGGTGCTGGTTCTCAGCGGCGAGAGGAAATTGACGATGTGCAGGATGATGTACGTCACAAAGAACGCGTAGGACGCGACGACCGCCACCGCGAACATCTCGAGCAGCGCGAAGTGGGGGTTTCCGAAGACGAGCCCGTTCTGGCCAGCGGC
>JASHQX010000039.1 GCA_030038895.1 Thermoplasmata archaeon
ATGTTCCGCTCCCGTGCGCGCAGCTACCGGGAGTTGCCGCTACGGATCTCGGAGTTCGCACCCCTCCACCGACTCGAGCCCAGCGGTACGCTCCACGGGCTCACCCGGGTTCGAGAGCTCGTCCAGGACGACGCTCACCTCTTCGTCACCGAGGAGCAGGCCGAAGGGGAGATCCGTGCGTTGCTCGAGTGGGTCCGCGAGGCGAACACTCTCTTCCGGCTACCCTGGACGTACGAACTGTCGACGCGGCCGGCCGTGTTCATGGGCGACAGCGCGACCTGGGACCGCGCGGAGGAGATCCTGGAGAAGGTGCTTCGCGAGTCGGGCGTCGAATACCGGGTCTCGCCAGGAGAAGGCGGGTTCTATGCCCCGAAGATCGACATCCACGTGCGCGACTCGCTGGGACGGCCTTGGCAGACCGGCACCATCCAGCTGGACTACCAAATGCCGAAGCGTTTCGGTCTCGAGTACCAGGGGCCGGACGGCAAGCTCCACACCCCCGTGGTGATCCATCGAACGATCCTCGGGACCTGGGAGCGCTTCCTCGGGGTGTTCATTGAGCACTGCGCGGGACGGTTTCCACCGTGGCTCGCGCCCGTCCAGATCCGCGTCCTGCCCGTGACGGACGCACAGTCGGAAGGCGCGCGCGGCCTCGCCGACGAGCTCCAGGGAGCGGGCGTCCGAGTCGAGGTCGAGGGGACCGAGGAATCGCTCGCGAAGAGGGTCCGGACGGCCGAGCTCGACCGGATCCCGTACGTCGCGGTCGTCGGTGAGCGGGAGATCGCGGACGGGTCCGTGGCAGTACGCATTCGCGGAACGAAGGAGAACCGTCCGATGTCGCGGCCGGAGTTCCTGACGTACGTCGTCGATCGGATCCGGCGCCGCGAGTTCGACCCCTAGGTGCGCTGCGACCGACGGCTCCGCCGCGCCTCGACCCGCGCGTCCAGATAGAGCGTCTCGAGCTGCGCGGAATCGACCTGATGCGCCGATCGGAGGTGCTCGCGCATGCGGACGAGCTCAATCGGCTCCCCGCAGACCTTGCAGGAGATCCGCGTCCGTCGCTCGGACGTGTCCCGCGAGCTGGTCGACTGCATGCGGGTACCGTAGAGCCCGACCCTAAGAATCCTTGCTTCCACCGACCTCCCGCATCCCGGCGGCTCCTACCGGCTCCGCCGCCGAGGATTGTCTCGGCCCGAACGCCACTCTCGCCGAGATTGGCAAGATTTATGTGCGAGGTTCGTTGAGCGCCTTCGGATTTCCAGGCGAAACTTATGGCTCTTTCCAACGGCGAACTGGAGCTTCTCATCCTTTTGGCGTCCGTGGCCGGGTTGCTCTACGCGGGCGTGCAGACCGCACTCCTCCTTCGCGAGGACGAGGGCGACGAACGCATGCGGGAGATCGCCGCCGCGATTCGGGAAGGGGCGGTCGCATTCCTGCGACGCGAGTACACGTTCGTCTTCATCGTCGCCGCGATCCTCGCGGTGGTCATCGCGGTCGCGTTCGGTCTCTCGAGCTCCGGAGGAGATCTCGCCATCGGGTTCATTTTCGGCGTGATGGGGAGCGCCCTCGCCGGCGCCGTCGGGATGCTCGTCAGCATTCGTGCGAACGTTCGGACAGCGGCCCACGCCCGCCGAGGCAAGCTCGGCGAGACCCTGAACTATGCGTTTCGCGGGGGAAGCGTCACCGGGCTCTCCGTGGCGAGCCTCGCCCTGCTCGAACTGGTCGGTTTCTACTGGGCGTTTAGCGGGAACGTCCTTGACATGGTCGGGGTCCTCTTCGGCGCATCGCTGATGAGTCTCTTCGCGCGGGTCGGCGGTGGGATCTACACGAAGGGCGCGGACGTCGGGACGGACCTCGTAGGGAAGGTCGAGGCTGGGATTCCCGAGGACGACCCACGGAACCCCGGCGTCATTGCCGACAACGTCGGAGACAACGTCGGCGACTGTGCCGGCATGGCCGCCGATCTGTTCGAGACATACGTCGTCACCGCGCTCGCCGCGATGCTCCTCGCCTACCTGATCGGCAATCTCTCCGGTGCGACCCCGCTCCTCTCCCTCTTCCCCAACGCGATTCTCTACCCGCTCCTCGTCTGCGCGTGGGCGATCGTCTCGACCATCGTCGGGACTCAGTGCGTCCGGATGCGCGCCAACGGGACGATCATGGGCACGCTGTACCAGGGACTCGGCGCGACGACCGCCGTGGGCCTGATCGGTCTCTACATCCTCGACTACTACTTCATGAGCGGCAATCTCGGGATCTTCGTCGCGACGGCCGTCGGCCTGATCGTGATGATCCTCATCGTGATCGTTACCGACTACTTCACCAGCATGAGGTTCGGGCCTGTCCATAAAATCGCGGAGGCATCCCAGGCCGGGGCCGGCCCCACGGTCATCAGCGGACTCTCCGTCGGACTCGAGGCGACGTGGATCCCCGGACTCGTCATCGTCACCGGAACGCTCGTCGCCTACGCCGCCGCTGGATGGTTCAATGGGTTCACGACCAGTCACGCACCGGACCCGTTCCTCGGGCTCTACGGGATCGGACTCGCCGCGGCGAGCATGCTCAGTGTGACCGGAATGATCATTTCGATCGACGCGTTCGGCCCAATCACCGACAACGCGGGCGGGATCGCCGAGATGGCGAAGCTCCCGGAGTCCGCGCGCGCAATCACCGACCCGCTCGACGCGGTCGGCAACACGACGAAAGCGATCACCAAGGGGTACGCGATCGGCTCCGCGGTTCTCGCCGCGCTCGCGCTCTTCGCTGCGTACACGTTCGCGACCGCGAGCAAGTGGGGGCATCCCTGGGGAGATTTCACGAGTCTCCTCACCCTCTCGCAGCCGCTCGTCCTCGCCGGGCTCGTAATCGGGGCGCTCCTTCCGTTCTTCTTCACCTCGTTCCTGATGAACGCGGTCGGGATCGCCGCGGAGAAGATGGTCTTCGAGATCCGCCGCCAGTTCCGCGAGATCGCCGGGATCCTCGAAGGCAAGGCAAAGCCGGACTATGGCAAGTGTGTCGACATCGTAACGCTCACCGCGCTCCAGCAGCTCGCCGTGCCCGCGATCATCGCGGTCGCGACCCCGCTCGCCGTCGGATTCATCTTGGGGCCGGTCGCGCTCGCCGGTCTCCTCCTCGGGGCGATTCTCTCGGGCTTCCCGCTCGCCATCACCATGACGACCGGCGGCGCGGCGTGGGACAATGGCAAGAAGTTCATCGAGAGCGGCCACTTCGGTGGTAAACGGTCCGAGGCGCACAAGGCCGCGGTCGTCGGGGACACGGTCGGGGACGCCACGAAAGACACCGCAGGACCGGCGATCAACCCGCTGATCAAGGTCGTCAACACGATCTCGATCCTGTTCATCGCGCTGATCGTGGCGCACTCCGTGATCGGGATCTAAACCCGGCCCTTCGGTCCGAGGGTTTGAAAGAGGTCCCTCCCGGGTCGGACCTCGAGCCCTCGGAACGGCTCAGGCGTAGTGGCTCAGGCTCGAACGCTCCTTGCCCTTCGCGTCCCGTTGCTCCTCGCCGCGCTCCTCGCGTCGTCGCTCCTTCTCGCACTCTTCCTCGGTGACCCAGCGGAACTCAAGGTCCTCCGGGTGGTCGTGCGCGATGAACGCCCCGGCCTCAAACGCGCTCGACAGGAGTTCCTCGAGGTTGTCGGCGTCGTTCCCCTCGAGGTGGCCGGCGGTCCTCCAGAACCAGTCGGGCGCCTTTCCGGAGGCTTGGAGGTACTCCGTGATCAGGTCGTAGATCGAGCTTCTCTCGTCATTCAGACGCACGTGCAGGTGCCGGTCCTTCTCCTGCGAACCGGCCGCGTCGGCAGGAGTCATCGACCGTCGATGAGGTCCACCGCTATAACGCTCCGCCTCGACCTTCGACGGCCGTCGGCGACCCTTCAAGAGGGTGCGAGGTCTTCCCCGGACAGAAACTCCATGGCGGCCGACCTAACCCCGCCCCCTACCTCATTCGCGTCGATGCAGGACGCCCAGCGCAACCAGCGGTACGTGTACCTGGTGGGCCGATTGCGGAATCGCCAAATGACGATGGAGGAGGCGACCGAGCTGTTCTCTCTGATGCAGGGGATGCTCCGCCAGAGCGAGGCGGCCCGCGCCGCGATGATGCGCACGATCCCCCCGCCCGCCGTCTCGGGCGCCCGCGAGCCGCTCGCGGGACCCGCGGCGCCCGCCACGGCCGCGTCGGACGACTTCTTCCTCCTCGGAATTCTCGCGATGGGCGCCGGGGCCGGGCTTCTCGCCGCGATGTCGAAGCGCCTCCAGGACCTCACTCCGCCGGCTCCTCCGCAGAAGCCGGGTCGGCCAGGTTCGGGCGCCTCGACCCCGTAGCGGAGTCGGTCCGGATGCCCACCGACACGTTTGTTTTCGCCCATCTTTCCGACGCACACGTGGGCGCCTGGACCCGGGACCCACCGGTCCGCGCCGCGCTCCGCACGAGTCTACTTTCCGCGCTCGAGGTCGCCGACGCGCGGGGCGCCGAGTTCCTCCTCATTTCGGGCGACCTCTTCCACACTCCGGTGCCGGACCCGGCCGAAGTCGCACCGGTCGCCGCGGCTCTCAAGCGACTGGTCGACCGGGGACGACGGATCTATGTGATCTACGGCTCGCACGACTACGTCGCTCACCGGACGAGCTGGCTCGACGTTCTCGCCGAGACCGGCCTCTTCCTCAAGGTCGCCCCCGAGGCGATCCGCACGGAGGGTACCCGGTGGACCTTGCCGTTCCTCGTCGACGAGCCGACCGGTTCGAGGATCGCCGGGATTTCCGGGCGCGCCCACGGCCTCGAGCGGGAGTACTTCCGGGCGGTCGACTCCGAGGCATTCCGCGCCGAGCCCGGGTTCAAGATCTTCCAGTTCCACGCCGCGGTCGACGACTACCTTCCTCCCTCGCTGCGGGAGCACATCCACGGGATCCGGGCCGAGGACCTGCCCGTCGGCTGCGACTACTACGCCGGGGGCCACATCCACTACACCTACGTCGGCGAGGGGCCGGGAGGCGGGCTCCTCGTCAATCCGGGCGCGGTGTTCGGCACGAGCCGCACCGATCTCGAGAACGCTCTCGCGGGGCGGACGCACCAAGGGGTGGCGATCGTCACGGTCACTCGCGGCACTCCCAAGGTCGAGTTCGTCGACACTGCCCCTAAGGAGTCGCTCCGCCTCGTGGACGTCGATGTTTCGGGGAAGACGGCCGAAGAAGCGCGCGCCGAGTTGCGTCACCGCCTCGAGGAGGAGGCGACCGTCGGCACGCTCGTCTTCCCTCGAGTGCACGGGGAGCTCACCGACGGGAGCGTCGCGAGTCTCGCGCTGACGGAGGTCGCGCGCACGGCGGGCCGGGCGGCCGGGTCCATCCACTGGGACGTCCGCGACCTTGCCTCGGCCCCGTCGGACGAGGGTCGGTCGACCGAGTCGGACGTAGAAACGCGGGAGATCGGGCGCCTCCTCGCCGAGACCGAACTCGGCACGCCGTGGGCAGCCGGCGCGGAGGGCGAGCAGAAGGTCCGCGAACTCCTTCGGGAGCTCGGGCTCCCTCCGTCTGAGGGGGAATCCCGGCAGGACTACGCGAGCGCCCGGATCGACGGGGCGCGGCGGATCCTGGGGGTTCGCCGCAACGCCGGCGCGTGAGGGGCCTCCCGTGCAGCTGCGACGGATTCAGGTCAAAAACATCCGGTCCTACGAGTCGGCCGAGGTGGAATTCCCCTCCGGCACCACCCTCATCTCGGGCGACGTGGGATCGGGGAAGACGAGCCTCCTCTACGGGATCGAGATGGCACTCTTCGGCGTCGCGGAGGTCGACGCCGCCTACCTCGTCCGGCACGGTGCTCCCCACTCCGAGGTCGAGGTCGAGTTCGCCGACGACGAGCACCGGTACGCGATCCGACGGCGGTTCCGCCGGGTCACCCGCCGCGGCCGGCAGACGTTCGAGCCCGAGCGGATCTCCTTCACGATCGACGGGGAGGGGACGGCGTACTCCGCGACCGAGCTCCGCCAACGGGTGATCGACCTCCTCGGCTTCCCCGACAATCCGAACCCGCAGGCGCACTCGGATCTCTGGCGCTGGGCGGTGTACGTCCCGCAGGAGAGGATGCGCGACATCCTTTCCGCCAAGCCGCAGGACCGGCTCGAGACGGTTCGCAAAGCCCTCGGGGTCGAACGGTACCGCATCGCCGCGGAGAACGCGCAAGAGCTCGCAACGGACCTTCGCCGATCAGTCGCGACCGTCCGGACCGAGGCGGAGCGGCTCGCGCATCACGACCGCGACCATGCCCAGTGGACCGACGAGGCGGACCGCCTGCGTCTCGATCGCTCGCGGTGGGAGGAGATGATCCGCCAGCGGGAGAAGGAGCTCGACTCCGCCCGGACTCTTCGCGCTGAGGCCGAAAGGGCGGTGCGCGAAGCCCAGACCGTCCGCACCGTGCTCGACAGCCTCCGTCGGGAGGACGAGTCGGATCGGCGGGCGCTCGAAGAGGGAGCTCGGGCGCGCGCCGAGCGGGTGGACGAAGCGGAACGCCGCCGGGCAGAGGCAGATGAAGCCCGACCGGTCGCCGACGAGCTCGAGCGCCTTCGTGGTGCGCGAGAGGAGGCCGAATCGGCACGGGATAAGGCGCGCGGCCAGTTTGACGAACTCGGCCCCCGGCTGCGCGAGCTCTCCGAGGCCCGGGCCGAGTCCGCCGCGGCGGCCCGAAGGGAGGCCGAGGTCCGGATCGCACTCGGACGCGCCGAACAAGAGCTCGCGACAGCTCGCGAGCGCCGGACCGCGACGTACGCCGAGGGTCCCGCTCGCGAGCCTCCCGCGCCGACCCCGCTCCCCCTCGCCGAACTGGACCAGCGATTGGCCGCGGCTCAGGGCGAGGAACGGAAGGTCCTCGCCGAGCTCACCGTATCGCGCCGGACCCTTGCCGAGATCGACGAACTCCTCACCGCCGGGATCTGCCCGCGCTGCGGCCAGCCGGTGCGCGCCGACGAATTTCGGTCGCACCGGACCGAGGCCGAGAGTGCAGTACAGGCAATAGAGGTGGCCCACCGGACCGCCGAGGAGGCTCGGGAACGATGGGAAGCGGAACGGCACGCTCGGGAACGGTACGAGCGAGCGTTCGAGCGCTGGACCGAGATAGAAAAACGACGGGCGCTCTCGGACGCCGAGGTCGACCGGGCGGAGTCGCAGTGCCGGGCGACCGCCGATGCTGTCGGAAAGTCGGCCGCCGACCGGGAGAGGGCGATGCGGCGGGTAGAAACACTGGGCCCGGCGGAAGAGGAGGAGCGGGAGGCGCGGCAGGCGCTCGAGGTCGCCGAATCGGGCCTCCGAACGGCGGCCGATCGCTACGATGTTTCCGCGAGGGCGGCCGAGCGGGTTCGGACCGCCGACGCCGCGAGGGAGGCGGCGCTCTCGGAAGTCGAACGGCGGGACCGGGAGCTCGACGGAGTGCGTCGACGGTGGGAGGACCGTCGGGGGCGGATCGAGGAGCTCTCGCGGACCCTCTCGGGAGCCGACGAACGTTCGGCGGCGCTTGCCACTGCCGAGCAGCGGTACGCCGATGCGGAGGCCGCACTGGGGGAGGCCCGCCAAGTGCTGGTTCGGGTGGACACGCGACTCGACGAGGCCGCGCGGAGGATCGAGGAGGCCGCGCGCGGGCGGGCGGAGCGGACGCACCTCCTGGCCGAAGCGGACGATCTCGCCGGGAAGGCCGCCTGGATCAGCGGGCCGTTCCGAACGGCCGTCCTCACGATGGAGCAGCGGCTCCTCGCCCACGCCCAAGCAGCGTTCGAGCGGAGTTTCGCGCGCTACTTCGCGTCGCTGGTTGACGATCCGGGGCTCATCGCCCGGACCGATGTCGCGTTTACCCCCGCTGTCACGATCGAGGACGAATGGACTCCCGCCGAGGCGCTGAGCGGCGGTGAGAGGACGAGCCTCGCGCTCGCATTCCGCCTGGCGCTCGCGCAGGTCGTCCGCTCAATGGGGGGACTGCGGCTTGACACGATCCTCCTCGATGAGCCGACCGACGGGTTCTCGCCGGAACAGGTGGTGCGGATGGGCGAGCTGCTCGACGAGCTCGCGCTGCCCCAGATCGTCCTGGTCTCGCACGAGACCGAGCTGGCCGCGATCGCCGACCGGGTCGTCCGGATCGAGAAGCGGGACGGTCGTTCGATGGTGCGCGCGGGGCTCGAGATCCCCGCGACCCCGCCATCTACGGAGCCGCAACCGGCGCCCGAGCCGACGCCCCGCCGACGTCCCCGGACGCGGGCATCCCGATCCCGCGCCCCGAGCTAAGCGAGCAGTTCTGTGAACGGCTCAGCGGACCAGGGAGGCCGGCTGGCGAGCTCGAGATTCTCGCTGAGATGTTCCGGCCGTTTCTGTCCGACGAGCGGGGCGAGATTTCCGGGAGCCGAACGGGCGAACTGGAGCGCGGTCTGGGCCGGAGTAAGCCCGTTTCGTCGTGGGCCGGCTCGGGCGAGCTGGCCCTGGAAGAGCGGAACGCTCGTGAAGCAACCGATCCCGAGCCGCCGGGCCGCTTGGAACAGGGTGAGTCGCTCGGATCCCACCGGCTGGTTACGATCGCGGGCCGCCTCGGGCATCGCGAGGTTGAACGGGAACTGAATGTACCGCAGGCCGTGGTCCGGTCCCCCGACTGTTCGGGCGACTCGGACCGCGGATTCAAGGTCGAGGTATCCGGGAGTCCCCGGCGAAGCTCGGAGACAGTCCCAGGTCGCAAGGCCGTACGAGACCAGTCGACCGGAGGAACGTAGCTCCTCGTAGAGTCGGAACGCCTCCTCCAGGCGTGCGACGAACGTCTCGCGCCCGACCGCGGGGATTTGGGCGTCGGGGGCGTTGTGAAGGTACAGGAGGTCAATCGTCCCGACGCCGAGATTGCGCCGACTGCGCTCGAACTGGTCGGCGAGATACGGTCGGCTCATCGCGTGGCAGCCGTCGACGACATCCGCGAGGTCGAGGATGCCGGGCCGGATCAGCTCACTCTCGATCCATTCCTGCGGAGAGAGCTTCGATTCCCCGTCCGGGGCGAAGTAGCCGTTCTTGGTCGCAAGGAAGATCTCCGACCGATCGACGTCCCCGGCGGCGACCACCCGGGCCAAGGCCCGGCCGACGCAGCGCTCTGCTCGCTGATGACGGTAGTTGATCGCAGTGTCGAGGACGTTCATTCGGCCAGAGGTGAGGCAGATCGTGACGGCCTGCTCGACGGCGAGGTCGGTGGCCGCGTCCGGCGCCCCGATGTAGGTTCCCAAGCCCAGGGAGGAGAGCGTCAACCCGCCGGGGGCCGGGCGGAAGTGGGAGGCGGGCAGGTGTCGGTCACGGACGCCCCGGTCCCGGAACCGGGCCGTACCCTCAGTCGTTCCCCTCCCGGGCAGGAGCTTCACGGCGATTCCGGGTCGAGAGGATACAAAAGGAAGCGGGAGCGACCCTGGGTGCGCCATGGCGTTCGCCACCTTCATGAAGGGAACCGGCATGCGGGGTTTCCCTCGGCGATGCCTCGGCGGAAGTACGGGCGCATGCAGAAGCCGATCCCGCCCCTTCCGCGCGAGAAGTGTCGGCTCTGCCGGCTCAAGCGGCCGTGCCCGACCCACCCCCGCCTCGAACGCGGATAGGATGAGAAATCGGCTGGAGCGTCGCTAATCTCGCCGACGGACTCGGGGCCGGACCACGCGTCCCCCGGAGATCGCACCGACCGGACAGTACGGAACGCACCAGCCACAGTCTGTGCAGTTCGGAAGGACCTTGAGCTCGGTCGGGGTGAGCTCGAGGGCGTTGGGGGGACAAACGCCGGTGCAGAGGCCGCAGAGCACGCAGATATCGGGGTCGATTCGGATCATGCTCCGTCACCGTGACCCGGCGAAACGGCACGCGCCGGGATCATCGACCCTCACGCCGGAGAGGTCAACGTCTCCGGGTGGAGGGCGCGGCCGAGCGCTACGAACCCGGTCAGAGCGCATTTCACTCGCACGGGCGAGAGCGGGATGCCAAGCATCTGGAGGACGTCATCGCGCGAGAGGCGGCCGGCCTCCTCGAGCGAGAGCCCCTCGACCTTCTCAGTCAGCATCGAGGCGCTCGCGACGCTGATCGCGCACCCATCCCCCTCGAATCGCACCTGGTCGATCTTCCGCGAGCCCGGGTCCACGTGGAGCCGAAGTGTGATATGGTCGCCGCAGAGAGGGTTCGACTCCTCGCCAACGTGGTCCGCGCCCGCGAGGGGACCGAAGTTCTTCGGTGAGCGGTAGTGCTGGAGGATGACCTCCTGGTACATGTCGTAGGCCATCGGAACCTCTCCTTCGTACGAACCAGCGCGCGGTATAAAGCGGAGCCGGGCCGCGAGACGAACCTCGAAGGTATCGAGGCCACCGAGCGCTCGAAGCGCCGGTGTTATAAACACACCCGAGTGTGTAAATCCGATGGCGGCTGCCGTCTCCCGGCTCCACGACTGGCTCACCGTCGATCAGGTGCGGGACCTCTCCCGGTCTCTCGCCGATCCCGAGCCGGTCCGAGTGCAGCGGCTCGATTCGTTCGAGCGGTTCCGGGAGCTCCCGATTGAACCGAATCCCCTCTACCGCGGATACGGGTACTTTACCGGCGTCGATCTCACCGGGCTGGATGCTCAGGCACAGGGCCCACGAGTCGATCGTCCCCCGGCCCTCGAAGGCGTCGTCCGCATCGTTCACGACGCAGCGGGAACCACCATTGACGTGCCCCCGGCGACCGCGGCTGGCGGCGTCCGGATCGTTCCCCTCGCGGACGTCTGGGCCGCCGGTGGCGGGACATTGTCGACCTTCCTTCGGGGTTCGGAGGCGCCCTCTGACCGCCTCAACGCGCTCGCAAGCGTGCTCGTCAACCGGGGGTACCGACTCGAAATCCCCGACGGGTTTACTCACCCCGTCCGGGTTCAAGAGTTCAGCATCCTCTCCCGACCGCACGAAGCGATGTCGATTCGCCGGTCGATCCGGGCGGGGGACGGGGCCCAGTTATTGCTCACCGAGGAGGTCTTCAGTGCGCCCAGTATCCCGGAGGGGCAGCGACTCTACGCTTCCTCCTCCGACGTCGACCTTGGCGCTCGTACGAAGGGGGTCTTCCTCACCGTTCATGGCCCGGACCTTCGGACCGTCTCGATATATCGACGTACGGCGACCACCGGGCCCGACGCCCGTCTCGCCTGGCTCTGGAACGGGCTCGGCGGATTCCGTTCCAAGATTCGCAATCAGACTCAACTCGTCGGCACCGGCTCGCACGTCGACGACCTCCAGACGTTCTACGGCGCGAAGAACCAGTCGTACGACAGCGCGGTCGATTTCACGCACGTTGGGACCGACACCCACGGCCAGTCGATCACCCGCGGCGTGTTCACGGACGAGGCTCGGGGGATGAGCCGCGGTCTGGTCCGGATCGAGCCCGAGGCCCGGAAGACGATTGCCTATGTCTCCGAGCACGCGATGCTCCTCTCCCGGGGGGCCCGCTCCGACACGATCCCGATTCTCGAGATCCTCTGCCGGGACGTGAAGGCGACCCACTCGACGTCGGTCGCGCCCGTCGACCCCGAGAAAGTCTTCTATCTCGAGACCCGCGGGATCTCGCCGCCGGAATCGGTGAAGATGATCAGCGAAGGGTTCCTCTCCTACGTCCTCGAGCGATCGCCCGTGGCCGGGCTCCGCGAGTTCCTGTACCCCTCGCTCGAGACCCGGTGGGCGGGCCGCGAGCTGGTCTGGAAGTCGGGGGCGTTCCCGATCCTGCCGTTCCTGTCGGTTGCAGGTACGGAAGCCGCCCCCGAATGGCGGTTCGACACGAAGTTGCGCTAGCGGAGGCCGGACGGTCCCCGATGCCGCTGATACTGGACCCCGACGCCTATCCCGAGGAGGTCCTTCGAGAACTGGCGCGGTCACTTCGCGCGGACCTTGAGGAGACCCGAGAGCTGCTCGACCCGCCCCCGGATCGGATCCGGGATCCAGCCAGCCTCGAGACAGCGAGATCCTTGCTCGAGGCGACCATCACGACGCTCTCGGGGCGTGGCCCCCTCGATCGGCGAGGGCTCGCGGCCGACGTAAATCTCGCCTACGCGGCGATGTTGTCGGTCATCGACCTGGTAAAGTCTCACACCGACGTCCCGAAAGTGCCCGTCCAAAAACGATAGGAAAGCACCTGGCTCATCGGAGACACTCCACGGGACGCGGGCGCCTCCCCGGCGGGTCCCTGCCGAAGGGAGGATAGCCTAGCCGACTGCGCCGGCCATTTCCATCTGGATCAGCCGGTTCAGCTCGATTGCATAGTCGACCGGAAGCTCCTTCGCGAACTCCGCGAGGAACCCCATCAGGATGAGGTGGATCGCGTCGGACTCCGTCAGGCCGCGGCTCATCAGGTAGAAAATCTGCTCCTCGCCGATTTTCCCGACTACCGCCTCATGGGTGATCGTCGCGTCCTCCTCGTGAATCTCATTGTAAGGGTAGGTGTCCGAACGACCCCGCTCGTCGGGAAGCAGCGCGTCGCATCGAACCGCCGCTTTCACCCCGGTCGCGCCGGGAGCGACGTGGAGAAGGCCCCGGTAGCTCGTCTGGCCGCCCCGAATCGCAATCGACTTCGCGACGATCTTGCTCGAGGTGTCAGGAGCCGAGTGGACGGCCTTGGCACCGGAATCGATGATCTGACCCTCGCTGGCGAAAGCGACCGAGAGAATATCGGCCCGGGCCCCGCGTCCCTTGAGGTAGACCGACGGGTACTTCATCGTGATCTTCGAGCCCATGTTCCCGTCAACCCACTCGACGAGAGCGTTCTCGTACGCCACGGCCCGCTTCGTCACGAGGTTGTAGACGTTCTTCGACCAGTTCTGGACCGTGGTGTACCGGACCTTGGCGTACGGTTCCCCGACGACCTCGACCACCGCCGCGTGAAGCGAATCCGTAGAATATATAGGTGCGGTACATCCCTCTATATAATGTAGCTTAGCCCCCTTGTCTCCGATGATGAGGGTTCGCTCGAACTGTCCCACGTTCTGCGCGTTGATACGGAAGTACGCCTGGAGCGGTATGCCCGCGTCGACACCGGGCGGAACGTAGACGAAGCTCCCGCCGGACCAGACCGCGCTGTTGAGCGCGGCGAACTTGTTGTCGTTGTAGGGGACGATCTTGCCGAAGTACTTGCGGACGATGTCGGGGTACTCGCGAACCGCGGTGTCGGTGTCGCAGAAGATGACGCCCTTCGCCGCGAGGTCGTCCCGAATCTTGTGGTACACCGTTCCGCTGTCGTACTGGGCGCCCACGCCTCCGAAGAACTCGCGTTCCGCTTTCGGGATGCCGAGCCGCTCGAACGTGTTCTTGATGTCGGCCGGGAGGTCCTCCCACTTGCGCTTCGTCTCGCCCTCAAGGAGCGGGTTCGCGTAGTAGGTGTAGGAATCGAAATCGATCTCGTCGAGGCTCGGGCCCCAGTCGGGCATCGGGCGCTCGACGAAGTGATCGTAGGCCCGAAGACGGTACTCGAGCATCCAGTCCGGCTCGTTCTTAAACCGGGAGATCTGCTCGACAACCGACCGGGAGAGACCCTTCGGGATCCGAAGGCGGTACGTCTCCGGGTTCTTGAAGTCGTACCGGGTGTAGTCGAGCGGGGTGATCTCTGTCGCGGGTGGCATAACCGGCCTTGGGAATTCCATCACCCCGGTGTATTTAAATGGTAGGTCATCGGTGCGGCTACAATCCTTTGCCTCTCGACCGACATCGACATTGGAAGAGCACTGTCGGCCCTTCGGCTACAAGGCCCGTGCTCGAGCCGTCCACACGGCGCCCGTCGCCTTTTAAGCCGCCGTCGTTCGAGAAGCGACGGGCACCTTGAAAAGGCGGGCGGCGTCGGCCAGCGCATCGAAGAGCGCGGAAATCTCTGCCTCGGTGTTGTAGAGATAGGGACTCGCCCGCGTGAGCGCAGGGACCCCAAGTCGCTCCATCAGCGGCTGGGCACAGTGGTGCCCGGCCCGAATACAGATCCCGCGCTCGTCCAAGACCGAGGCGAGGTCGTGTGGGTGAATCCCCTTCATCCGGAACGCGAATACCGCGTGGCGTTGGGCCGGATCCTTCGGTCCGAAGATCGTCATTGCTTCGCCGAATCGCTCCTCCGCGAGCACCACCGCTCGGCGGAGAAGTCGCTCCTCATGGGCCCGGAGATCGTCCCACCCGATCGCCGAGAGATAGTCCAGGGCCGCCGAGAGACCCACGGCCCCCGCGACGTTGGGGGTCCCGGCTTCGAACTTTCCGGGAGTGGTGTTGTACGCGATTCGGTCGGTGTGGACTTCCCGGATCATCTCCCCTCCCCCCATCGCCGGAGGTAAGGTCTCCATCAAATCGGGGCGTCCCCAGAGCGCTCCGATCCCCATCGGACCGAGCGCCTTGTGGCCTGAGAAGGCGAGGAAGTCCACGCCCAGTGCGTCCACGTCAATCGGGAGGTGGGGCGCCGACTGCGCGGCGTCGACCACGACGAGCGCCCCCACGGCGTGAGCCCGGTCGGCGACCTCGCGGATAGGGTTCATCGTCCCGAGCACGTTCGAGACGTGAGTTAGGCTTACGACCTTGGTTCTCGGGGTGAGGAGCCGGTCGAGTTCGTCCAGACGCAGCGTTCCCTCGTCATCCACCCCAACGAACTGGAGGTCGATCCCACCGTACACGCGCAAAAAGTGCCAAGGAACGATGTTGGAATGGTGTTCCATGATCGTCGTCACGACGCGGTCGCCGTTCTTCAATAACCCGCGACCCAAGCTCGTGGCGACCAGGTTGATCGCCTCGGTGGTCCCCCGGACGAACACGACCCCGGACGGATCCTTGGCTCCGAGGAAACGGGCGACGCGCTCACGGGCAGCCTCGTACGCCTCCGTCGCCTCGACGCTCAGGGCGTAGACGCCGCGGTGGACATTCGCGTTGATCCGGTCGTAGTACCGTTCCTCCGCTTCCACGACGCTCCGAGGCTTCTGCGACGTCGCCGCCGAGTCGAGGTAGACGAGCGGGCGCCCGTGGAACGACCGAGAGAGGATGGGAAAATCCTGTCGGATCCGCTCGACGTCCATCGCAGCCTCGGGCCCTCGGAACGTCAATTCCAGAGGAGCCCCGCAAGATTAGCTCGACGCCCCGGGAACCGATTCGCGGATGAAATCGTATCCCTTCGCTTCGAGCTCTTCCGCTAGCTCGTGTCCACCCGATTGGGCGATCACCCCGTCGACCATCACGTGGACGCGGTCCGGTTTCAGGTACTTCAGGATCCGCTGGTAGTGCGTGATGACCAGGATTCCGGCATC
>JASHQX010000040.1 GCA_030038895.1 Thermoplasmata archaeon
TCGGGAACCCCGTCGGGGTCGACTGGTAGCCGTTCACTAACCATGTTGGGTAGCCGTACGCCGTCAGGCTCGGCCCCCACATCCAGCAGTTCGGCACTGGCCACGAACCGTAGAACTCCTGAAACGCCGTCCCGTTCGTGCAGAACGGCGAGGTCGAGCTACCTCCTGCTAACCATAATGTCGCCGCCATCAAGACAAGGCTGCCTAAGATGAACCCCGGTAACGCGTAGCCCGAGAATGACATCACCCGGGCCCCCTGGTCGATCGGACGGTTGCGGTTGACCGCCGCGAGATTCCCGAGCGGGATCGAGATGATCAGGACGAAGAAGAGGGAGAGCAGGGCGAGCTCGAGGGTGTACGGAAGGAACGTCGCGAGGACGTTCGTCACCGGGAGCCCTTTGAGCGCCGGTAAGCCCGAATACCCCTTGCCGACCGTGCTGGTCTGGCTGACGAAGCCCCAGTTGAACGTCAGCGCGTTATAGATGTAGTAACCCCACTGAACCGGTACCGGTTGGTTCAGCTTCAGTGCGATGATCGCCGCATGGTACGCCGGGTTCGGACATTGTGCCGCGGGGTTGTTCGGACACGATACGTACGGGGCGCTGGGGTTGCTACGGGGGTTCGCAGGATAGTACGAGGCGATCCGTTCGGAGGTCGGAACTGTGGAGACCAGCACGAAAGTGATGGTCATCACTCCGACGAGCACGGGGACGAGAAGGGCGATACGACGCACAACATAGATCCACATCCTCATCGGATGTTGCCGACCCCCCGTCGGGAGCAGAGCGCTCCGGCCGGCGAGACACGGTCCGGGTATATATGGATATAAGACCGCCGATGCGAAACAGACGGAACTTCTCGACAAGAACTACGCGATTGACGCCCAGAAGAGGACCCCGCCCTCCGCTCACGCACATCGGGGGTTCTGTTCAACTGGGAGCCGAACCCGTCCGCTCGCGCGAGATTTCGACCGCTCCTAGACCGACGGGGGTGCTTCGAGAGGCGCCGATCCCGGGGGTTCATGGCGGCTCTGCGTTTTCCTCGTCGTCTAGTTCGTCGAACTCCCCGGAAGGCTCCGGGTAGTCCGGGTCGAAGTCGTCCTCAAGAGAAGGGGCACGATAGACTCCGCCGGGTAGGAATAGTCCGAGGAAGACTCCGATCGCACCCGTGCCAAGGAGCAGAATGCTCCCAATCGTCAGAAAGACGAGATCGGTCGCTGGGAGGCCGAACGCCTGATCGGAGTAGGATTCCGCCAGCGTCGCATTGAAGCTGACCGCATCGAGGGTGGCATCACTGACGGAAACGAGGTAGGTGGAGGAGATCGAGCCGGAGCTCTTCCACGTCCCGGAAAGGTCGGAGGGCCATCGGACGAGCGCCGGCCCAACGGGGCAGACTCCGGAGGGTTGACCGCACGAGGTCGCCTTCCATAACGAAACGTTCGCCCGGAAGTCCGAGACCCAGCTGAACGTCAGGGTTCCTTGACTCGTGCCTACCGTATCGAGCGACCACGCCTGGGTCTGGTTCGGGGCGATCGCGGAAGCGGTGATCGATCGGGCCACATACCCCGGCGGTCCCCCTGAGGAGAACGCGAAGAACGACACGACCATCCCGCCGCCGACCAGGGCGAAGGCCAGACCGATCGCGACTAGACCGAGACGCACCGTCGGCAAACAGTTCAAAGCAAACAAATAGACTTCCGTCTGGCTCTCGGCCCTCCTTTTGGGAGGCAAAGCGGCCCGGTCCCGTGTCCCACCCCCCTTGAAATCGCCACGGACCCCCTCCCAACCGAGGGTCGAGGGGCCTTGGGTGGGCTAGAGGAGTGGTAGAGAACCCGTGATGGGATCGACCTCCGACGATCGAGCCGGACCGAGGCCAAGACAGGTCACGGTCCCGGGCGGGACCTCGGTGAGTCCGGCATCCCGTACGAACACGGCCGCGATCCCCTTCGCGCGGGCCTGTCGCTCGATACGCTCGAGATCCTCGAGGGTCGGCACGACTAGGGCAATCTTCTTCTGCCCCTCTTGACGCCAGAGATCGAGGTCCGCCCGGCGAGGCCCCGTGGATTGGCGTTCGTTCAAGAGGACCGCGGCATGCGCGATTTGTACCGCAGCTTTGCCGGCGGTGAGCCTGAGCTCGCCCCGAATTATGAGAACCATCTTGAGCTCGCCGGCGGCGGAGCGAGTCCGCGAGCTACTGCGCATACTGGGCCTCTCGACGGCGGGCGAGCTCTTCGCATTCCTGACGGATTTCCTCCAGGCGATTGTTCATCCGATCGCGCTCGGTCGGGTCCTCAACCCCCACCCGCAGCCGGTGCCTTAGACGTCGCTCCTCCCGGCCCAAGCGGTCCAGATCCCGGGTTAGCTCCCACGCTCCCTCCTCGGACGGAGTCGGTGGAGCGGTAGGTACGAGGGGCATACGTCGGAACGAACCGCGCACCCAGGCGAACACCAGCGCGACCGCTGAGATTGCCGCGAGGATCGTCTCGAGTACGGGGTCGGACCAGTACGCTTGGAAGCCGCCGGGGGCGAACGACAGGAGCACGTAGCCGACGAGCACGGTGAGGACGACGCTTAGGACGAACGAAAGGGTGCCGAGTTCGACGACCCGGCGGAGTCCCGACGGGCCGCGGAACCGCCACTCTGGAAAAACGGCCCTCGCGAGGCAGAAGCCGGGGATGATGAACACGAGGAGGAACCCGGCGATCGCCTCGAGGTCGCTTGCGAGGGACATGGGGCTAGGGCGTGGCTACTCGGCGGGTGCTTCGCCCATGCCGAACTGCTTCTCCATCTGACGCCGCAGGCGTCGGTTCGACGCGAGACCGTGGGCGGCCTTCTTGGTCGTCTCGTACTGTTTCAGGAGGGCCCGGACCTCGGTGGGCTTCTGGCCGCTCCCCCGCGCGATCCGGTGGATCCGGTCGGCCTTCAGGACGTGGGGGTTGTCGAGCTCCTCGGCGGTCATCGAGTCGAGGATCGAACGGTAGCGGCGCAGCCGCGCCTGGGTCTCGTCAAGCGATTTCGGGTCGATCTTGGGGCCCCCGAACGACGGAAACATCGAGAGGATCTTCGAGACCGGGCCCATCTGGCCGAGCGATTCCAGCTGCGTCCGCATGTCCCGGAGGGTGAAGTGGCCGCTCATCAGGTTCTTGGCCGCCTTCTCGGCGGCCTCCTTGTTCGAGAGCTCCTCGAACCTCTCGAGGAGGGTCCGGATGTCGCCCATCCCGAGGAGGCGGGAGACGAACCGGGTCGGTTCAAACGCCTCCAGCTCTTCGAGGTGTTCCCCGGTCCCGATGAAGACGATTGGCGCGCCGCTCGCCGCGACGGCCGATAGAGCGCCCCCGCCCTTCGCCGATCCATCGAGCTTCGTGAGGATGACCCCGGTGAGTCCCACCGCCTTGTGGAACGCCTCCGTGCTGCGGCCGGCTGCCTGTCCCATCGCCGCGTCCAGAACGAGGAGGACCTCCTCCGGTTCGAGCGCCGCGCGCACTCGCTTCAGCTCCTCCACGAGGTCCGCGTCGATCCCGCTGCGTCCGGCCGTATCGACGATGACCGCGATGTGGGGAGGGAACCGGGCGAGGGCTTCGCGCACGATCACCTCGGCGCGCATCTCCGGACGGTTCGCATAGAATTCGCAGCCGACCTTCTTCGACAGCTGCTCGAGCTGATCGATGGCGGCCGGCCGGTGGATGTCCGCCGCGACCAGGCCGACTCGAACCCCGCGCTTCTGGAAGTACCGGGCCAGCTTGGCGGCGGTCGTAGTCTTTCCTTGACCGAACAGCCCCGCGAGCAAGATCCGCTTCGCCTTGATCTCGAACGGCCGGTCCTTGCCGAGGATCCCCCGGACCTCCTCGTAGATGATTCGGATCAGGAAGTCGCGCAGACTCGCTCCCGCCGGGGGCTTCTCTCCCGTCGCTCGCTGGCGGACCCGCTGGGTCAGATCGAGCGCGAGCTGCACGTTGACGTCAGCCTGGAGCAGAGCCCGTTGGATATCCCGGACGACTTCCGACAGTAGCGCCTCGTCGACGGCCGACCCGCGGGCGATCTTCTGGAGGACCCCGCGCAGGGATTTTCCGAGAGAGTCGAGGACCATCGAACGCTCCGGGCCGCTCGCCGGCCCACCGGTGCCACACTCCCTCGGATATATCTACGGGTGGCCCGCAGGCCGCATCCCGCGGGAATCGGGTCGATTTGACCCCCCGCTTATGAGTCGCTGGAGCGTTCAACCTCATCGAGACCATGTCCGCCGAGGCAGTTGCGGCGCCGAGGCCCACTCCGCCGAAGCTGAACCCCGTCCGCGTGCCGATCCCTGAGGAGTTGGTCGAGGACCGGGTGGGGGACTTCAGGGAGATTCTGCACTCGTATACGAAGGAAGAGGCGATCCTCGAGGCGAAGCGGTGCATCCAGTGCCGTCGGCCTTGGTGCGTCGAGGCCTGTCCCATCACGCAGGACTGCCGCGAGTACATGCGGCTCATCGCCGCGAACGACTTTGACAAGGCAGCCGAGGTCACGCTGCAAGACAACCCTCTCGCAACCTGCCTG
>JASHQX010000041.1 GCA_030038895.1 Thermoplasmata archaeon
TAACGGTGAGCGATGGAACGGATCGTGTCGGTCATGGCCATTACCTCGCTCTATTCAATTACCATGGGTAACTTAAAGGGGTCGGGAAGCTCGAGTTACCAAGTTGGAGAGAGCGGGAAGACCCAAACACGAATCTCCAATCCCTCGTTGATGGCCACCCGATTCTGTTCGTTCTGCGGCAAGCCCCTCCCCTCGACTGGGACATTCTGTCCTTCGTGTGGCGCCGCGATACCGGTCGCTTCGCCGTCGGCCGGTCCCGTGGGGCCGATCCCCGGACCGGCTCCCGGGCCATTCCCAATGCCCGGCTACGGCGCCGCCGGTGCACGGGCCGCAGCACCGGGTCCCTCGCCGGCCAGCCGAGCGGAGGATCTCCGCTCGCTGTCGTGGGTAGAATGGGCGGCGATGATGGGACTCCTGAGCGCCGTCATTTCAATCGTGGTGGAGCTCTTCGGCCGGCTCGCCGGACTCGTGGCGGTCACGAGGACGCCGACCGGGAGGAGCCCTTCACTGCCCTCTCCGGAGTTCTGGGCCGTTCTCCTGGGGGTCGGAGGGGCCATCGCGCTCCTCGAGATCTTTCTGTGGCGAGCCGCCTTTCGCGGGCTCTCGCCCGTCGACTCCCGTTTCTCCACTCCGGCGACCCTCGCACTGGTCGCGGCGATCGGCACGGTGCTCGTGTTCGTGGGCCTGGCGGTGTTCTTCGATGCACTCTACCGCACGGTCCAGTGCGACGGTCCGGGGAATCCGATCACCACCGCGTGTATTCCGCTCGGCGAGTTCTTCGGCGGGGGCGTGGTCGCGCTCGTGGGGGGCCTCGCCGCCTTGGTCGGGCTTATCGGAATCCTGATCGGAGTTTGGCGGCTCGGCACGCGGTACGGGGATGGAGTGTTCAAGGTGAGCGCGATCCTTCTCATTTTCCCGATAGTCAGCTTTGTCGGGGCGATCCTCATCCTTTACTCGGCGCATTCCCACCGCAACCGAGTGGCCGCCATGGCGAACGCGCCGGTCCCTGCCGGCGCACGCTAGCCCGATAGCAACCGGGACCACCCGGTCAGAGGAGGTGTTCCCAGGCGAACACCGTCGTCACGGCGAATCCCACCGCGGCGCCCGAGACCGGGCCGAGCGCCCAGCCAGCGAGGATGCTGCGGACGGCCTTCCACAGGACCGTGGATTGGCGTCGCGCCAGGCCCGTGCCGATCATCGAGCCGACGAGCGCCTGGTTCATCGAAGTGAAGAACCCGAACGCCACGGAGGCGAGGATCACGACCGACTGGGCGAGCTGCGCGCTGATCGCCATCCGCGCATCGAGCTGCACGATGTCGAATGCCACGGTCCTGAGCAGCGGCCGGCCCCAGGTCAGGACCCCGAACGCGATGCCGAGGCCACCGACGAGCCCCGCAACCATCAGCCCGAACAGGCCGGTCATAATGAACGCCCCCGAGGCGTTCGAGACGTCGTTGGCTCCCATCGCGAAGGATGCGGCCGCCCCGACGCCCACCAATCCGGCGATGGCGGCTCGTGCAAGGCCTCTCGTGCGGGGACCCGGAGGACGGAACCGGTCGGCGAGACGGACGATGAGGTATCCAAGTCCAAACGCAGCGAACGGTGCCACCGCCCAGAGAACGACGAGGGCACCGATCGTCGCCCAGTGGATGGAGACTCCCGCTGCGAGCCCGGCGCCGACCGCGGAGAAGACCAGAATCTGGATCGTGGACGTTGGGATTGTGAGGAAGTTGTACGCGCTCGTTAGCACGAGCGCCGAGACGATGATCCCGAGCGCAAGACCGAGCGCGACGTGCGGGGATTCAAGGATTCCGTGCCCGACGGTCGTCTCGACCGCGCCACTCGCGAAGACCGCCCCGACGAGCGCGAGCGGCGCCATCATGAGGAGCGCCCGCGCGGGGCGGATCGCGCCGGCGGCGTAGGGCATGCCCATGCACGCGCCGGTGTAGTGGGCTCCGATGCTGAAGGCGAACGCGAACGCCGCTCCGATAAGGACGTAGGCGATCAGGAGCACGGAGTTCTGGCCTCCGGCGGCTCCCTAGTAGGCATCGATCGGCCCGGTATGGCGCGGGATCCGCGGAGCGAGGCGCGCGACACCGTTCGCTCCACGGGAGCGACCCATTTAACCCTCGGGTCGCCCGGAGTCGGTCCACATGCGAACCGCGCCTTCGGCCGCGAGCGCTTTACCATCCCACCATCATCGCCGGAGAGTGTTGGATACCTCCCGCACGACCGGCGCCGACTCAGTCGCCACCGTCCTGACGCCCGAGGAGCGGAAGTGGCTGCACGACAAGTACGAGCGGCTGGCAGCTGAGGAAGGACAGCTCGCCGCTACTCGGACTTCTTATTTTGCCGCCATCGGGAGCGTCCTAGTCACGGCCGTGGTGGTGGCGATCGCCGACCTTTCTGGCCAGCGGCTGGTGCTCGCGTCGGTCGCGACGTTCCTCGCCACGCTCGGGATCCTGATCTCGTCCATATGGGCAGTGCTGCTCCACCGGACGAACGACGCGCGCGACCTCTGGCGGGAGGCGGTGGTGCAACTGGAACAATCGGAACCACCGATCGAGGGCGATCTTCCGGCCGTCGTCTCTCTGCGGAACCGGGAGATGGTGCCGGTCAACCTTCTGCGCCCGTACATGGTGCACCAGGTGCGATTTGCGAGAGGAGGCGAGACCAGCTGGATGGATCGCGTCAACCCCGGTCGGCTGTCGGAGATCCTGCCCATGGCCTTCCTCGTGATCTGGGTCCTGGCTCTCGGGTTCGCTTGGGCTTGGTACCTTCATTGAGATCGCCTCTCGCAAACCACTCGGCCTGCCGGTTCGTACGGCCTCGATTCTCCCGAACCGATCCCGCTCTCTGCCTATGATTCCCTTCGAGCAGCGATCCGTCCCTTCTGGATCGCCCCCAGCAGTTCCGCATAATCGCGTTCGGTCTGGTCGGCATACGCCTCGGCGAACTGTGTGATGGCCTGGTCGAAGGTGTCCTTCGTCCCGAGGTAACCGCTGATCGCGGCCGGGTCCCCGGTGCGGGCGTGGGCCCGGGCGAGAGCGGCCCCGCAGAGCTCGCCGTGCCCGATCATCGCCTTCGGGCCCATCAGGCCCGGGTCGCGGGTGAACTTCCAGTCACGGAGCTGCCGGACGTAGAAATCCCGCGGCCCGATCGATCCCCAGCCGAGGAAGCTGTCGCTCGCCTGCTGGATCAGGTGCTGTCCGACGATCACCCGCTGGCCGTGGTTCGAGAATTCGCTCGCTCCGGCGTACGGCTCAAGGGCCGAGGGGAGTGCCTCCTTGACCTGAAGGAAGAGCGGGTCGTCGGTGTCACCGTCCCCTTCGAGCAGGACGATGGCACAGCGGGTGCCGACGCTGCCGACTCCCACGACCTTCTGGGCGACGTCGACCACCCGGTATCGTGCGAGCAGCATCCGCTTCTCCTCCGGAAGGGTGGCGAGGTACCGCTCGAATAGGGAGTGGGAGAGCTGTTCCTCGACCGCGTTCGGAAAGTGGACGATCAGCGGCGGTTCGTCGCGGATTCGGAACTCTCCTCCAACCCGGCGGGCGAGTCGCGGGAACACATGGAGCGAGGTGTGGATCCGCGCCTTGCGGGCGTACCGGCCGATGACCCGACGTTCCTGTCGGGCGCCCTGACGGGCGATCCGTTTCGGATCGAGGTGGGAGTACCAGATCTCGAGGTACCCCCGGAAGGCGAAGGAGTTCATCGCCTCGCGATACGACCGGATCGCTCGAAGCGACGCGCGCCGGCCATGCGCTCGGCCGAACCCGTTGGCCCGGCTCGCCACGACAAGACTCGCCGCGAGCCGCTTGATGTCCCATTCCCACGGCCCTGGCAAGGTCTCGTCGAAGTCGTTCTGATCGAAGACCTCGTTCCGCTCGGGCGTGCCGAAGATCCCGAAATTGCTCAGGTGGGCGTCCCCGCCCAGTTGTACACGTAGACCGGTCCGGGGCGTGGTCGCGAGGTCACGGGCCATGACGACCGCTGCCCCTCGAAGGAACGCGAGCGGAGAGAGCGACATCCGACCATAGCGGATGGGTACCAGGCGAGGTACCCGGAATCCGTCCGTCGCGACCAACTGCTCGATCGGGTCCGGACGGTCCCGGGCGGGAGTCCAGGTCGCGTGGCTGGAACGGGGGATTCGGGCGCGAAGTGCCTTGCCCGAACGGTATTGCTCGTTTCGGGTGGGGCGCTCCGACGACCGGGAATAGGGTCTCGAACGGACCATGAACTGTTGGCCCGGACGACGAGGGTCCCTCCGGTAAATGGAGGCTTCGACGCCCTCGAGAAATCGCATCCATTCATCCCCGCTCGATGAGCTCCAGCCGTCGGGGAGGTGGTCCGGGATATCTTGAGGGAAGGGTAAGGTCACGCGCCTTTCGAACAGCGGAGCGTGCCAGGAACCCCGGTCGAGTCGTCGCCGATGCCCTCCCCATCCCCCCGCCCGGAGGGACCGGCGCTCCGCAACGCGATCGGTACCCGACACGCGGTCGCCCTCTACGGGAGCTCGGTGCTAGGATCGGGGATCCTGGTGCCAGCGGGTCTCGCGGCCGAGATCGCGGGTCCCGGCTCTCTCCTCGCGTGGGCGCCGTGCTGGCGGCGCTCGCCTACAACCGTCTCACGCGTTCGCGGCCCGAACGCCCGGATCCGGCCGGACTGATCTTCTGTCTGACCGTTTCCGAAGGATGATTATGGTCCATCTGTTCGGAGGGGGGCCCCGAGCGCTGCTCAGTCAGCGCCCCCTATCTCCTCCCCTTCCGAGGGCCGGCCCTCCCGCGGTCGAGAAGCCGTTTCGGTGCGGGGTAGCATAGGCACCGTAGAAGGGGAGGGAGCGGGAGGGGAAAGCGAGGGGGTGGTCGCAGGGCCCGGAGCGGGGACTGCTTCGTTAGTGCCCCGGAACCAAGATAGGGCGGCGGCGGCCGTGAGGATGACCATCGATCCGTAGAGGGCGGCGCGGATCCCGTCCCAGAACTGCGCGCCGACTCCCCCCACGAGGTTGGTCGTGCCCAGGAACACCTCGTACGCCACGTAGCGCGGAACGCTCGCCGAGGCAATCGTCAGGGCGAGGACGAAGCTCAGGAGGGTTCCCATGTTCGAAAGCGTCCCCCGGAGCCCGCTGATCGACCCCAGGGCCGAGGGGGAGGCCCGGCTCATGATCGCCGAGTTGTTGGCGGGATAGAACATCCCGGCTCCGCACCCCTGCAAGAGGGAGATCATCGGGATCCATCCCAGCCAGGAGGTGACCGTGAGGGTCGAGTAACAGAGGACGGCGACCGCCATCGCAGCGACCCCGGCGGTCATGTATGCTCGGGGCCCGAACCGGTCCACGCGACGTCCGAAGAACGGCCCGGCGATCGCCCCTACGACGTAGCCCGGGACGAGGAGGAGCGAGGCGTTGAGGGGGGAAAGGCCTCGGAGCCCCTGGAGGTACATCGTGAGCAGGAAGATCACGGAGAGGTACCCGAGGGCCTGAAGGAACCCCGCCATCAGGGAGAACCCCAGGATCCGGTCCTTCAGCTGGCGGAGATCGACCATCGGGCGTTCGGAGTTCAGCTCGGCGACGATGAACGCCGGGAGGAGCGCGAGTCCCGCCACGACGTAGAGGAGGTAGGTGATGGTGGTACCGAAGGAGGCGATCTCGATCGCCCCGTAACAGATGAGGACGAGCGCGGTGGCGAACAGGACGAAGCCCGGAGCATCGAACGACACCCTGTACCGTTCGGTCCGCGGAAGGATCCGGATGCCGATCGCGACAGCGACGATCCCGATCGGGACGTTGATGAAGAAGATGTAACGCCACCCGATCAGGGTCGTGATCACGCCGCCGAGTAGAATCCCGAGGATCGCCCCCACGCTAAACCCGAAGACCATCAGGCCGAACGCGCGGCCCCGACGCACCGCCGGGATGACCGCCGTGATCACCGCCGGCGCGTTCGCGAAAAGTACCGCCCCTCCGATCGCCTGGACGGCCCGCGCCGCGATCAGGATCTGCGCGTTCGGGGCGAACCCACAGACAGCCGACCCGATGGTAAAGACGGCGAACCCCGCATTGTAGACCGGACCCCGACCGAGGACGTCCCCCAATCGTCCGGCTTGCGTGGTGAGCACGGTCGTGATGAGGAGGTAGATTAGGATCGTCCAGATGACCGTCTGGAGGGGCGAGGCGAGCTCGCGGGCCATCGTCGGAAGCGCGAGGATCACGATCGTGCTGTCGACCGCGACCATCAGGATCCCAAGCGTAGTGAGGAGGAGGACGCTGGCCTCGAGTCGCGCGGTCGCGCGCTCGGAGGAACCCGATCCCGTCGTCCGGTCGGCCGGGACGAGAGTAGACGGGGCCGAGGAAACCGGAGTGGTCATGGGCCGGGACCTACTCCCCCTGGACCGTCCTTTCAGATAAGGGGGTCCCTTCTCGAAGTTACCCGATCGTTAGTTGCAGACGCGGAATACACTCGCGAAGGGTTTCGACTGCTCCGATCCCCAGGGGGTGGCCCGACGGACCGAGGGATCGGGGGCCTACCCGTGGACCTTCGATTCCGGAAGACCCGGCGGAATGGGCTCGAGGGAAACCCGGGCCCCGTGCGGCGCGACGGTCTCGGGCTCGACGCTCCGGTTGATTGTCGTCTCGTTGACGATCACCAGCATCTCCATACTCATGACCAGATGGGAGAGGATCCGCTCAGCGGCGACCGCGACCTTCCGGTCCGGGAGGTGACGCGCGATGGAGTCGCTCAGTACCGACACCTCGGGAAGGGCCCGTGCTATGGAGTTGAGGATCGCGTTCGCGTCCACGATCGAGAGCCGGGCGAACGCGTCCATCGTTCGCGCGAGGAAGTCCTCGAGTCGCTCGATGGCCGCCGTGAGAGGTTGCCCTACAGGGGGCGGCAGGGCCCGCATCCCGGCCAGATTCTCCTCGATGTCAGTGGCGATCCCCTGGACGCGGTCCCCGGTGACCTCGAGGACTTTCGCCACCAGCCGGTACCCCATCTGGTAGTGGTGGCTCTCGACGTCAATCTGACGTGCAATACGGGGGGAGTCGGAGGAGAGCAGGAGTTGACGGACGATCAGGAGGTAGAACCGATCAATCTCGTCCTCGATCGCGTCGACCCGGGCTTGGGGGCCCGGTCCGCTACCGGCGAGGGCTGAGCGGCAGATCTGGAGCTCAGTCTGGAGCATGCGGACCACCCGCTGCAACAGACGCGGCAGTTCGTGCTTTCCCGGATCCAGGAAGTTCTGGACTTCCATGAGCCGCTCGCTATCCTGGATAACCGTCGTGCCGAGCAGACGCGCGGCGGTGTGTCGGATCTCCTCTCGCTGCGGGGCCGTGAGCCCCTCCTCCGAACCGATCAGGATCTGGTCCTGACCGGTGATGTAGCTCCCGACCAGAAGCCGGCCGAGCAGATTGGGAGGGGAGGCGTTCGCGTCGATCCGCAGCACCCAGCGAGTCCGAACTTCCAAGGGGCTGGAAGGCTTGAGGCCAGAAACACCGGCTCGCTCCCCCGGACCCAGGACCGCGTTCTCGTAGTCTTGCCGAACGAACAGCCGGGCGGGCGCCATTTCCCCGCGGTTACCGCCCCCGCCCGATACAGCCGCGAACGACGGGCCGGTACCGGCTCCGAGGTGCTCAAGGAGCCGCCGAACGTGCTCGGGTCGGTAGGGTTTGGCGAGGAATCCGGCATACCCGGCCTTTTCGGATTCCGCGATCGATTCCCGGGAGTGGGAGCGGGAGATCCAGACGACCCTAGTAGAGGGCGTCCGACGGTTCGCCGCCCGTAGGATCTCTGAAAGGCGGAGATTCGCCGAGTCCCCGTCGGCTAAGATGAGATCAAACGATTCGCGGTTGATCCGACCGAGGGCCTCGTGGGTCGATGAGACTTCGACCACCGAGTGTCCGAGGGTCACGAGAAGGTCCGCGAGCCTCTGTCGGCCCAGACCGTCCGTATCTGCGATGAGCAGCTTCATGTCGGTGTGCACCCCCGGAGGGAGGAGGGGAAGGTCCTCCCGTTCGGGGCCTCTCCGCCCGGGGGGGCGGAGCTCGTCCCGGCGGATGACGGCTTCCCCGCCTAGCGCCGGAAGGGGTTGGCCACTTCTTCTCCGATCCCTACTGCTCTACGGTGCGAACGCAAGGTGGGCCGGCAGGGTCAGGTCCAGGTACCAGAGCGCGGCGATCGCCGCGAGCCCCACCACGACCACGAAGGCAATGACGGTGATCGGGAAGTAGAGTGGGAGTCGGAACTTAATGGGGGGAATGTCCGACTCGGTCGAGCTCGTCTCGCTCCCGCCGGTGGGCACGACCGGCTGGGCGGCCCGCGCGGAGGCGCGGAACGCCGGGGCCCGTCGGGCGAGCGAGGTGGGCGTGCCAAAGACGTTGCTCGTCGGGTTCGCGTGCGACAGGAAGTGGTCCACGATGATCGTCGCCGGGAAGGCCATGATCGCGGCGAGTCCGAACCCAGCGTAGAGCAGGAGCGTGTCGAACGGGTCCTTCGTCATGCCGGCCACGTAGCCGTTCCAGCCGTAGGCGATCACGACCCCGCCTGAAAGCAGGCTAAAGAACCCGGTGTAATGGAGCTTCAGGCTGAATGCCATCGAGATTCCCAGCACCAGGAACGCGGCCCCGAACAGGACGTAGGTATCAAAGAACAGGATGTTGTAGCTCCCCGGCAGAGGCCACGCCATCTCGCCCCATACCCCTAGGGTTGTGGCAATCAGGCCGACGCTCCCGACCGGAATCGCGGCACCCTTGAGCACGTTCTTCACACCCGTCGGGTCGTTCTTGCGCATCGACAGATACGCGAGTACCCCAACGTACCCTAGCAGCGCCGCTCCGATGAGGAGGGTGACCTCAACGAACGCCAAAAAGTCTACAAACGCCATGTTTTCCATTCCTCCGTTCTTACTTTTTCTCCGAGGCAGGGGTTCGTGGCCGCTGCTCGCGGGGGTTCCGGACGAACCAGGGAGCGGGTCGTACTTTGCGCTGCCATTCTCTCCGCCCCAGTCCCCAAAGCCCTCTCGAGAGCCGCACGGTCTTGCCTCGAACGGGTTATAGGCAGGGAGGATGATGGCCCCTCTCTCGCTTCGGTAAGGAGAGTAAGGAGAAAGCCGCCCTCGTACGGAGCGAAACGCCTCATGGGACACTTTTTGAAGCGAAGTCGATACGGAGGAAGATGGTCGGACTGAAGAAGGCCCCCGAGACGGAACGCGCCGCTCGGGGGTTCACCCGGAGAGTTCAGCGGACGGGCTCCTCGTCCCTCTCCGTGACGTTGCCGAAGTCTTGGACCGATTCGATGAACCTCCAAATGGGGGACGTGCTGCGGTTCCGTGACCTCGGTGAGGGGCGGCTCGAGATCAGCCCGGCCGAGGTCGAGACCCCCTCCGCGCGCCCCCAGAAGATGGTGCGCGTCGACGCAACCGGGGCCCCCCCGAACCTCCTCGCCCGCATCCTGGTCGGGGGGTATATCACGGGCCAGGACCAGATCGTGGTCACCTCGCGGACCATCCTGACGCCGGAGCAGCACCGGGAGATCCGACGCATTGTCGCCCACGCGTTGGGCATGTCCGTTGTCGAAGAGGATCCCAACCGGATCGAGATCCAGAACTTCGTCGATCCGGGTCGCTACCGCCTTCATCGTCTGCTCAACCAGGTCGTCCGGATCCTGCGCGCCGAGCTGCAGGCGTGCAGCAAGGCCCTGTCCGCGGGGGACCGGGCGCCTCTTCAGCAGCTCGGGACGCTCGAGGACGAGGTCGACCGATTCTACCTCCTGATGGTGCGCCAGATTCTCCTGTCGTCCGACGACTTCCAGGTCGCACGCGATATCGGGGTAGAGAGCCACCATTACCAGATCGGCTACCGGCTGGTCGCCAAGGTCCTCGAGTTGACCGGCGACCTGATTTCGGCCGTGGCGAGGGAGCTGGAGGAGAACCTGGACGGGCTCCGTCGGCTGCCGGCGGCGACGCGCGAGGGGCTTCTAGGCCGGGTCGACCGTCTCGACCAGTTGTTCGAGCGGACGATGGATGCGTTCGAGCAGATGTCGGTGGTCGATGCGAACGAGATCCTCAACGACCTCGATCGGACGTTCGCGCGGGAAGAACTCATCCGGGGACCGTCGGTTCGCCAGGCCCGGGACCGTCAGGCGGATCTCTCGGCGCAACGGATCGTCTCCAACCTGGTCATGGCGACCGAAATGCTGGTCATTATCAACGAGACCACGATCAACCGTGGCGTCGAGCCCGAAACGGTGGCAAAGACTGACCGGAAAGTGTTGATGAAACCCCGGCATTCCGGCCCGTCCCGCGAAGCCGGCCTTCACGTTTCTTCACCCGGCTGAGCGGGACACGAGCGAAGGAAGCGTTAGCCGCGGGCCGCGGCGATCGCGATCTCCAAACCGCGGCGCAGGGCTCCCGGCGTCCGATGGAACTGGGGTTGCCAGCCCTTCTCATCCAGATGGTCGCTGATCACGAAGAGCGCGGCCGCCCCTCCTCCCAGGTGACGGACCACCGTGAACAGGGCGGCGGCCTCCATCTCGACCGTCAGTATGCCGGCCCGACGGTAGTGTCGGACTTCCGCGACGGTCTCCCGGTAAGGGGCGTCGATCGTCCACGAAGGGCCCTCGAAAAACGTCACCGCTTCCTTTCGCAATTCCGACCTCAGCTTTGCCGTGAGCCTCGCCGACGGCCGGGCGAACGGTTCGGGCCTGCGGTAATGATGGGAGGTTCCCTCATCGCGGAGGGCTTTAGAGCAGACGACGAACGCGCCCGCCGGGACCCGCGACTGCAACGAGCCGGCGAGACCGACGATCACGAACCGTCGCGCCCCCAGCGCGGCGAGTTCCTCGACCTCGATGGCAAGGTGCGGAGCTCCGGGCCCCCCCACCTCCGATACCCCCACGGTGGCATTCGCCCGGTAGACGCCCGTTCGCCGATCCCGCATCCCCCCGAATCTACGGCGGAGGTACCGTTCCCATCGACGGCCGAAGACCAGGACGATGCCCGCCGGTACGCGGGGCGGGAGCTCGCCGGTCCGACGGGCGACGTACCGGTGGAAGTCCAACGCGGTGAACAACGGAGGCGACCGATGCTTGTCAGTGTAGTGGGGAAACGTCAACGGCCTCGTCAATACCGTCCTCCTCCATCGGGTCGCGGAACGGGCCGGGGTCCGCGGCCGGAATGCATCGAGAAGTCCTTCAATGGTTCTCGGCCCGAAAGGCTTCGATCCGGTCCCGCTCTTTCCCGCTGAGCCGGAACGAGAGTGCCCCGGAGAATCCCTCCACCTGGGAGTCCGATCGAGCTCCGACGATCGCGCCGGTCACCGCCGGGTTCGAGAGAGTCCAGGCGATCGCCACCTCGGCCGCCGAATGTCCTCCGTGTTCGCGACCGATCTCGGCGAGTAGGGCTGCCAGCCTTTGGAAGTAGGAGATTCGCGGCTCCAGAAAATCCGGGTCGCGGCGCCGCCAATCATCCTGGGGAAGGCGTGCGACGCGTTCGGGGGTCATGCTACCGGTCAAGAGTCCGGATCCCATGGGGGAGTAGACGATCACGCCGATCCGGTGGGCCCGGGCGTACGGGAGTATCTCCTTTTCCGCCTCCGGATTGGCGAGCGAGTACGGGGGTTGAAGAGTTTCTACCGGAGCGATGGCTGCGGCCCGCTCGAGCTGGCCGACGTCGAAGTTCGAGACCCCGATGTGACGGATCTTTCCCGCATCTTTGAGCTCGGCAAGTGTCCGCCACCCCTCTTCGATGTCCCCTTCGGGATCCGGCCAGTGCACCTGAACTAGATCCAACACGTCGATTCCGAGCCGCCGGCGGCTCTCCTCCACCTCCGCGCGGATCGACTCGGACTTGAGGCTGTGGACGATCCGGCGGTCCGGAGTCCAACGGAGCGAGACCTTGGTGAACACGTGAGGCGCTCGGGGCAACCCCTTCACGGTACGTCCGACGACCTCCTCGGAGTGGCCGGTGCCGTAGGCCGGCGCGGTATCCAGCCAATTCATCCCGACGGCGATCGCCCGACGAATCGCGGCCGAGGACCGCTCGTCGTCCTGAGGGCCCCAGGCAAACTCCCATCCGCCGCCACCCATTGCCCAGGTCCCGAGCCCAACCGCTGTGATGCGAAGTCCCGTGGTCCCGAGATCCCTAAGTTCGAGGTCTGGTGCCATCACCCCCCCGAATCGGCCACCTCCAATTAGGCTCTCCGGTTTTCGGGGACCGTCCCGAACCGGCGCCCTTCGTTCCGAGGGAGCCCACCTTCGTGTCGGGTCGTCGGAGTCGAGCGCTCCGGGCGATCCTCGGGGAAGGGGAACTGTGACGAGAGTCGACCCGTGTCCGGGAGTAGCCGCTTAAAAAGGTTATTGAAGGTATATGGACCCCAGCCGCATACGAACTCACCCATGCTCGCCGTCCATCTCGATAGCTGGCTCCGAGAATTCGGACCCCGGCAGTACGAGAAGGTCCGAGCCGATTCGGTCGCCCAGCTCTTGGACGTGCTGGAGCAGCGCTATCCTCGACTTCGATTCAAGATCCGCGACGAGACCGGCCGATTGCGCCGGTACGTGCGGGTGTTCGTGGATGGGGAAGACGTGAGCGGGACCACCGGGATTTCCACCGCCCTTTCCGGCCATGAGAGCATCGATATCCTCCACTCGATTGCGGGGGGTTGAGGAGCGAAAGAAAATGCCGAGGAGCGGGAAGGTTCGTGTACTGCTCGGAACGCGCAAAGGAACGTACATCGTGGAAGGGGACACCCAACGGAAGAGGTGGAAGGTTTCCCCGGAGGCCCACGAGGGGAGCGAAGTCTACCACGTGGTGGCGGACCCGCGCCACCCGGGAGATCTCTACGCGGCCGTGAACAACGGCTTCTGGGGTCCGATGGTTCAACGATCGACCGATTGGGGCCGCAAGTGGCGCGAAGTAGCGACCCCCCTCAGCCCAGTCAAGAAGGACCGGACCCCTGGGTTCAACGATGAGAATCCTACTGCCCCCGTTCTGCGTCCGATCATGAACATCTGGCACATCGAGCCCGCCCTGGTCGACCAACCCAATACCCTTTACCTGGGCGCCGACCCGCACTTGCTGTTCCGCACGGACGACCGCGGTGCGAGCTGGGAGCCGATTGACGCGATCAACAACCACCCCGACAAGAAGAAATGGGCGCCCGGGGCCGGGGGACATTGCCTGCACACGATCGTCCTCGACCCCCGGGACCCGCAACGGATGTACGTCGGCCTCTCCGCGGTGGGGACGTTCCGGAGCGACGATGGAGGAAAGAGCTGGGCCCCGAAGAACAAAGGCGTGATGACTCCCTTCCTCCCCAACAAGTACCCCGAGACCGGACAGTGCGTGCATCACGTCGCGATCGACGCCGCCGACCCCGACACCTTCTACCGGCAGGATCACGGGGGGATGTACGTGTCACACGACCGGATGGACCACTGGGTACGGATTGGCAAGCCTCTCGGCGATGATTTCGGCTTCGGTGTCGCGTCACCGGCATCGGCGCCAGGCAAGGCCTACTTTGTCCGTCTGAACGGGATGGCCCGCGTGACCGGCGAGGGCCACTTCCAGGTCCACGAGTGGAACGATACGACCCGCAAGTGGCGGTCACTTCTGGGGCCGAAGGACTTCCCGGGCCACTTCGGCGTCCAGCGTGAAGGGATCGCCACGGACGCCCTCACGCCTCACGGAATCTACGTCGGGACGACCACCGGGCAGCTCTTCGTCAGTCCGAACGCCGGGAAGAGCTGGCTGCTGGTGCCGTTCCAGTTCCCGGGAATCCACTCGGTGAGTATCAGCAACCCGCCGGCCGATTGAGCGGATCACCTGAGATCAACCGTCCAGGAGTGGGATCGACAGCCGACCCCATCCTCTCCCCGTGACCCAGTTCCGGGGTCGCGCGGGGGGTGAACCCTTCCCGCTCCCGCCGGTCTACCTGCGCAGCGCCGCGTCGAGCTTGAGGACTGTGTTCCAGTTGCGCAACGTACCGTGTCCTCCCAGGGCTCGTTCAATCCGATCGAGCGTGAGCCGGGAGCGACCGATTCCGTCGGGGTAGTAGACGTACCCTTGCCGACCCGAGCCCCGACTCTCTTCGCGGCCCGAAATCACGTTCTCGAGGGCCGTCCACGCGGAGGACGGGACCGGTGCTTTCAAGGAGAGAACGGTGAGATGGCTTGGGTCGGCGCGCGCGGCGTCGGCGAATGGATTGTTGCGCACCACAGCCCGCCACTCCTCCGCCGTGCGCGCCATCGCGTCGGTTCGAAGGCCAAAGGTTCGGTCAAGCACCTGCTCGATCCTGCTCTCCACGTCGGCCGACTGTGGATCCTTGGCGTCTAGGACCACGTTTCCCGACTGGAGGTACGTGTTCACCCCCCCAAAGCCGGCGCGCTCGAGAGCTGCCCGTAGAGAGGCCATCTCAAGAGTTGTATCGCCTCCCAGGTTGACCGCCCGGAGGAGAACCGCGTACCAGGGCATCGTGCGCCCGGAACCTCGTCCACGCTTTAGAGCGAACGGCTCCTCCACCGTGGGCCGGTCCCCGAGCCATCTCCGCGACTAAATGCCGAACGCGACGCATCGATCTCTCCGTTGGCTCCGACACGTCCGGGTCGGAGACGATTCTAGGGCAGTACGCCCAATTCATTCCGTTTCAAGCAATCTGAGCAGAAGCACCGGGGTCGGGGGGGTGGAATTCCGCCTCGGATCTCCACTCGTACCAGGCGACGAAATCATCATTTGAACGCGGGCGCTTCCCGAGGGGGGTTCGATGGACAGCCAGCTCTCGGAAGAGTTTGATACGGGCGTCGCGGAGGACGAGATCGTAGCCGGCGCCGGGCACTACAGCCTTGGAACCGTTCCCGGAACAACGTGGAAGGCGCTGGTGATCATCGGATCTATCACCACGTTGACAGGGATCGTCCTCGAGCTCATGACGCGAGGCTGGATCTACCCTATACCCAACTACTTCCCAACGCCGATCGGTTCCGCCCTCGTCCTGTCGGTGCTTCTCGCAGGAATCGTGATCCTCTTCGCAGGGGTAGGGGTGCGCAGTCGTGGAGCACGTGAGGCACCGCTCGAGCCCATCGTCTGATCCCGGTCGGTGGAGGACCCGCATCTACTCGTAACCGCTCCGTCGCAGGGAAATCCCTCACTTCGATGGATGGGCGACGGGCGGCTGCCTTGGGGGACGCGGGCGGCACATCCGAGCCACCTTCGGAGGCAGTCCAGGCTCGGATGAAATCGATGGTCCCCGGCACGGATCCCTGGGAGGCCGAGTCGTTCCAAGGCCGTCGAGGAGATTTAACTTGGGAAGGGAATTGACCTGTTCGTGGGCGAGGAACGCCGTCGACTGGCCGCAATCATGTTCACCGACATGGTGGGCTATAGCTCCCGCGCGCAAGTCGATGAAGCCGCCGCGTTGGCCCTGCTCGACCGTCACAACCGGCTCCTCCGTCCCATCTTTGTGAAGTTCCGCGGTCGGGAGGTGAAGACCGTCGGGGATGCTTTTGTGGTCGAATTCGAGAGCGCCCTCGACGCGACGCGATGCGCGCTCGACATTCAACGAATGCTCCACTACTACAACCTTCGGTCCCCCGATCCGTGGAAGATTCTGATCCGGATCGGAATCCACGTGGGGGACGTGGTCGAGGCGGACGGCGACGTCCTGGGTGATTCGGTCAACGTCGCGGCGCGCATCGTGACTCTCGCAGAAGCCGAGGGCATCTGCCTGACCCAGCAGGTCTACGACCTGGTGGCCAGCAAAGCCGGAACGACGTTCGCCAAACTGCCTCCGGTGACCCTCAAGAACGTTCGGGTCCCCGGGAGCATCTACCGAGTGGTATCGGCGTGGAAGGACGGCTCGGCCCGCCGGACGAGGGTCGACGGATCCCGGAGTCGGCTCATCGCCGTCCTGCCGCTCGCCAGCATCAGCCCCGACCCCCAGGACGCCTACTTTGCGGACGGGCTCACCGAGGAACTGATCTCCGAGCTTTCCCAGGTCCGGGGGCTCAGCGTGATCGCCCGAACGTCCGTGGCGCCCTACAAAACGGCCCCGAAGTCGATCGCACAGGTGGCGAACGAGCTGGGAGTGGGAACGGTCGTGGAAGGAAGCGTGCGCAAATCCGGAAATCAGGTCCGGATCTCCCTCACGCTGGTCGACGCCGGGACGCAGCGGCACCTCTGGACCCATCGGTACGACCGAGAGGTCAGTGACGTCTTCGCGGTCCAGGCGGACATCGCCCGCCGCACGGCGAAGGCGCTCCGCCTCGAGATCGATAAGTCCGACCCGTCGGAGGAGCGAGCCCAATCGGTCCCCAATCCTCGCTTCGGGTCGGTCACCACTGGAGAAGCGTACGACCATTACCTCCGCGGATTGGTGGCGGCGAGCCGCTTCCACGAGGTCGGGTACGAGGAGGCGGTGCGTCACTTCGAGCTCGCGACGCGGCTGGACCCCTCCCTGGCGGAGGCGTACGCCGAGTGGGCGAACCTCTACGTCATCGTCGCCGGGGACATCGTCGCCATGCGGGATGTCGTTCCTCGGGCGCGAGAGCTCGCGCAGCAGGCGATCGAGCTCTCGCCGGATCTCTCCGAGGCGCACTCCGCGCTCGGGAACATCGCGCTCCAGTTCGATCACGACTGGGAACTCGCGGAGAAGGAATTCACGACCGCGATCGCTCTCAATTCGAGCAACGTGATCGCTTACCGCTTCTACGCGATGCTCCTCATGACCCTCGGACGCTATGACGAGGCCAAGCAGGTGTACCGTCGTGCCATCCAGCTCGACCCCAGCGGTCGGGATCAGATGTCGCTCGCCGGGGCCGAGATTCAGACCGGGAACGTCGAAGTCGGTCTTCGGATGGCGGAAGAGGGAGTCGACCGGCAGCATCGGGAGTCGGTCGGGCACCGGGCCCACATGGGCCTCATCTACCTCGAGGCGGGACGACGGGCCGACGCGCTCCGGTTGGCCGACGCCCCCTTCGAGGGAGCCGACGAGTCCGAACAGTTCGACTTCGCGCTCCTGAACGCTTTGCTGGGACGACCCGATGCCGCTCGTCGGGTACTCGACGAGGTGGAACGTGGTGCGGCCCAATCGTACACGTCCGCGGCCCATCTCGCCATGCTGTACTCCGCCCTGGGTGAGAAGCAGCAAGCGCTCGATCTGCTCGAAAAGGACTACCGGGAAGGCGATGCGATCCTGTGGCTTTACTACCG
>JASHQX010000042.1 GCA_030038895.1 Thermoplasmata archaeon
TTCGTCAGGCCCATGAAGACGAGGAGGTCCCGCGTGTCGGTGTGGCGGAGGGAGAAGGTGAGCGGCTTTGCGGCCGGGTTGAGCGAGACGTCCGGCGAGTACTCCTGGACCTGTCGCGCGAACCCCTGGGACTCGACACCGAAGCGCGAATGGCCACCGTTCTTTTCGGCCGCGACCCGAAGCGACCCGTACTCGCCGTGGGGATCGATGACCACGCACGTCACGTGGTGACGGAGTAGCTCCTCGACGAGGACGCCCAGGAGGTAGCTCTTCCCCCCGCCGGTCTTCGCGAGGACGCTCACGTGCCGCTGGACGAGCTGGTTGATGTCGAGCTCGACCCGGAGGTCGTGGTTCCGCAGGAGACCGACGTACGCCCCGCTGTTCGGGTGGTGCTTCAAGCCGAGGACGCTCGCGATGAGGGGCTCTTCGGCACGAAAGACGTGCGCGCCGGGCCGGAACGGGATCGTCGGCAGCTTGACGAGCCCCTGGCCGTCCCGGTACCCGATGATCCGGGCAATCCCGAGGAGGTTCTCGTGGATCGCCGCCTCCTCGCGGGGGCCGAGCGAGCCGGCGCGCTCGAGATCGAAGTCGCTCTTGCGCTTGAGATCGTCCAGCTGGCAGAGGACGGGGCCGTGCAGCTCGTCGTCGACAGCGAGATAATCGCCCCGCTCGACCGGACGCGAGAGGCTCAGCTGAAACTGTCCGAGCCCGACGTCCCCGAAGATGCGTCCGATCTCCTCCACGGCGCGATTCATCGGGCCTACGGCATATTAGACTGACGTGGCAAGCGAAATCCGTCGGCGAGCTTCGCTCGGAAGCCTTTATATCGCGTCTCCTTGTCGAGCCGTCCCCCCGCCGGGAATTTGGCGCGGGGCGGCGGCCTCGTGACCGAAGCGACCGAAGAGCTCGAGAGAAAACGAGCGGAGTCGAACGCCCGCGCGGACGAGTCGCGTGCGCGTCGCGACCGGCTCAATGCGGAGGCGCGGACGACGGCCGAAGAGCGATCCCGGATCCTGGATGAGCTGCACCAGAAGAGCAGCGAGGCTCAGGACCATCGTCGGCACCGCGACGAGCTCAACGCCGCGGTCCGCGAAGAAAAACGCCTTCGCGAGGAGTGGAACCACAAGCTCCAGGATCTCGGCGACAAGGTCCAGGAGCTCAAGCGTTCCCGGAACCCCCGCCCGGGCGCCGTACCGGTCTGGCGGCTCCGCAAGGAGTTGAAGGAGCTCGAGTTCCGCCACATGACGACCGCGCTCAACGGCGAGCAGGAGAAGCGCCTCATCGAGGAGATGAAGCGCCTCGAGGCGGCGATAAAGGAACAGGACGAGCAGCTCCGCCAGGATCCCCAGGTCGAGGCGACGCTCAAGGCGTTCAACGAGGCGCGATTGGAGGCCGAGAAGCACCACGCCGCGGTCGGCCAGCTCGCCGAGGAGGCGCAGCGGGAGCACGAGTCGATGGTACGGCTCTACGAGTCGGTCGATGAGCTGCGTCGCCAGGCGGACGAGGTCCAGACGAAACTCCTCGAGGTGAAGAGCCAGGCCGACGACGCCCACCGGGCGCACATCGCGGCGATCGAGGAGGTCCGCGACATCGAGAAGATGCTCTACGCCGCCCGGGGGGGCCGCGCGCCGGCGGCGTGGGGCGAACCCGAACCTCCGCGGGAGGAGGACTTCCTCGCCCGACTGAAGAAGGGCGAGAAGGTCTCCACCGAAGATCTCCTCGAGCTGCAGAAGAGCGGCCGCGCCTGACGCGGCGATCCCCGTGACGCTCCCGTACGGTGCCGCAGAGCTCGACGCGGTCCTGTTCGACCTCGACGACGTCCTCGTGCCATTCCAGACCCCCTCCGCGTGGCAGTGGGCGTGGCGACCTCAGGGTCCGGTCCTGGGCGAGCGGCGGGTCCGCGCGGCGGTCCGCCGCTCCCTCAAGGCCTGGGATCACCGGCGATGGCTCGGGCTCACGGGCAAGTCGCCGCCGACGGACGCGGACGCGCTCCGCCGACACCTTGCGGAGACGCTCGCGGCGATCGCGGGCCATCCGCTCCCGGCGGACGAGACGGAGGCGGTCGTCCGCCGGGTCCTGCGTCCCGCCGGGGAGGTCGAGCGGTTCCCGGACGCTGCGCCGGCGCTCGAGCGGCTACGATTCCGGCAGGTGAAGGTCGGAGTGGTCACCGAACTGCCCCGCGATTCGGCGCTCTGGATGATGCACCGGACCGGACTCCCCGAAGGCATGCTCCTTGCCTCGGCCGAGCCCGGATCGCCCGTCCTCCCGCAGCGCGCGGCGTTCCGCGGCGCGCTCGAACGGCTCGGATCGCCCGCGGAACGGACGGCGTTCGTCGGGGATCTTTACTGGAGCGACGTCCGGGCCGCCGCGCGCTCCGGCCTCGCGGCCGTGCTGCTGGACCGCCACGATGCCTGGCCGAAAGTCCAGCACGGGCGGATGACGACGCTCGACGCTCTCGAGAGCACGCTCGCTCGGGGCGCAGCCCCTCCCGGGGAAGCCGAAGGTCGCGGCGAATCGGAGCCGACGGCGCCCGCGTGAGCGGCCGCACTTCTGGGCGGGGAACGAATCCGGCCGGGCCGCTCGATCGAGCCCGTGGGGGTCCGGGTAAGCATCTCGGACGGTCGCGCGCACGCCAAGCTATTTACCCCACCCCGTGGTGCCCGCCCTCGGCATGCGTTCGGTCAAGATTGACCAGGACGAGCTCCGGCAAATCATGGAGCTGTACGAGGGCGTGATGTCACACGCCTGTCACGGACTGTTCTTCAAGGAAGGCTCGGTCATCGCTTCGGCGATGGCAGAAGAGGCGCTCAAGGACAGGACCCACTACTTTGAGCGGGTCGCCCAGCAGCTGAAGGAACGCGGCTGGGTCGAGGAGATCACGTTCACGGACCGAGAGGTCGTCGCGAAAGGATCGATCGAAGTCTCGCCGAGCGACATCCCCACGTGCCACCGGTTGAGGGGGATGCTCCGCGAGTTCTACGAACGTTTTAAGGGGGGGCGCGTTAAGTGTACGGAAGAGATGTGCGCCAGCACTGGCCACCCCGATTGCCGTTTCCATATCGAGGAAATGTAGGTGGGTGAACGGGGAATGATGGCCACGGGGAACGTTGGCACGGTGATCAAGGACCTCAAGACGCGCATCGGCGGGATCGCCACCGCGCTTGTCTCGCGGGACGGCCTGGTGCTTTACGCGGACGTCCCCGCGGGTGTCTACACCGAGACGTTTGCGATCATGTGCGCGACCATTCTCGGCGCGGCGGCGACCGCGAACACCGAGCTCAACCGCGCCCCTCCGGAGCGGATCGTGATCGAGGGGAACGACTCCAAGACGATCATCGTCGGCAGCGGCAAGAAGGCGCTCCTCGTCGCCGTCGTCGACCAGACCGCAGACCTCGCGAAGGTTCTGGTCGAGGTCGTGAAGGTCGCCGACGTCCTCAAGGCGAACTGAGCCGGCGCGAAGACCCCCCAACCGTCTCGATCGAGAACGACGCCCTATTCCGGTCCGAGCCGGTGACCGGCCCCGGTCGCGACCCGGGCCGTGTACCCTCCCAGTGCTGCGGTCAGTCGTGCCCAGGCGATTGCCCCCCGTTGGCCCGAGATAAGGCGGCGCACCCGGTAGCGGGCCCACAGGCTTCCGTGCTTCTCGGTGAGCTGCTTGCGGCCGTAGCCGTTCCAGAACGCCTGATAGAGGAAGCGGACGAAGTTCCCGCGCATGTGGTGGTAGACGACCGCCGTCGGCTGGTACCGTATCGCGACGCCCGACCGGACCGCGCGCAGATTGAGGTCGATATCCTCGGCAGTGACGAACCGCGTGTCGAAACCCCCGAGCCGCTCGAACAGCGCGCGACGGTACCCCAGGTTGCACGAGGGGTAGGAGACGTCGTACCCGCTCTGGTACAGCTCGACCCGTTCGAGAGATCCGTATCGCGGCTTGCCAACCGCCACCGTGCGACCCGCCACTACGGGTACGGACGCGAACCCTTCGCGCATCTCTTTGAGCCAGTTCGAGTCGGCGAAGCAGTCGCCGTCGATGAAGGCGAGGAACTCGCCCGTCGATTGGCGGACCCCTTCGTTGCGCCCGAAACCGCGGGATCCGGCATGGCTCACCGCCCGGACGGTCCCGGGGGACCGACGGGCGTACTCGGAGAGTATCTCGAACGTGCCGTCGCGGCTCTCAGCGTCGACGATGACGATCTCGAACGGCGGCTCCTGGACGAGCAGGCTATCGAGGAGCTGAGCGATGTGCACCCGCTCGTTGCGGACCGTCGAGACGATCGAGATCAGCGGTCGCTGACCGGTCTCACTTCCCAATGTCCATCACGACGACGTCCTTGACCGCGCGCATGCTCTTGAAGGGGAGCACGAGCCGGCCCGAGGCGTCGCTCTGGAACAGGCGTTGCTCGACGTCCTCGCTCGGGGTAACGAGGACATGGGCGATGCTGCCGGTGAGAGTGTCGACTACGAAATTGTCGATGAGACCGAGGATCTGTCCGTCATTCGTCATCACGGTCTTGCCTCGGAGCTCGGTGAGGAACTTGCGCATGGAGGGAGCCTCGAGCGCGGATGGCGGAGAGGCGTATTTAATCGTTCGCGGGTAGAGGAACGAAATCCGGGGCCGTTCCGCCGCCGGCGACGCGCACATGATCCAGGCGCGAATTCACGGCGGCAACGCTTATATCGAGCACCCGGGTCGGAGGCGTCCCGCCATGTCTGGGCCGATTCCAAAGAAGAACTCCGAGCTGGTCCGCTTGGTCGTCGAGCTCCGACAGGCGGCCCGCACTCATCACGCGCCGGTCTGGGCGTCGGTGGCGGACCGCCTCGAGCGTCCCCGTCACCAGGGCCTCCCGCTCAACCTCGGACACCTCGAGCGGCTCGCCGAGCCCGAGGAGACTATAGCGGTTCCAGGAAAGCTCCTCGCGGACGGGGCGTTCTCGAAACGCCTCACGGTCGGCGCGTTCGCCTACTCCGCTGAGGCCCGGGCGAAGATCCGCGCGGCGGGCGGCACCGCGCTCTCGCTACATGACCTCGTCCGCGCGAAGCCCGATGGGGCGGGGGTGCGGCTCCTTGCCTGAAGCGAAGGAGAAGGAGGTCGCGCCGACGGTGGTCGACGCGAGCGGACTCGTTCTCGGCCGGGCGGCGAGCCTGATCGCGAAGCGTCTTTTGAACGGGGAATCCATCATCGTCGTGAACGCCGAGAAGAGCATCGTGATCGGTGCCCGGCGTCAGGTCCTCGCGCACTACACCGCCGCGCGGGCGCGCGGCTCGGTCCGCTCGGGTCCGCACTTTCCCCGCTACCCGGATCGCATCTTCCGCCGGACCGTCCGCGGCATGCTGCCCCACCTGAAGACGCGGGGCAAGGTCGCGTTCCGACGACTCGAGGTCCACATCGGGGTCCCCAATCAGTGGAAGTCCCAGCCGACCCAGACGATCGATGGGGCGAAGGCGCGGCCGGCGCTGTGCCCGCCGATGACGCTCGAGGAGATTTCTCGCCTCCTGGGGGCCCGATGGTAAAGGCTCCCTCGGTCGTCCTGACGACGGGTAAGCGCAAGGCGGCGGTCGCCCGGGCGTCGGTTCGCAAAGGTTCTGGGCTCGTCTGGTTCAACGACCGGCCGCTCGAGCTTGTCGAGCCCGAGCTCGTTCGCCTCAAAGTCCAGGAACCCCTCAAGATGGTCGGCGACAAGGCGAGGGCGGTCGATATCACCGTTCACGCGTCGGGAGGCGGGGTCGTCGGCCAGGCGTCCGCGGCTCGCACGGCGATTGCCCGCGGCCTCATCGAATGGCTGAAGGACCCGGCGCTTCGCGACACGTTCAAACGGTACGACCGCTCGCTGATCGTCAACGACCCGCGCCGCAAGCTGCCGAAGCGGCCCGGCGGCCGGGGAGCGCGTAAGCGCCGGCAGAAGTCGTATCGCTGAGGGAGGAGGATCGGTCGATGACGATGATGGTGCCCGTCCGATGCTTCACCTGCGGGGCGGTGATCGGCCAGTATTGGGACGAGTACCGCGAGCGAACCTCTCGCGGGGAGCCGGCAGGGAAGGTCCTCGACGGCCTGGGTCTCCACCGGTACTGCTGCCGCCGGATGCTGCTCACCCACGTCGACCTCTTGGACGAGGTCGGACCGTACGGTTAGGTCAGGGGTCACTCCCGCTCGGTCAGGTCCGCCGAGTCCCCTCTTCGAAAAGGGCCGGGTCTTCGGATAACGAGAAGGAAGGGGTTCTCCCGCGGGCCGCGCCGGCCCTACGTCTCCTCTTCCTCTTCGTCCTCGTCCGCCGCGCGCTTGCTGCCGCGCTCAAGCCCCGACTTGCTGGTCGACTTCGGAGCCTTCCCACCGCCGGACCGGCGGCGCGCCCAGAGGACGATCCCGAGGACCACCACGACCGCCGCCACGCCGACCGCGACGTACTCGAGGGTTTGCGTCGTCGGGTTGGGGTTGATGGTGATCGACATCGACGCGACGTTTGTCGCGGAACTATAGTCGCCCGAGAACTCGTTGTTCGCGGTCGCGTTCGCGTAAAGGATGTAGTTGCCCGTGATCGGCGGGGTCCAGGTGATCACCGCGCGGAGGGTCGACTTCCAAGTCACGTTGTTGTACGGGTACGACCCGACGGACCCCGTCGCCATCGCGACGGTGTTGACGATCCCGCTCGCCGTGTAGTTGAAGAACGTGACGGTGCTCGCGACGTAGCGCCGGCTCGTGCCGCCCGGCGAGGTGACGTACCACGCGACGCGGATCCCGAGTGCGCTCGATTTCGTGCCGCCACCGACCGTGACGTTCACCCAGAAGGTGTAGGAGCTACCCTCGTTGAGCTTCGACGGCCCGGTCAGGTTGGTCGCCGCCAGGATCGGGGTCGTGGTCGTGTTGGCCGCCACGGTCAGGGTCTGGTTCGTGTACCCGGGGTTATTGTTCCGGTCGAAGACGGTGAGGTTCACCCAGTAGTTCGAGGTCGACGCGGTGAGCCAGAACTTCGGGTACGGCTTCACGGTCGTCACGTTCGTGCCGATGTGGAACGAGCCGTTACCGACCTGTCCGATCAGCCAGTAGTACCGTACGACCGAACCGTTGTGGGGATCCGTCGAGTTGGCGGCGTTCAGCTGGATCTGGGCCGACAGGTTGGAGAGCGCGACCACGCTCTTCCCCGAGATCGGAGTTCCGGCCGAGTTGAGGATCACGAACGATGCGATCGGCTTCTCCGTGTCGTTGACGAGGATGACGAGCGTGGTCGTCGCGGTCTGTCCGGTGCCCGTCCAGATCTTCAGGGTGAGGTTGTACTGCCAGCCCTTGAACGGAACCAGGTGGCCCGCGACGGTCCCGTTCGTGAGGTACGACCCCGCGCCAAGGAACTGGTAGGTGTAATTCGACCCGAAGTACGCCCCGCTGCTCTCGGAGTAGTTCGCGGACTGGCTGAACCCCTTCGACACCAGGCTGAACGACGCGACCGAAAGCACCCCACTGACGTTGGTGGTGCCCGGGCTCACGGAGGCCTTCGAGCCGGTCGCGTTGAAGTGGAGCACCGTCCCCCAGTTGATGAAGAGGTACGGCGTCCCGCCGACCGTCTGGTTCTGGGAGGCGCTGGCGTTCGAGACGATGCCGGCGGTGGCCGGCCCGGTCGCGACGTAGACGTAGAACTTCGTGGTGTCATTGTACCGGTTCGAGCCAATGACCTTGAGCGAGCCCTTGTCCGGCGTGTTCCCAGTCGTTCCCTTCGCGTAGATGTGGTAGGTCGAGCCCGTCGTCACGTTCGAGTAGGTCCCGTCCCCGAAGTTCCAGAGGAACTTCGTCCCGTTGATCCCGGAAGGGTAGATCGTGTTCAGCGCACTGAACGTGACGTTCTGGCCGAGGCCCACCTCGACCGTGTAGTTACCGTTCGTGCTGTTGAGGACATTCTTCTCGGAGAACGCGAAGTAGGTCGGGATCGTCGCGTTGACGATCGCGAAGATTGTGGTGGCCGAGATGATCGTGAAGTTCAACGCAGCCGCGGGGGAGGTATCGTAAAGGGACTCGAGGGTGAACTTGCTCCAGGTGCCGTCCGGTCCGAGCGGGACCAGCCGCGCGTCACTAGGGACCGGGGTCCCCGCCTTCAGGACATAGCCCGTCGGAAGGATCACCGTGTAGTTGTAGATGTCCGAGCTGCTCGTTGGGTGGCGGAAGCCGAGACCGATCGAGTAGGTTGAACTGTTCCGGTAGACCGACCCGTTGAGCGCATAGGTGTTCGACCAAGTGAGTGTGAGGTTCGAGGACGTCCCCGGACCGCAATAGCCGGAGGAACACGAGGTCGTCGCGCTCGCGAGAGGCTGAGTGCTCGTGGGCGGGACGAACGCGGTCCCGTTGATCGTCGTTCCAGCTTGCACGGCCGGGAAGAACGGACCGGACGAGTTCACCCAGGAGTAGAACGCGCTCAGAAGGGTCGCCGGGATGGAGGTCGAACTGTTGAAATCGAGACCGAGTTGCGCCCACAGCTGCCCGACGGTCGCGTTGGGCAGGTTCTGCACGATCGTGTAGTTTCCGAGCGCCGCGGTCGTGTTCACGGTCAGATTGCCCGTGCCGGTCGCGTTGTTGAACTTCGAGAAATCGAGGGTGGTGTTGTACAGGCCCCGCTGAGAGGACGTGAGCCTCGGTAGGACCGCGTTGAAGGTGATCGGATTGGTCGGACCGTTTGTCGTGAACGTATGCTCGATCGTTCCGTAGCCCTCGGACGAGAGGAACAGGTCGAACGTGTTCGAGCCGGACCCGAAGTCGGCTCCGTACGTCCCGAGCGTGTACCGGCCGCTCACGTCGGTCGGAGTGGAGTAGATGTACCCCGTGCTCGGATCGAAGAGCGTCGCGTTGCCCGGGGTTCCGACAGGGACTCCCTTCGAATTGAACATCTGTCCCTTGACGACGTAGCTCTGGATGTTTGGATTCACGGTGACGACCGTCCCAGTGGCGGTGACATTCGTTGTGCCGACGTAGCCGGGCGGGTTGGGATCAGTCGCCTGAACGACCCAGCTCCCAGGCGGGGCCTTGAGGGTGTAGGCGCCCGTGGTCGCGTTGCTCGTGGTGTTGTAGAGGACCGCGCCATTGTAGAAGGGGGCGAGGAGCTGCACCGGGGCGTCCGGTAGCGCGGAACCGGAGAGATCGACCGTGCCGCTCACTTTCACCGTGTACGAAAGGATGGTGGCATAGAGGATCGGAGTGGGAGGGGTCGTGGTCAGGTTGCTCGCGGTGTAGAAACTGAACGAGGGCGTCTGGTTGCTCGGCAAGACCGCGCAGACGGCGCACGGGCCGATCCGGCTCGTGATGGTCGTGACGTTGGTCTGGACGGGAACCGAGAGGCCCCAGTACCCCGGCTGGAGAGCACCGGAGGTGCTTGCGGACGTGAACGAGAACTGTCCGCCGCTGTTCGTGAGGGTCGTATAGACCGCGCCGGTCGCCTGCGAGATTAGGTCTACCTGGACGTTGGCGTAATCGCGAGAAGATCCGACCGGATAGACATAGCCCGTAATGGCGTAGTTCGGCGAAGCTGCGGACGCCCCGGGGATCGTCGCGAGCGAGGAGCCCAGAACGATCACCACGAGGGCCAGCAGGGCAGCGCGGCCTAGGTGGCTTACCAACGATTTCACGTCTCCCGTTACATCTCGCCCTCTATCGGGGGCGCGGCGCCGAACCTTGCCTCTGTATTAATAGCTTGCTCGGGAAACGGAGGCCGTCGCACGCCGCGTGCTCTGGCTATCGGTAAATCGCCTCGACCGGCTCTTCCCGACGCCGCGCGATCCGCTCGCCCGCGAGACGCTTTTCGAACTCTTCGTAGAACTTGAGGGACTCCGGGTCGCACGAGGCGTGGACCTGCTTGAGTGCCGCCTCGAAATGGGCGCGCGTTACGCGGTTCGCCTTCAGGTTCTCCCGGATCGCCGTGAGACCCGCTTCCCGGCAAAGCGCCGCGAGATCGCTGCCGACGTACCCTTCCGTCCGGACCGCGAGGTTCTCGAGATCGACCTCGTCGGCCAGCGGCATTTTCCGGGTGTGGACAGTGAGGATCTCGAGGCGGCCGGCCATGGTCGGGGGCTCGACGTAGAGCAAGCGATCGAACCGGCCGGTCCGGAGGAGCGCCTCGTCCACGATGTCCGGCCGGTTGGTCGCGGCGATCACGAGGACCCGCTCGAGGCTCTCGAGGCCGTCGATCGACGTAAGGAGCTGGTTGACGATCCGCTCGGTGACCCCGCTCGACGTCTGCAGCCCACGGCGGGGCGCGATCGAATCGATTTCGTCGATGAAGACGATCGAGGGCGATGCCTGGCGGGCCTTCTTGAAGATGACCCGGATCGCCTTCTCGCTCTCCCCGACCCACTTGCTCATCACCTCGGGTCCCTTGACCGAGATGAAGTTTGCCTGGCTCTCGGTCGCCGCAGCCTTCGCGAGCAGGGTCTTCCCGACCCCCGGCGGGCCGTAGAGGAGGATTCCGCGAGGCGGCTCGATCCCGATGTGGCGGTACACCTGCGGATTCTTGAACGGCAGCTCGACCGATTCCTCGAGGATCCGCCGGACGCGTTCGACGCCCCCGACCTCGTCCCACCGGGTCGTCGGAACCTCGATCGCGACGTCGCGCAGGCTCGACGGCTCGATCTGCTTCAGTGCCTCGCGGAAGTCGCCCTCCGTCACCTTCATCCGCTCGAGAAGGGAGAGCGGGATCGGTTGGTCGAAGTCGATCTCAGGGAGATAGCGACGAAGCGCGCGCATCGCCGCCTCGCGCGCGACCGAGGAGAGGTCGGCGCCCACGAACCCGTGACTCTGCGCGGCGAGCTCGCGTAGGATTCTCTCCCGGTCGCGCTCGCTTCCGTCGATCGGCATCCCCCGGGTGTGGATCTGGAGGATCTCGAGGCGTCCCTCCTGGGTCGGGACGCCGATCTCGATCTCGCGGTCGAACCGGCCGGGGCGACGCAGCGCCGGGTCGATCGCCTCCTCCCGGTTCGTCGCGGCGATGACGATGACGTTCCCACGGCCGGAGAGCCCGTCCATGAGGGTGAGGAGCTGGGCGACGACCCGCCGTTCGACCTCCCCCACCACTTCGTCCCGACGGGGCGCGATCGAGTCGAGCTCGTCGATGAAGATCACGCTCGGCGCGTTCTTCTCCGCCTCCTCGAACTTCTCGCGGAGCTCCTTCTCGCTCTCGCCATAGTACTTCGAGATGATCTCCGGGCCTTGGATCCCGATGAAGTGCGCTCCGGCCTCGTTGGCGACCGCCTTGGCGATCAGGGTCTTGCCGGTCCCGGGGGGACCGTACAGCAGCACTCCCTTCGGCGGGGTGATCGCGAGCCGGTCGAACAGCTCGGGATGTTTGAGCGGCAGCTCGATCATCTCGCGGACCCGGCCGAGCTTCTCCTTGAGGCCGCCGATGTCCTCGTAAGAAATTCGGGGGGCCGCGACCTCCGTCTCGCTGACCGTCTCTTCCTTGATGGTGATCAGGGTCGACGGGGCGACCTGGATGATCCCCTTCGGCTGAGTCGAGACGACCATGAACGGGAGCGACCCGCCCATCAGGAACACCCCGGGGATGACGAAGACGTCCCCGCGGACGAACGGGCGCCGGGCGAGGGCCTTCGCGACGAAGCTCTCGAGGCCTGGGCCGAGGTCCATCCGCGCCGACCCGGCGTAGATCGGCGCGATGGTGATCGCGTCGGCCGTCGGGCAGTCGACCCGCAGGACCGAGACGCGGTCGCCGATGCTGACCCCGGCGTTCCGACGGACGACGGCCTCGATCCGCAGCATCCCCTTCCCCTCGTCGTCGGGCTGCGCGCGGCTCACGATCGCGGGAGTGGGTTTCCGACCCCGAATCTCAACGATGTCGCCGAGGCCGACCTTGAGTCGCTGCCGGGTCTGGACGTCCAGCCGGGCGATGCCAAGTCCGATGTCCTGCTGGAACGCTTCGGCGACCCGCAGCGTTACGGCCTCAGCCATGGGCGTGGGTTTGGACCCCGATTCGGACCTTAAGGCTTGCTTTCGTTCGGCGAGGGCTAATGGGAATCCGTGGGAGCGACCCGGCAGCGGGGCGGCGCGCTACGCGAGACCCGCCGCGTCGTCGAACCGCATCTGCCCTGGCACCCTCGCGGCTGCGCCCAGATCGGGTCGGGACTCTCCGAGGACCTCGGCGAACTCGGCGGTCGTCCCGGGCCCGAAGCCCATGAAGTGGTTGTTCGAGTAGGCAAAGACAGTGGTCGCCGACCGACCTTCCCGATCGAAGAGGTCCCGCATCTCTTCGAGATCGGCCCGGCGCTCCCGCTGGATCCGGTCGAACCGGGTCAGCGCGCGATCCCCGATGAACCGCGTGTAGAGGAAATCCGACGTGACCCAGGCAGGTGGACGGGTGTCGGGGACGACCGACCAGACGAGCGCGGCGCCTCGTTCCTCCAGCATCCTCCGGGTCTCGGGGGTCCACCAAGAGTCGTGCCGGAGCTCCACCGCGAGAACATACTCTCGCGGCACGGCATTCAGCGTCGCCGATAGGCGCCCGTACTCCCTCGACCGGAACGAGGCCGGGTATTGGAGCACGATTGGGCCCAGCCGGCCCGCGGAGCGAAGTGGGCCGATGTTCGTGAGGAATGACTCGAGCGCCGCCACCCCGTTCGTGTCCGGCTGGGGGTGGGTGACGTCTCGAGGGATTTTCAAGGAGAACCGGAATCCTTCTGGCGTGACCGTAGCCCAGCGACGGGTGAGGAAACTAGAGGGAGCGCGGTAGAAGCTCGAATCGACCTCGACCGTTCGGAAGACCCGGGAGTACCGAGGAAGGAACTCGACCGCGGGAGTTCCCGACGGATAAAACGGACCGACCCAGTCGTCGTACGACCAACCGGAGCAGCCCAACCAGTACCGGCCCACGCCGGGGGACGGCGGGCCCCCGGAAGAGTGTTTCGCCACCTCCCCCTTAGGGTCTAAGTCCAAAGGAACGGAACCGAGATATGCCCGGTGCGGGGTGAACGCATCGATGCGACGAATCGCTCCTCCCTCCTCCGTCCTCGGACGACTTCTCTCAGCCGCGGGGTACCGCGTGGAAGCACGGGGTGAGGCAACCCTTGCGGTCCGGGCGCGTGACCACCGTGCAGTCGTAATTGTAGCGAGCGTGCGCTCGCCCACGGAGATCGAGGGTCTGTTCCCGGGGGACGCGGTGCAGCGGACGATCGTCTACGACGACGAGCCGGGGGAGGTGGCCCGCTCGCTCGCAGCGGACCGCGGGATCGAAGTGCTCGATCCGTCAACCCTCGGTTCCGCCCTCGGCGAGATCCTCCTCCCGGGCCCCGGGGCCTTGGGCGAGGAAGCCGAGGGGACCGGCGACGCGGGACCACTCGAGCCTCCGTTCGCCATCACGCTCGAGGGACAGCGGACGGTCCGGCCTCGCATCGGCCGTGACGAGGCGGAGGCCCTGGCCGGGGTCGACGGCCCGCGGTACCTCTTGCGCCTCGTGCCATTCTTCGTCGCCGCGTATCGTGTTCGCCCGGCCTCCCCTGACGGTGGCGCCGGGCCGGTGCAGCGCCAACTGGTCGCGGTCAACGCCGTGACTCGACGCGCCGAGGTCTGGGACGAGGGGGAGCGGGAGCTCGTCGATCACCTCGAGGAGCCTCACCAGAGTCTGGCCCCCCAGCTCACGGAAGCCCAGGCCGTCCCGCTCGCGATTGACACGATCCGCCAGCACCACACCGTCCGAGTCGAGCATACCGAGCAGCACGGAGGGGCCCTCGTGATCGAGACCCGCCGAATGCCCCCCTCCGCCGACGATATCCGGCTCGGTCCGTTCGTCCTGCTCTTCGTTCCGCACTGGTACGCCGAGGGCCGGGAGGGCCGGGTCGTATTGGATGCGGTGACCGGTCGGCGGGCCGTGCCGCCCGACCCCGTACCCTAAGCGGCGGGTCCACCGTCAAATAGCCGCCCCCGGTGGGGCGCGTCGTGATCCTCGACCAGTTCCGGATCGGACCGTACCTGAATTTCACCTACGTCGTGGCGAACGAGGACGGCGGCGAAGGGGTCGTGGTCGACCCGTCGTTCGGGATCGACCCGGTGCTCGCCCGCATCGACGAGCGGCGGCTCAAGATTCGGTTCATCCTCAACACCCATAGCCACCCTGACCATGTCGCGGGCAACCAGGACGTGCGGGACCGGACCGGTGCCAAGGTCGTCGCGCACCGGGTTGCCCCGCTGCACCAGGACATCTCGGTAGAGGATGGCGACTCGATCAAGGCCGGCCGTATCGCATTCGATGTCGCCCACACGCCCGGTCACACGAAAGATAGCGTCCTCTACATTTTCGAGGGCCACGTTGCGACCGGCGACACGCTGTTCGTCGGAGAGTGCGGACGGACCGACCTTCCCGGCGGCAGTCCCTCCGAGATGTACGATAGCCTCCTGCGTCGCATCATCTCGCTCGACGACGCACTCGTGGTCCTCCCGGGCCACGACTACGGACCCACCCCGACGTCGACGATCGGGCGGGAAAAAGCGGAGAACTATACGCTTCAGCCTCGCACCCGCGAAGAGTTCCTGAAGTTCCTCGCCGAGTGAGGTTCTCCGCGATGCCCCTTCCTCCCCCCGAGGAGCGGCCCCTGCAAGCGATCGGCGCCCGGCGGCAGGCGCCGGGCCGTCCCGCGATCTCCGAGATCGTCAGTATGTTGCGGGAGCTTAACCGCGAGTCGGAAAGCCTGGTCGCTCTCTTCGACGCCCGGTCGATCGCGGGCGAGCGACATCTCCTCTCCGCCTGGGCGCATCTCGGACGGGCCCGTGCCCGCGGCGAAGTCCGACTGCGGGACCGTGGGGCCGAGCTCGCGCTCTACGTCGCCGGAGACGACCAGCTGCCGCGGGCCCTCGCGAAGGTCGGGGCCACGGAGGAGACCGAGCAGTTCGTTCTCGTCGCCGAGCGCCCGCGCGATCCCGCCGAGCTCCTCTCGCGGTTCGGCCTAGAGAGGGACGCCTCGGCGTACCCGCGGCCGCCGGACGCCGAGACGCTCGATCGGCTCGGAATTGGAACGTCCGAACGGAGAGCCGTCCCGCAGAGCGCCTGGGAGGGCCTCGTCCTCGAACGAGTGGCGCTGCTTGATCTCACGGTCCCAGCGGGACGGAGCCGGTCGAGGTCGTGAACGGTGCGAGTCGAGTGCTGCCGGCCCCGTTTGCCTTTGGGTAGGGGACTCCTCTACACCGATCCTCGTGGGAAATCGTTAACCTCGGGACCTGGGTGACGCGGCCGCTCGCGGTCGAGCGTGCAGGTGTAATCTAGTGGTAGGATGTCAGCCCTCCAAGCTGACTACCCGGGTTCGAATCGGCGGGCCCGGACGGACCCCCGCGGAGCTCCCGGCACCTGCATGGTCCCGACCGTGGGCTCCCGGGGCGAGAGTTTATTCGGACGAGGTCCGCTCGGGGCCATTCGCTGAGGTAGCCTAGTCCGGTAAGGCGCCAGCCTTGAAAGCTGGTGGCGGTCTCGCCTCGGGAGTTCAAATCTCCCCCTCAGCGTTCCGCGCACCCTTCGGGACGGTTATAAGCGGCGGGTCGGTCGACGGGCCGTCGATGCCGGCCGCTGCCCCCTCCACTCCCATGCTCGAGCAGTACGAAGGGGTGAAGGCGCAGTACCCGGGGCATCTCGTGCTCTTCCGCGTCGGCGATTTCTTCGAGACGTTCGGTGAGGACGCGCGGCTCCTGTCGAAGGAGCTCGATGTCGTGCTGACCGCCCGGGCACCGGACACTCGCGGGGAACGCACGCCGATGGCGGGCGTGCCTCATCACGCGGTCGAGACGTACCTTGGCCGCCTCGTGGGGAAGGGGTACAAGGTCGTGCTCTGCGACCAGGTCGAGGATCCCCGGTTCGCCAAGGGACTCGTCCGCCGGGAGGTGACCCGGGTGGTCACTCCGGGCACGGTGGTCGAGGACCGTATCCTCGGCGGTCCGGATCACAGCTTCCTCGCGAGCGTCTCGCTCGAGACCGAAGGTCCCGGTTCGTTCTCCGCGGTGGACGTGACGACCGGCGAGTGGTTCCGCGGGATCGCCGACGGGCCGGGGCCGGAAGGCATCGTTTCCGCTCTCGCACCGTTCGCGCCCCGGGAGATCCTCTGGAAAGCTCCAGAGGAGGGGGAGGCTCCCCTGCGTGCAGCGCTCCGTCGCGAGTTTCCGGCCGCTCGGCTCGAGCCCGCTCCCGCGCCGGTCATCGAGGGCGAAGTGCCGCTGGCCCTGAGGAGCTCCCCGGCCGTTCCGGGCACGACCCCAGAACCCGACCTGAGGCTCATCGCCTATCTCCGGGTCACCCAACCGCGGCTCCTTCCGCATCTCGAGCTCCGGGAGCGCACCGCCGGTGGCCGACGTCTTGTCCTCGACGCGAAGACGCTGCGCCATCTCGAGATCCTCCGCCCGATGAACCCCGACGATCCGAAGGGTCCGACCCTCCTCGGCTGCTGGGACGAGACCGTCACCGCCGCCGGGCGACGGACTCTCTCCTTCTGGCTGTCGAACCCGCTCGCGGATCCCCCGGCGATCTCCGAGCGGCAGGACGCGGTCGCTGAGCTCGTGGGGCGGGGCGCCGGCGTCGTAGAGCTTCGCGTCGCCCTACGGGGCGTGGCGGACCTCGCGCGCATCGCTTCGCGCGTCGTGAGCCGCCGGGTGCGTCCGGCCGAGCTCGGCGCGCTTCGGGACGGCCTTGGCGCGGTGGAACGGGCCCGCGCGCTCCTTACCAGTCGTCCCGTCGATGGTCTTCTGCGACGTCTCTCAGGCGAGCTCACCATCCCCTCCTCCCTCGCCGATCGGCTGCGATCCGCCCTTCCCGACGCCCTTCCGACGAGCGAGGAGTGGAGCGAGCTGTTCCGCGAGGGGCACTCGCCCGAGATCGACCGGTGGCGGGCGGCCGAACGGACCGCGCTCGCCCGGCTGGCCGAGCTCGAGCGGACGGAGCAGGACGCCACTGGGATCCGTACCCTCAAGGTCGGATACAACCAGGTGTTCGGATACTACTTCGAGGTCACGAAGCCGCACCTCGCCCGGGTGCCGGCGCATTTCCGGCGGCGCCAGACCGTCGCGCAGGCCGAACGGTTCACCTCGGATCGTCTCGAGGAGCTCGAGCGGGAGATCCGGGCAGCGCAGGAGGGGATGCACGACGCGGCCCTCGCACGGTGGGAGGAGCTCCTCGTCGAGATCGAGCGCGATGCCTCGGGCCTCTACCGAATCGGACGTGCGCTCGGGGAGCTCGATGCCTTGCTCACGTTTGCCCACCTGGCCCAGTCCCGCGGATACGTCCGTCCGGTCGTTGACGACTCGGACTCGCTCGTCGTGCGGTCGGGTCGGCATCCGGTCCTCGACCGTCTGATGGGCGAGTCATTCGTCCCGAACGACACGGAGCTCGACGTTCCCGAGCACCGGCTCCTCGTGATCACCGGGCCCAACATGGCCGGGAAGTCGACGTACATGCGACAGGTCGGCCTATTGGTCGTGCTCGCGCAGGCCGGCTCCTTCGTTCCGGCCCGTTTCGTTCGCCTCGGAGTCGTCGAGCGCCTGTTCACGCGGATGGGATTCACGGACGAGATCGGGCGCGGCAAGTCGAGCTTCATGGTCGAGATGAGCGAGGTCGCGGAGATCCTCCGAGGGGCGGACGAACGGTCGCTCGTTCTCCTCGATGAGGTCGGCCGGGGCACGAGTACGTTCGACGGCCTCGCGATCGCCTGGGCGACCTTGAAGCATCTCCACGACGTCGCGCGCTCGCGGTGCATTCTCGCGACTCACTACCACCAGCTGACCGAGCTCGTGCAGGGGCTCGCGGCCGCGCAGAACGCGCACCTCGCGGTTGCCGACCGGCCGGACGGCGTCGTCTTCCTCCACCGGCTCGTCCCCGGCGCCACCGACCGGAGCTACGGGCTTCATGTCGCACGACTGGCCGGGCTTCCGGAAGACGTGCTCGCCGAGGCGGACCGGCTCCTGCGGCGACTCGAGTCCGAAGGAATGCGCCTCGAATCGAAGGGGCGAGCTCGAGCCCGAGGACCTCGCTACACTCAGGCCGTCCTTCTCTCCTCGGAGGCGGCGGGAACCGATCCGGTACGCGAGGAGCTTCGGAGGATCGACATCGATTCGCTCGCCCCTGAGGAGGCGGCAGCCAAACTTCGAGAGCTGCGGCGTCGCGCCTCCGGGGGCCCGTCCGGGGAGCCCGAGCGGTGACGGCCACGGGGGCGTCGACGGACCGCCGCCCGATCCGACGGCTAGAGCTCGGGACGGTCGAGCGGATCGCGGCGGGAGAAGTCGTCGAGCGGCCGGCATCGGTGGTCAAGGAACTCGTCGAGAACTCGCTCGACGCCGGGGCCACGACCGTCACGGTCCGGATCGAACAAGGGGGAATCGAACGGATCGTCGTCGCCGACGACGGGACCGGCATCCCGCCGGACGAGCTTGAGATCGCCGTGGAACGGCACGCGACGAACAAGATCGGCCCGGCGGGCCCCGTCGAGCTCATCGAGACGCTCGGGTTCCGGGGCGAGGCGCTCGCCGCGATCGCCGCGGTGGCGCGGCTGCGGCTCCTCTCGCGGCCGCCGGACCGGGAAGTCGCGGAGGGAATCTCGGTCGTCGGAGGAGCACCGGCTGGGCGGTTCGCCTCTCCCCGGGCTCCCGGGACGACGGTCGAGGTCTCCGACCTCTTCTTCAACACGCCGGCCCGGCGCAAGTTCCTGCGGAGCCCGGCTGCCGAGCAGATCGAGGTGGCCCAGACCCTGGAACGCACCTACCTCGCGCGTCCCCACGTTACGGTCCGCTTGGAGGCGGAAGGGAGGGAGATCGCGACGTACCCGTCGACGTCGGACCTTCGGGACGCAGCTTCCCGGGTCCTCGGCCCCGAGTTTCTTCGTGGATCCTTCTCGGTCACGGGCGAGATCCCGGGAGGACGGGTCCACGGGGTCCTCGGTCGGCCTTCGCTCGCCTCCCCTTCAAGCCGCGGGCTCTACCTCGCGATCAACGGTCGGGCGATCCTCTCCCGTCCGCTCCAGCAGGCGGTGCGTGTCGCGTTCGGGGACTACCTGCCGCGCACCCGGTTCCCCGTCGGCGTGGTCCACCTCGAGGTGACGGCGGAGGGCCTCGACGTGAACGTCCATCCCACGAAGCGCGAGGTCCGCCTGGCGCGCGAGCGGGAGATTGTGGACGCCGTCCGCGTGCGCGTGCGGGAGGGGTTGATCGCCGCCCCCCAGGTCGCCGAGCTGGCCGAGCGCACGGTCGGCGTCGACCGTCTGGCCCCTGAGGAGGGTGCCGCCCACCCCGGAACCCTCCGCGTGAGCGAGGGAGCCGAGGCGGGGGGTGCCATGAGTTCCATCGGAGGTCGACAGCAGACGCTCGGAGAGGTCGGCCCTGCCGTCCGGTTCCCCGAGGTCGCGGCTTCGACGGGTCATCCCCGGCTCGTACTGCTCGGATGCGTAGGGGCCCTCTACTGGGTCGCAGAAGGGGACGACGGTCTCGTCCTGATCGACCAGCACGCCGCGAGTGAGCGCGTGGTCTACGAAACCCTGCGGCGCGAGGAGCCGGTCGCCCGCCAGGGGCTGGTCGAACCGGTTCCTCTCCACCTGACGGGCGTCGAGCGGTCGGCGCTCGAGGCCCACCGGGTCGAGGTCGCGCGCGCCGGCTTCGAGGTCGACGAGTTCGGTCCGGAGACCTACTGCGTACGTTCGGTCCCTTCGTTCGCCGGGCGACGCGCCCGGCCCGGGGCCGTACTGGAGCTACTCGACGAGCTCGCTTCGGGCGGACGTCCGACTCAACCGGATGGGCTCATCGAGCGGACTGCAGCCAGCCTCGCCTGCCACGCGGCGATTCGGGCGGGTGACGTGGTGACGTCCGCAGAGTTCCAGCGGGTCCTCGAAGCGCTCTACGCGCTGCCCGAGGCCGCGTACTCCTGCCCGCACGGCCGGCCGATCGTGCTTCGGATCCCGCGATCCCGGCTCGACCGCTGGTTCCTGCGGAGCGGGCCGTGAGCGGTCCCACCGCCTCGTCGCGTCACCCGGAACGAGACCTGGTGGAACAGGCCGCCCGCCACCTATCGGACCGGGGGTTCCGGGTGCTCGTCGACCCGGACGGGACCGACTACTTCGACCTCGTTGCCCGACGCGAGAACGAGGTAGGGCTAATCGAGGTGAAGGTCCGGGACGCGCGGGGCGTTCTCGCCCAGGCGCTCCGGCGCCGGGGGTGGGCGGACTGGTGCGCGATCGCGCTCGGTTCCGCGCATTCGGCCGAGCGCCTCGCGCGACGCACAGCCGCAACCCGCGCGGTGAAGATCGGCGTCTGGAGCATCGGGAAGGAGGGGGTCCGGGTCCACCGGCCGGCGTCCGCCTGGGTCGGGCCGGGAGAAGCCGATCCGTTCGAGCCGCTGCGCGCGCGCTTCCGACACTGGCTCGATGAGGTCGAACTCCTCGGTCTCGATGCGTCGGTCCGCTGGGACGGTCTCCCGGGTGCGGTGCGGCGGGCCTCGGGGGGAAGGGCGTTCGCGGAGTGGAGGCTCGACGAGGGAGCCCCTCCGGAACCCTAGGGCGCTAGCTTCGAAGTCGCCTCGTCGATCGCCCGCACGATCCGGTCCGGGTGGTAGAGGGCCGAGTGCTCGACCCCGTGCGCGGCGATCTCACGGGCGAGCGCCGGGTCGGCGAAGAGCTCGGCGAGGATCGACGCGAGATCGCCCGGGTCGTCCGTCGGGGCGTACTTGAGCGCGTCCCCGGGGTCGACGGGAAGGTGCAGGGAGGGGACGGCGGCAACGGCGCAGCCGGCCCGCATGGCGCCGATGACCATGGGGTCGAACGTCCCCCGGTTCTTGGCGAAGAGCGCGACGTTCGCGGCGGCGAAGCCGAGGCCGAACGCCTCCGCGTCCCTTCGGGGTATCGCGACAAGACCGGGTTCGGTCGGGGGCGACGCCCCGACGATGATCAGGCGGGCCCCCGGAAAGAGTGGACGGATCCTCCGGAAGGTCTCCCGCGCGCGATCGACCCCGCCGGTGTCCTTTCCGTTCTCCGGAACGGGACTGACGGCCACGGGCACGTCGCGGGGGATGTCCAGCATGGCGCGCGCGGCGTCCCGAGAGGCCGGTGGGGGTAGATCCGGAACCGGAGGCAGGGCCGTGCGCACTCGTTCCGCCGGGACCGCGTACTCGGTCGCAATCGCCGGTGCAAGGCCGGGCGCGTCCACGAACAACACGTCGGCCTCGGTAAGCGCTGCCTTCTCAAACCGGCGGACGTCCCTTCGATCGCGCCAGGTGTCGAGCCGATCCGTCCATCGTCGGGGGGTGAGGCGCCCGCGCTCCCGGTCGAACGCGTGGAGCTCGATCAAACGGACGAACGCGACGAGCGGCGGATGACCCCCTGACCGTCCCCGGGCCCGAATCGCACCGAGGCCGGACGGGTCACGAACGATCACATCCGCTGTCGGACGGACATGCCGCCCGGCCTCGCTCGCGAACGCGGCCTGGTCGACGGCTGCCCCGGGACGCCGCAGGGGAACCGTGATTTCCACCGAAGCGACGCCCTCGGGTTGCGGGGCTTGGGATGGTCCTTCGGGACGGATTACGCGGACGTCGTCCCCCCGGGTGGCGTACGCCCGGGCGAGGGCCCACGCCGTCGCGGAGGGGTCGTAGGGGTCGCTCGTCGGGGACCCGAGAGCGATCAGGTCGATCGTCCGGAGAGCCATCCGGGGCGTTCCAGTCGGTCGGTGCCAAAAAAACTTCCGCGGGAGCGGTGCTAGCCGCCCGCGACCCCGAGCTCCGGGGCGAAGGAGTGGCCGACCATCTCTCGCGAGCCCGGGACCCCCATCCCGTCGAGGATGGTCGGGGTGACGTCGAGGAGGCTCAGCGCCGGGAGGGACCTTCCACCTTCTACTCCGTCTCCCGCACCGATTAGGATCCCCTCCATCCGGTGGTTCCCGGTACCGTAGAAATAGTTCGGCCGGTCGCGGATGAACGATTGCGGATAGCTGAAGTCCATTCGTGGTTCCGTCCGCATCCCGTCGACGCGGATGAAGAGGGCTGGCCCTTTGGTGAGTTTCCGTCCATGATAGATCTCGGATGGGCCCAAGACCTCGATGTGCGCTTCGGGGAACGCCTCGAGCCGGGCGCGGATCTCCTCGAGGATCTCGGCCCGCCGCGTGGGCGTGAGGTCCGGATTCTGCGGGTTAAGATAGATCCCCTCGGGGACAGGGTAGGAGAACGCAACCGTCTTCCTCCAGTCGATCTGCGGCGAGACGTCCTCGAACGAGGTTCGGCCGCTCAAGTACTGGGCGAGGCCCGCGCGGCGACCGTCCCGGACGAACCCGGCGATGCGTCGGGTCAGCCGGCGGGTGAGTCCGATCCGCTGGGCGTAGAGCATCATCTGGGAAACGAAACGCCGGCGAGCGAGGGTCGCGTTCTCCTGGAAGACGAGGAACTTTTCGTTGGCGAGCCAGCGGTTGGTTAGGAACTCCGAGCGAAACCCTCCGTGCCCATGGTCGGAGATTACGAGGGTGATCGACGGCCCACCATCGGATCGGAATGCGCGGTCGACCTCACGGCACGAGCGGTCGACCGACCGCCAGAAGTCGAGGAGGTCGGCTGGAATCTTCTCTACGGGGCGCTCGAGCTCGTGCCAGAACTCGTGCTCCACGCGATCGGTCTCTCGGAAGAGGGCGAAGAGGAAGTCCGGCCGGTGCCGCTCCGCGAGCATCGCCGCCGTTTGGCCGCGCAATGCCACCGACCTCGTCGCGTTCGAGATCCAATCATCCCGCTCGGAATCCCGGTAGGTCGGCAGCTCGGGCGGGAGTGTTTCCCCAATGGTGCTCTCGATCTCTGCCCGTACGCTGCGCGGGTAGGGGGTAGGATCGGAAGAGAACATCCCCGGGACGACGAAGCCGTGGAGCGGGTACGCCGCCCGCATCGGGAAATTGAGAACGCCGACCTTCATGCCGATCCGCGAAAGCCGGTCCCAGACGGCCTCGGCCGGGCGGAAAGACTGGACGAGTCGCGACCGTCCCGGCCGACCGTCCGGCTCGGTGAAACCGAAGATCCCCAGCTCCCCAGGGTCCTTACCGGTCGCGAACGAGTACCACGCGGGGATCGTCTTCGCCGGATACACCGAGTGGAGCGGGGCGCGGACCCCGCGGTGAACCAGGGATTGAAGGAAAGGAAGCTCCCCGGCCTCCATGAGCGGGTCGAGAAGGTCGAACGTACCTCCGTCCAGCCCTAGGACGAGGAAACGGCGAGGCGGATTCCGCATGCGTTCTCCTGGAAGAGTTAGCTAAAGCCGTTTCACGAGCTAGGCGCTATAAAGGATTTCGTCCAACCTACATCCCCGGCCTGAGGCGGAGTGGGTGGGTCCGCGCCGGGCGGGGGTCCCGAAGCTCGGGAAACCCCTGCTGGACTGTCAATCCGGGAGGGGCGGACTACTTCCTTAGCCCGCCGAGAGAGGGGGGCTTACCCGGGTGGATGCGGAACACCCTCTTCGTTCGGCCCACACTTTGCGCGAAGTCGTCGAGCGCGCGGTTGCGGTCGACATCGTCCGAGTACAGAACCCCGCCCGGCTTCAGCGCCGGCCAGGCGATGCCGTACTCGAGGGTCATGTTCGCGTACGTGTGGTCGGAATCGTGGAAGAACATGTCGAGCGGGCCTTCCGAGACGAGACGTCGTAGCTCCGCCGTAGACGCCCCGGGATCCGCAACGATCCGAAGATCCCATCGCGAACGGAGATACTCCGGCACACACCGGCCCGTGTCAGAGATCGCGTTCACGTGGGTGTCGTCGAAATTCCCGTCCGTGGTTAAGTGCCCGTGACCCACGAACGGGAGGTCGATGGAGTGGAGGCTCCCGACCCCATTCTCTCGCATGGCGGCCAAGATCGCCAAGGACGACCATCCGAACTGCACGCCCGTCTCGATCACCTTCTCGGGTCGGAGGGAGCGCACGATCAGGTACAGGAGGGCCTCCTTCCCCTCGTAGATGCGGTACCGGCCCAGCTCGGGAATGTATTCCTGGGGGGTTCGACCGGTAAGGACTGTGACGAAGGCAGGTACTCTTTGTCTCCGATAGATCCAGTACAGGTCCTCGATGGGATCGCCAAACGTCATGATGGAGGTCGAGACGGCAGTTTGCCCGATGCCGCGGGCCCCAAGCGAGCTCCCCATCTTAACGGAAACGGAGGCGGGCCGTCCGGCCAGTCCCGGGCGTCCTCGCGACGAAACGCGTGTGAGATCGAATCTGGAGATCCGAGGATCTATGCCCAGGGACCGCCCCAGACCGGGTACTGGTCAACGAAGTGCGATCGCGGTCGGGTCGAGTTAGTTCTGGATGCATCGGGCAACGGAGAAGAACTAAGCTCCGGTCGCCAATGAGGGATGGGGGTACGTATGGTCGGTCGTCCTCCCCCGACGCCTTCCGCCCTCGCCGTTGGCGTGTTACTGATCGCGACCGTTTTCGCGGTTCATGCGGCCTCTCCGGCCCCGTCTACGTCCGGGTTTGGCGCCCGGCTTTCGCCGGACAGCGTTTCGGGCGTAACGGGCTACGTCTACGCGGATCTGAACAACTACGCGACGACCTCTCCGTTAGTGAGAACGACGGTCACCGTCCTCGATGATTGCACGGCGTACCAGAGCCTGACGTGCACCACCATCGGAACGACGGCGACGAACGCGACCGGTTACTTCGCCATGAATCTTCCCTCGGGCTCGGGGTACTATGTGTCGGTCTCTGCGAACGCCACACCCGTCCCCGACGCTCCGTTCGGTTTCGGGGGAGCCGTGCAGCCGTTTACGGCCCCCACGTCCACGCCGTTGATGCTGGACGTGTACCCGCTCGTGCCGTACGGTAACACTTCGATCGTGCTGCCACGTTACAACTGCCTCGCAGCGTACGTGGACAATTACGAGGGGTTAGGCCCCGGATGCCAGAACCCCGTGCTCTCCTGGACGCAAGATGGAGCCTACTACGTCAATGCGACTGACGAGCTCGTCTTCTACTCGTTCATCAACGGTTCCGCTTCCCCGGTGGCGCCGTGGACACCCCTCTACCAGGGCTTCCCGACCTACGCTATGATCCCGAACGAATTGTTCATCACACAGGACGGTTCGTACATCTACAGCTGGGGGGCGCTCAACACCTCCACCCAAGTCGTCACGGTCGAGGCGGTCAACGTCACGACCCACCGCGTCTTCCTCTACAACTTTTCCACCCCGACCATCTCCGATGTGGCGACCAACGGGGAATTGTTCCTCACCGGCTGGGACGGGAACGACTCCCTGGCCGTCCTGATTGACGCGAATGACGAGATGTTCGACCACGATCTATGGAACAACACCGAGTCTACCGTCGGCACGTTACCCTTCTTCGAGGCGAACAACATCTACTGGATGGCGTACCTCAACGGATTCATCAATGTAGAATCCGGGGGAACGGACGGGGATTATCTCGAGGAGCTCCAGCTCTCGGGACCGGTGACGAGCTCCAGCGACTACTCGTTGACCCAGACCTACTATGCTCCGTGGTCGACGGCGGGCATCACCGTGAACGGGGTCAACGGGCTTACGTTCAACGTCTCAAGCCGGGAACTCTCGATGCGGGCGGCGGAGAGCGCGCTGGTCTACGGAGTGCTCCCGAGCGGGACCATCTCGGGACTGGTCACCGAGGCGAACCTCCGTCAAGCGCGTGCGTGCGCGTGTGTGGACATCGGCCCGGCTTCGGAGAGCGACCGACCCGCGCTGATCGATTCCGGTCCCGAGATGGAATCGGATTACAACGCCCCGAACAACGACACCTGGCTGACGAGCCAGGTTCCTGGCCACTTCGGCTTCTATTCCACGAACGTGAGTCCGTACATCTACAATCCCCATGCCTTCGAGAACACGACCTATTCCTGGGTTCAATGGTACCAAGAAGGTCAATTCCTGAACAGTTCGTACATCATCGCCCCGACCTCGTACGCGTGCAACGACATTCTACCAGGTCCGTGCACCATCCACGGCGGCGATGGGGCCACTCCCGGAACGATCTGGTGGATGTGGCGGCTGGGCCTGTCGCGGTTCCCATTCCCCGCGACCAACCGTGCTGCCGATGATACCGCGCCCCCGGCTCCCGCCATCACCTCCGTTGAAGCGACAAGTACGAACGCAACGCTCGACTGGCTCCCGCCGCCGAACGATGTCATCGTGAACTACACGGCCGCGTGGGGAACCTCCTCGGACGAACTGGTACAACAAACATCCGTGCTGGGTAGCGCGAGTTCGTTTACTCTCACTGGCCTCTCTCCCGGCACGCAGTACTATGCGTCAATCACGGCGTGGAATCTTCATGGCCCCGGTGAGGGCAGCGAGGTCTCCGCGTTCGTCACCGGTCCGGCGGTGGTTTCTCATGTTGTCGTCACCGGCGCGAACGAAACGAACGTGTCGCTGGCGTGGACCAATCCTCGGTCAGGAACCTTCTCGAACGTCACGGTGGAAGTCGGGACGTCGCCCGGCGCGCTGACCCATCACTATTCGGTCGGGCTCAGCTCGTCGTACACTGTCTCGGGATTGCTCGAGGGTACCCTCTACTACTTCGCGATTGTCGCTTGGAACGGTTCGCTGGAAGGAACGCCCTCGAACGTCGTCAGCGCGGCCACCACTTTCGTGGGCGCAGCCGACCTCACGGTGACAAGCTCGGGGGTCTCGAGCGTCTCCCTGGCCTGGTCGAACCCTATGGCGGGCACGTTCACGAACCTCACGGTCGCGTATGGGACCGCGGCGGATGCGCTGACGACCCATCTATCGGTAGGAACCGTCACCTCGTACTCGGTGGATGGCCTCCGTCCCTCCACGACCTACTACTTCGAAGTCGTGGCCTGGAACAACTCGGTGCAGAGCCTCCCGTCGAATGTCGTGAGCGCGCTCACGTCGTTCACCGGCGCGGCCTACCTCACGGTGACCGGTACGACGAACCGGAGCGTCTCACTGGCCTGGCAGAATCCCGAATCGGGGACATTCACGAACATCACTCTCGAATACGGGACCTCCGAGTCCGTTCTCTCCCAGCACCTATCCCTGGGAATCGACTCTTCGTACATTGTCACCGGGTTGACCGCGGCCACGACGTACTACTTCGAGGTCCAAGCATGGAACGGGACCGCGATGGGCACACCGTCGAACGAAGTGAGCACGATCACGTCCGCGACACCGCCCCCGGTTGTGGTCGTGGGCGCTTCCGCCCTCACGGTGACCGCCTCGACCCAACAGAGCATCTCACTTTCATGGACGAATCCGACCTCCGGTACGTTCACGAATCTCACCCTCGAGTTCGGGATCTCCGTATCCGCTCTCTCGGACCACCTCTCGGTGGGGACCGTTTCATCGTACATCGTCACCGGATTGGCGCCCTCCACGACCTACTACTTCCGTGTCATCGCTTGGAACGGGACCACCGAGGCTACCCCGTCCAACGAGGTCAGCGCCTCGACAGCCGCGCCTCCCCCCTCGCCCACTTCGAGCTCAGGGGTCAGCTGGACGGACTTCTATCTGCTCGCCGCCGTCCTCGTGGCGCTGGCGATCGCCCTGGCCGTGTTGCTCCTGCGCCGGCGGCGAAAACCGGAATCCCCCGTCGCGCCTTGGACGGAGGGCTCGCCGACGCGTTCCGGCGCCCCGCCTCCCGGTCCTCCGTCACCCCCCGGGGGGTCCTGATCGGCCGGGCGGATCTACCCTAACGGACGAGCCCCGGCGAGGTCGGGTGGGAGCCTAGAGGACCCGGATCGCCTCGAGATTGTACGGGGCTCTCGACTCGAGGTTGAACCGCTTGTGTAGGCTCGAGCAGAGGTCAACGACCTTCGACTCCTCGCCGTGGTTCAAAATGACCCGCTGGGGCCGGGGGTCGAGGGAAGCGACGAAGTTCATCAGCTGGACCCGGTCGGAGTGTCCCGAGAACCCCTCGATCGTCGCGAGGTCAATCTTGATCGGCACGGAGGCTTGCCGGGAGCCGTCCAAGAAAGTCGCCTCGGCCATCCCCCGCTGGAGGCGTCGGCCAAACGTCCCCTCCGCCTGATACCCGACGAAGAGGAGCCCGTTCTTCTCCTCCGGCGCCCACGCCCGGAAGTACTCCATCACCGGGCCGCCGCTCATCATCCCCGACGTTGCGAGGACGATGCACGGCTCCTTGGAGTCGAGGATACCACTCCGCATCTGCGAAGAGTCGACCCGGTGGAAGATATCGGAGAGGAACGGGTTGTCCCCCTGCTGGAAGATCTGGGTGCGGAGCTGGCTGTTCAAGAACTCGGGGTACGCGGTGTGGATCGCCGTCGCCTCGAAGATCATTCCGTCGAGGTAGACGGGGACGCGCGGGATCTTCCCCTCGCGCATCTTGTCCTCGAGGACCAGCATGACCTCCTGCGAACGCCCGACCGCGAAGACCGGGACGATCAGCTTGCCGCCCCGGTTGAGCACCTGGGTCGCGAGCGCGCTGAACTCCTCGGTCGCCTGCTGGCGGCTCGGCTGTACGTCGCGGTACCCCCCGTACGTCGACTCGAGAACGAGGGTCTCGAGGCGGGGGAACCGGTTGGTCGCGGGGTTGAACAGCCAGCTCCGGTCGAACTTGATGTCGCCAGAGTAGGCGAGGTTGTGATCCCCCTCGCCGAGGTGGAAGTGGCAGATCGACGAGCCGAGGATGTGGCCGGCGTTGTGGAGGGTCAGACGGATGTCGGGGGCGATGTCGGTCGTCTCGCCCCAGCGGAGAGGAATCGTGCGCGTGACGAGTTCACGGACGTGGGAGGAGTCGTAGAGGCCGCGCCGGGCCTCCTGGTTGACAACCTTGATCGCGTCGAGAAGCATCAGGGTCACCAAATCGCGGGTCGGCGCGGTGCAGTAGATCGGCCCTTTGTAGCCGTACTTGAGCAGGACCGGGACGAGCCCGCAGTGGTCGAGGTGCGCGTGCGTGACCACGACCGCGTCGAGCGAATCGAGCGGGAGGAGCTCGGGCGCGTTGAAGAAGGGGGTCCGGTCCGACCCGGGGTCGATGCCGCAGTCGATCAGAACCTTGGAGTTTTGGGTCGTCAGAAGGTGCGCGCTTCGTCCGACCTCTCGGTAGCCACCGAGCGCGGTGTTGCGCGCCCAGAGCTTCTCGGGCAACGGGTCACGGGCGATTCGTATGCCGACCTTCTTCAGGAAAGAGCGTCGGTCATCGAACGAGTTCCGCAGGTGGATGCGGACCTCCTCGACGGTTTTGGACGGGATGGGAGGCGTCCGGACGACCGTCGGCACCCAGCCGATCCGGCGCTTGAGATCGTTCAGGACCGATCCTCCACGGCCGATCGCCGCGCCGGGGTTCGCAGCCTCGATGGTGACTTCGCCGGTCTCGGGCTCGAAGAACAGCTGGTTGATCTCCGCCTCGGGAGGAATCACCTCCCGCACGACCTTCTCGGCATCCTTCGGGTCGATGAGGGTCTCGGGATCGGATCGGACGACGACCCGGCGGTGGAGCCGCTGGGCGATCTGGCGGAGGAGGTCGCCGCCGGAGAGGAACGAGTCGAGCTGCTTCGTATAGAGGACGATGTGCGGCCCCTCGAGCTCGATGTCGGTGACCTCGATGGTCTCCGGAAGCACCTCGCTGAGCGCTGTCCGTGTTTGCTCTATGAGCGAGTCGAAACTCATGCACTCGGGAATGGGTTGTCTCGGAAGAGGTTCAGGGCGGCCCGAAGGCCCTGCGGTGCTACGGCAGGACCGGGGGCAGCGGTATCTTGAGGGCCTTTAGGCGTTTATTAATTTCGTCCTCGGTGAGCTCGCGGTACTCTTTCGGGGAGATGACGTGCACGAGGTAGCCATCCCCGCTCGCGCTGTCGCGCTTCATCGCGGCGGTGAGGCCGCGCAAGGCTAGGTCGACCGCGTCGGAGGTCGCCATGTCGCGCGAGTAGGTCTCCTCGACCAGGCCGTAGGCGAACGGCGAACCCGAGCCGACGGAGACGAACTTGTCCTCGATGCAGCCGCCCGCCGGATCCACCGAGAAGACGTGGCCGCCCTTCGCGTCGACCCCGCCGAGGATCAGCCAGGCGTAGTACGGGTAGAACCGGTTCCCGTTCAGGATGTTCGCGAGCAGGGTCGCGGCACCCTCCGCGGTCAGCGGGGCGTTGCGCCGAAGCCGGTAGAGCGAGACCTCGGCGCGCAGGTACCGGGCGAGGACCTGCGCGTCGCCGACAAGCCCCGCGATGGTGATACCGATGTTCTGGTCGATCTTGAACAGCTTCTGCGTCGCCTTGTTCGAGATCATGGTGCCGGCGGTCGCCCGGCGCTCCGTCGCGAGAACGACCCCGTCCTTGCACACGAGTCCGACCGTGGTCGTGCCCTTGAGGAGCCGTTCCTCGTCGATCGCGTTGACCGTGTTCTGCATCGTGGAACCTCTCTCGGCTGGCCGAAAGCGGAGAACCGACCCGGGGTCGCTATATAAGACCTCACGGGGCGCTTACGGCCGCGTCACCGAGGAACCCGGTCCCACCTCGTAGGGGGTTTTCCTTGGCGATGAAACGAAGGTACGGGGTCCTCCTCGCGACACCGATTAAAGGAACGTACTCTACGGGCCCTCGCCTATGTTGCGTCACGAAGTGGTGGTCGTCGGAGCCGGGCTCGCCGGTCAACGCGCGGCGCTCGCCGCGGTCGAGGCCGGTCGGGACGTCGCGATCGTCACCAAGCTCCACCCGCTGCGCTCCCACTCGGGGGCGGCGCAGGGCGGGATCAACGCGGCCGTCGGGGCGGAAGATTCCGTCGACACCCACATCTACGACACCGTGAAAGGCTCGGACTACCTCGGAGACCAGGACGCGATCGAGTTCTTCTGCCGAGAAGCCGGGCCGATCGTCGTCGAGATGGAGCACTTCGGCACGATCTTCAGCCGGTCCCCGGACGGCTCTCTCGCGCGGCGACCCTTCGGTGGCGCGGGTTTTCCGAGGACGATTTATGCAGCGGACCGAACGGGGCTCGCGCTCCTCCAGGCGCTCTGGGAGCGCCTCGGGACCGAGCGATTCACGCTCTACCCCGAATGGGATCTCATCCGAATCGTCGTGCGCGATGGCCGGGTGCAGGGGATCATCGCCTACGACCGCAAACGCGGAGAATTCGAGGAAATCGCGGCGAAGTCGGTGGTGATCGCGACCGGCCCCGCCGGGCGCCTTTACAGCCGGACGACCAACGCCCACAGTTGCACGGGCGACGGCGTCGCAGTGGCGTACGACGCCGGGGCGTTCCTCAAGGACATGGAGTTCGTTCAGTTTCACCCGACTGCCCTGCTCGAGACCAGTATCCTGATCACCGAGGGGGCGCGAGGAGAGGGCGGGATCCTGAAGAATGCGAGCGGGGAGCGGTTCATGTCCCGCTATGCCCCGCATGTGCTCGAACTCGCTTCGCGGGACGTCGTCTCGCGCGCGATCGTGACCGAGGTCGCGGACGGACGTGGGTTCACCGGCCCCTACGGGGGGTACGTCCATCTCGAACTGATGCACCTCGGGAAGGAGAAGGTGGAGAGCCGCCTCCAGGAGATCTGCGACTTTTGCCGTCACTTCGCCGGCATCGACCCGGTGACCGAGCCGATCCCGGTCTATCCGGCCCAGCACTACATGATGGGCGGCGTCGGGACGAACATCCGAGGCGAAACGAACATCCCCGGCCTCTTCGCCGCCGGTGAGGCGGCCTGCGTGTCGATCCACGGCGCGAATCGTCTCGGTGGGAACTCGCTACTCGAGACCCTCGTCTTCGGTCGGGAAGCCGGGGCCGCCGCGGCGCAGTACGCCGTGGGGGCGAGCGCGACGACAATGCGCGCGACCGATCTGGACGAGGCGGCGAGGCCCATCCGCGGCTGGTCCTCCCGCTCCGAAGGGGAGGACCCCTCCGCGCTCCGGACCGAGATGCAGGAGACGATGGAGCGGTACGCGGGCATCTACCGAAACGAAGCGGACCTCCTGGAGGGCCTGAGGCGGATCCGCGCGCTCAGATCGCGGTTCGACCGCGTCCGGGTCGTCGATGCCTCGAAAGTCTACAACCTCAACCTCACCGACGCGGTCGAGGTCGGCCATATGCTCGAGCTCGCGGAGGTGATCCTCGTCGGCGCCTACGCCCGCACCGAGAGCCGAGGCGCGCATGCGCGGACCGATTTCCCGAAGCGCGACGACCAGAAGTGGATGAAGCACACCCTCGCCCAGAAGACCTCGACCGGTCCGAACCTTTCGTACGCCCCGGTGGCGTACACCCGATGGGAACCGAAGGAGAGGGTCTACTGATGGCGGCGAGCACGGTCGCCGCGAATTTCGATGTTTTCCGCTTCGACCCCGCCCGTCAGGTGCAGCCCAGATACCAGCGGTACACGCTCGAGCTCGCCCCGCACACGCCGGTCCTCACGGCGCTCTTGCGAATCCGTGCCGAGATCGACCCGAGCCTGACGCTCCGCTACTCCTGTCGCAGCGCGATCTGCGGATCGTGCGCGATGCAGATCAACTCGAAGAGCCGTCTCGCCTGCCAGACGCCGATCGGTCCCGAGGTCGAAAGGCACGGACGCGTGGTCGTCGAGCCGATGCGCAACCAGCCGGTCCTCCGCGACCTTGTGGTCGACCAGGCCTCCTTCTGGGCACAGTACGACCGGATCGAACCCCACTTGAAGCTCGATCCGGCGCACCCGATGCCCGAGGGCCGGACGACGTCGATGACGCCCGAAGAGGTCGACCGGTTCAAGGAGACACCGCGGTGCATCGCGTGCGCCGCGTGCTTCTCGGCGTGCCCGGCGGTCGAGGCCGACCCCGCGTTCCCGGGACCGATGGCGCTCGCGAAGCTCTACCGGTTCGTGGTCGACCCCCGCGACGGGGCGACGCAGGACCGCCTCGTCCGGATCCAACCGAACGGGCTCTGGCTCTGCCTACGGTGTCACCTCTGCACCGAGGCGTGCCCGAAGGACGTACGCCCATCGGAGCGGATCCGCGATCTCAAGGAGATGGCGATCGCGGTGCAGGGCGGGACCGAGCACGGTTCGAAGCACGCCATCGGGTTCAAGGACAATATCGTCGACCTTGGGCTCCTGAACGAGATGAAGCTCGTTCGCCAGACCTTCGGGGTGGGGGGGATGCTCGGCCAGCTCCCCCAGGGGCTCAAGATCTGGCGGAAGAAGCCGGAGGTCATCCGCAAGCCCCACCGGATCGAAGGGGCCGACGAGCTCGAGAAGATCTATGCGGAGCTCGACAAGCGTTCGGAGACTCCGAAATGAAGATCGCGTACTACCCCGGATGCGTCGCGCAGGAGTCGGGAAAGGAGCTCGACATGGCGACCCGTTGGGTCTGCCGTGCGCTCGGGATCGAGCTAGCGGAGTTCCCCAACTTCTCCTGTTGCGGGTCCGGATTCGTCGACGAGGCGAACGAGGTCCTGAACGTCGCGATCAACGCGCGGAACCTCGCGATCGCCGAGAAGGCCGGGCTCGACCTCTTGACGATTTGCTCGACGTGCCAGGGGATGCTCTCCCTCGCGAACCTCCGATTAAAGGACCCCGCGGTGAAGGCCCGCGTGGACGGCGCGCTGAAGCCGCTCGGGATCGAGTACCGCCAGACGGTGAAGGTCAAGCACCTCCTGCGCGTCCTCACCGAGGACATCGGGATTCCCGCGATCCGCGCGAAGGTCCGGCGCCCCCTCGCGGGGCTCAAGGTCGGGGCGTTCTACGGCTGCCACCTCCTCCGGCCGGCGGACGAGATGGCGTGGGAGAGCGGGGAGGAGCCGCATGCGTTCGAGGACCTCCTCGCCGCGATCGGCGCGACCCCCGTCTACTATCGCGGACGCGTGATGTGCTGCGGCTTCCCCATCCAGTTCGTCAAGCCCGAGACCGCAGCGGGGATCGCCGGCCGCCAGGTGCTTGACGCGAAGGCCCACGGGGCCGACGCGATGGCGACCCCGTGCCCGCTCTGCCACATTTCGCTCGACGCCTACCAGAACCAGGCCGCAAAGGCAGTCCACCGGCCGCTCGACCTCCCGGTCTTCCACCTCCCCCAGGTCGTCGGGCTGGCTCTCGGGGCCTCACCAGAAGAGATGGGGCTTCCGCGCCACCTTGTCTCTACCGATTCCGCGATTGCGAAGATTTCGTCGGTCCCCGCAGCGGCGGCGCGGCCGTGATCGCTTCGTTAGTATCCAAATAGACCGGGCCGCCGTCGTTCGTGTCGGTCGTTTCGAGCCAGTCGCTGGGGCTCGACGGTTCCGCGGAGAACAACGACCCGTAGGCTGAGGGGCTGGACCTGCTCTCACGCCGATCGGTCGGTTCGATCCTCCGACAGGGCCCGGCCTCCCACGCCCTGCGTCACGTAAAGGTGTAGTCGGTCGCACATCCGACGGAAGTGCCCGGAGGCCAACGGACCGGTAAACTCCTCCCGAAGGCGTGCGTCGATCCGGTCGTCGGAGAGCGTCGGGTCCACCGACGGGGTGAACATGCACTGGAAGACCAGGTACCGGCGGCCCTCCAGGTCGAACCGGTCGGTTTCGGGGGCGCCGCAGAAGGGACAGGTGACCACGAGCGAGGGAGCCGGGCCCGTATCCTCACCCTCGGACGTTGAGCCTCGCGGCCCGGAGGCGTCGGAGCCGGGGGTAGAGCAACCCGCCCGCACCCACGGCGACGAGGACCAGGGCGACAGCGAGAACACCCGACAACTGCCAGACCACCGTGAAGGTGAGGCACGTAGGCCCTCCGCCTAAGGAGGAGGACGAACCAGAGCATGAGGTAACCATGGTGAAAAAGAGCTCCAGCACCAGCACGGTGGTTAGCAACGCCGCCCCGATGAGGAGGGTAAGGAGGTACAGGGCGTCGCGCTCGCGGGGACCTCTCATCGGCCTTGGAATGATCCCGCGAGTACTTACACCACTCGGGGCCTCAGTCGATGTACCCCAAGGAGCGGAGCCGGTCCTTGAGCCGTCGCTCGTCCTCTTCGCTGAACGGCGAGTCGCTCGCCCCTTCCGTCAAACGGGCTAGTACGAAGGTGACAAACGCGTCGACCGATTTGAACGAGGAGCCACGGATCCGGGCGGCAATCGCATCCACTAGCTCCTGAGGAAGTTCGATGGAACGAGTGGCGTGGGGAGAGACCGGATCGCCGGGCATGGCACGGACCCGAGTAGCTCCCTCCCGATAGGGTCTTCGCGGGGCGGGGGGGGCAGCGCTATTCCCACTCGATCGTCGCCGGCGGCTTGTCGGTGATGTCGTAGAGGACCCGGACGACCTCGCCGGAGAGCTCGCGTGTGATCCGCTCGGCGATCCGGCCGAGGACCGATCGGGGCAGGTCCATCGATGTCGCGGTCATCGCGTCGATCGACTCGACGACGCGGACGCTCACGACCTCTCCGTGGACCCGGTTGTCCCCGAGGACTCCCACCGACCGGACCGGGAGGAGGACCGCGAAGTACTGCCACGGTCGCCGGATCTTCCCGTCGCCGACCGCGCGCTCGATCTCCTCCTCCACGATCGCGTTCGCCACGCGGGCGCGACGGACTCGGTCCGGCGTGACCAGCCCCGTGACCCGGACGGCGAGGCCCGGGCCCGGGAACGGTTGCCGGTCTGCGTCCGGTACCCCGAGGTAGCGCGCGAGCGCTCGGACCTCGTCCTTGTACAGGTCCCGCAGCGGCTCGACGACCTTCAATCGGATGTCGGGGGGGAGGCCCCCCACGTTGTGGTGGGTCTTGATCGTGTCCCGGAGCGCGCCTCCACTCTCGATCCAATCCGGAGCGATTGTCCCCTGGACGAGCCGGTCGGTGCCGAACCGGTCCGCTTCGGCCTCAAACACGCGGATGAACGCCTCTCCGATCCGGCGTCGTTTCACCTCGGGGTCCGTTACCCCTTCGAGGGCCGCGAAGAACCGGTCCGCGGCGAGAACCACATCGAACCGGAGCCCGCTCTTTCGGAAGAACTCGCTGACCCGCTCGACCTCACCGGCCCGTAGTAGACCGGTGTCGACGAAGACCGCCCGCGCCCGGTCCCCGAGCGCCCGCTCGGTAAGGAGCGCCGCGGTGGTCGAGTCGATCCCGCCAGAGGCCGCGATCAACGTCTTGTCCGGGACCTCACGACGGAGGCGTTCGATCGCTTCGGGGACGAACTTCGCCGGATCGATCACGGTGGGCTCCCCGGCCCCGCCGCCGGCTCCTCCCGCCACTTCGCGCGGTAGGCCTCGAGTGCACGTGCGAGCTCTGGATGCTGGAGCGCGAGGATTGCGGTTGCGAGGAGCGCCGCGTTCTCGGCGGCGTCGAGTCCGACCGCTGCGACGGGGATTCCTGGAGGCATCTGCACGACCGAGAGCAGACTGTCGAGGCCCAGGCCGCGATGGAGCGGGACCCCGATGACCGGTTTTAGCGTCCGTGCCGCGACGACGCCCGGGAGCGCGGCGGAAAGGCCGGCCATGGCGATGAAGACATCCGTCGACGGGTCTCGGACCAGGCGGTCGACCTTCTCCGGGTTCCGGTGGGCGGAGGCGACGTGCACCTCGCAAGGGATGTGGAACTCATCGAGGCGCGACCGGACCTTCTCCGCGATCTCGAGATCCGACTTGCTCCCCACGAGAACCGTAACCTTCATCGTACCGGGCGACGCCCGCGGTCACAAAACAGTATGCGACGGGCGGAGGCGCTCACCCGGGGCGCCCCGGTCCCGCTCCGCCCCTTTCCAGCGAGGCTTCATAGCCCGGGGCCTGTCCCGCATCTCCGTGGACTCCGAGGCCGAAAGTGCCCGGCCGTTACGCCGCTGGCTCGGGGCCCGGTTCGGCGCCGACGAGGCGGTAGGCGACCGGATCGCCCGGCGCATCACCCACTGCCTCGGCGCACTGGTTCTGATCTACTACGCCCTCCCCGCCGGGGTGTTTGTAATCGTCTCCAAGGAGGAAGTCCTCCTCGCCGCGCTCGTCGCCGCATGGATGCTCGAAGGTTTGCGGCACGCCCTCCACTTTGACCTCGCGATGATCCGGCCGCACGAGCGGGACCGGGTCGCGAGCTACCCGTTCTACGCGACGGCACTCGCCGGCGCCATCCTCCTGCTCCCGATCCCAATCGCAGCGGCGGTCATCCTTGGAACCGCGCTCGTGGACCCGCTTGCAGGGGAGCTCCGACTGAACGAACGAACTCGCGTCCTGTACCCGACACTCCCGTTCCTTGTCTACGGCTTCCTCGCGTGGACCGGCCTCGCGCTCGTAGGGGGGTGGCCTTGGGGGTGGTCGGCGCTGCTCGCCCTCCTCGCGGCGGCGATCGGTATCTCGGCCGAGTACCCGAAGATCCCGTGGATCGATGACGACCTCGTAATGACGTTCGCCCCGGCGCTCGCGCTCTACCTGATTGGCGTGCTCGCCCTCGGGCTCCCGACCTAGCAACCGGCCGGGCACTCAGACGATCGGGGTGAGCACCGCGTGCGGGGGACCCTTCTCGGGGTCCGGGCTGATCGCGTGGATCGTCGTTCGCGGCCGGATCCCGTAGATGCACGGGGCGTTGTCGATGTTGATGATCCGGAAGTACGTGTCCATCATGTTCAGGATCTCGCTCGAGACAAGGAGTCCGGGCTTGAGAAGACCGATCCCGAGGTTCCCCACGTGCTTGGTCCGTGCGATCGCCTGGAAGTACATCCGGATCGCGACCTGGTCGCCCATCAGGCTCTCGAACGTGTCGAACGCGGT
>JASHQX010000002.1 GCA_030038895.1 Thermoplasmata archaeon
GGGAGATTCTGCACTCGTATACGAAGGAAGAGGCGATCCTCGAGGCGAAGCGGTGCATCCAGTGCCGTCGGCCTTGGTGCGTCGAGGCCTGTCCCATCACGCAGGACTGCCGCGAGTACATGCGGCTCATCGCCGCGAACGACTTTGACAAGGCAGCCGAGGTCACGCTGCAAGACAACCCTCTCGCAACCTGCCTGTGCAAGGTCTGCTACCACTACTGCGAGGACGCTTGCGTGGTGAAGAAAAAGGGAGTGCCAGTGGCCATCCGTCAGCTCAAGCGGGCGGCGCTCGACTTCGGAGACCACGGCACGGTCTATGTTCCGTCGCAGCCCAAACACCAGCGGGTCGCGGTCGTCGGGGCAGGCCCGGCCGGTCTCATGGCCGCCTGGGAGCTCGGGGTACGTGGGTACTCGGTCACGGTGTTCGAGCAGGAGCCGCGGGTCGGGGGCCTGATGCAGACCATTCCGGCCTATCGGATGACCCAGGAGGACGTCGAGACGGACCGACGGCGGTTCCGGGACCTCGATGTGACATTCGTGGATGGAACGAAGATCGGACGCGACCGACCCCTCGCCGATCTCCTCTCCCGGGACGGCTACCTGGCCGTGTTCGTGGGGATCGGCACTCCCCAGCACCGGACCCTTGGGGTCCCCGGCGAGGATCTGCCGGGGGTACTACCGGCCCTCGATTTCCTCAAGGACGTCGGTGCAGGGAGGCCGGTCTCGCTCGGCCGAGAGATCGTCGTTATCGGCGGAGGCGATGTGGCGATGGACTCGGTCCGCACCGCCCTTCGGTGTTCGAAGGGGGGCCACGTCACTCTTCTCTACCGGCGCAGCCGCTCGGAGATGCCCGCGGACCCGGAGGAGGTCCACGGCGCGGAGGAGGAAGGAATCCGGTTCGAGTTCCTGCGCAACCCGCTCCGCATCGTCGGTAACGGCCACGTCGAGGGGATTGTTGTGCAGGCGACGGAGCTCGGACCTCCGGATGCCGGAGGTCGACGGACCCCGGTTCCCGTGCCGGGTTCGGAGACGACGATCCCGTGCGACACGGTCCTCATCGCGGTGGGCCAGCGGGCCGATCTCACCGGTTTCGGGCCCGAGCTCGATCTGAAGATCGCCTCTCAGGGCTGGCCCGAAGGGAAGGGAGGCGGTTTCGCAACCGCTGTCCCGGGGGTTTTTGCCGCCGGCGGTCGGTCGGTCGTCTATGCGATGGGGGCAGCGACCGAGGCCGCCAATGCGATCGATGCCTACCTGTCTGAGAAACGCGGCGAGAAACCGGTGCCCCGGCCTAGCCCGTTCGTCGGCGGGGAGGCGTTCCACCTCCCGCCGGGCTACAATACCCCGATTCGTGTCTAGTCCCGGACCCCCTTGACCGGGTTGCGCCAAACCTTTTCCCCAGTTCCTTCCATCTTCCGGCGATGGGAGGTTTTCCTCGCCGGGGGCTTCCCTGGCTCCTCGTCGCAACGGTCGTCGGGGTAGTCCTGAGCCTCTTGCCCTGGGGCCCCGCGCTCGCGATCGCGTCCTCGACGGCGGGGCTCACTTCCCCGGCCGCGAACGATTCCACCAGTCGGCAGGTCGAGCCGTTGGCGGTCGCGGACTTCTCTGCGCCCTTTGCCTCGCGCGCCGGATTCTCGCCTGGCTACGCCGGGGAGGTGTCCGACTCCCAGACGGCCACAGCTTCTACGGTCGTGGTAGTCACCTTCGAGCCGCGGAACGCGACTGCGTTCTTCTCCGCGCCCTCTCCCGGCGTTGCGCCGATGAACCCGACCGGGATCGGCGCACGATTCGGTCTTTCTCCGACGCAGTACTCGGAGGTCGAACGCTACTTCGAAGCCGAGGGACTTTCGGTCGTCCGCGCCTGGCCGGACCGGCTCTCACTCACGCTCGAGGGCCCGGCGTCGGCGGCGGGCGCCGCCTTCGGGACGACGATCCGTTCGGGCCTTTACTCCGGCTCGCCGGTGACTTACCCGGCGACCCCGCCGGAGCTGCCGGCGAGCATCGAGCCGCTGGTCGGAAGCGTGCTGGGGCTCTCCTCAGGGTTCGACTCGTTCACGATCCCGTTCGACACTTCGCTCTCGCGCGCTGTCTCCGAGCCGTCCCAAAGTGGCTCAAACGAGGTCACCCCGGCGATCGCACGGGAGATCTACGACCTCTCGGGCCTGTACAACGTCTCGGGATCGTTCCACCCAGCCCTTTCGAAGGGGATCGCCCTGCTTCTCTGGGGGTACGGCTATGCCCCGTCCGACCTCAACACGTTCTTCAGCCAGGATTACCCATCCAGCTTTCCTGCTCCCACCATCGACGCCTACCCGGTTGACGGAGCCCCCCTACCCGGACCGGGAGCGGTGTCGGATCCGTGCAAGGCATCGCAGGAACTGACGCTGGACCTCGAGTGGGCGGGGTCGATGGCGCCGGGTGCGACCCTCGACGCCGTGTACGCTCCCGAGGGGACCGGCGGGGGGCCGAACGGTTGTTCCCCCTCAGACGCTTCCATGGCCGACGCGCTGCACGAGGCGGTCACCCTGCCGGTCGAGGCGGTCTCGATGTCGTTCGGCACTCCCGAGTCGGACAGCTCGGGGCTCGCCGCCTCCTGGCAGGTCTACATGTCCGAGGCACTCCAGGAGGGGATCACCCTCCTCGCAGCGACCGGCGACCTGGGAGGGGACGCGTCGGCGAACTGCCAGGGAGGTGCGGCTCCGGAGTATCCCTCCACTTCTCCCGACGTCCTCGCCGTCGGGGGCACGGATGTCTCGCTCAACTATGGTGTTCTCGGAGGCCTCAACGGGTTCAGCGAGACCGCCTGGAGCGGCAGCGGGGGTGGCTACTCTAGCCAGTACCCCGCCCCTCAATGGCAGCCGGGGTTCTCCGGTCGAGGAGAGCCGGACGTCGCAGCGAGCGCCGCCCTGAACTATTTCTACTATAACGGGCAGGCCCTGCAAGGCGCCGGGACGAGCTTCGCGACCCCGCTGTGGGCGGGGCTGATCGCGGAGATGGATTCGATCCACGGTTCGCCCTTTGGCCTCATCGCCCCGCGCCTCTACTCGATCGGGAACGCGGAGGCCGCATCCGGGAGCCGGACACCGACCGGCCTCGCCGGCATCACCAGCGGTTCCAACTGCGTCGCTTCGGCAGGACCGGGCTGGAACGCGGTGACGGGCTGGGGTTCCCCGCGAGGGCTCAACCTCTATGAGGACTTGACGGCCACGTTCGTCAACCTCACCGTGTCGGCGACCCCGACCACCGTGTCGCAGGGTGCGACCGTCACGATTTCCGGTCACCTCGCCAACGCGACGAACGGTGCCCCGATCGCGAACGTGCCGGTATCGGTGTCGCTCGCCTCGACGGTGAACGTCGGGCCGTGCACGGGGGTCTTCGGCTCGGCCACGGCCCTCACGAACGCCCTCGGGGATCTCTCGCTCTCCGTCGTCGTTCCGGCCTGCTACCTCGGCTCGCACGCGCTCGCCCAGGTCCTCGTCACGTCCGACGGATATTACGGGACGAACTCGACCGAGATCGCGATCAACCTCCTCGGCCTCGCCCCGGCGCTGGGATTCCTCGCCGAATTCCCGACGAACGTGGTCTTCTTCGTCGCGATCACTGTCCTCGCGAGCGTTCTCGGCTACCTTCTCGGACGGGGTCCGCCCGTCCGCCCGTCCACGAGCGAATCACCTTCGGCGGGTCCGGGAGCGGGGTCCCCGCCGGTTCCGCCCCCCGAACCCCCTTCCACCGGGAACCCCGGCGGCGGGGAGAGCCAAAGCAAATAACTCGGTCCTCGCTGGCGGCGCCGTGCCCGGTGCAGCGGGGGAGGCGCCGGACGGTGGGGCGTCGGTCAGCCTTTCCGGCCCTGAGCGTTCGGTCCTCGAGGCATTGCGAATCGCTTCCGACCTTCCGGTCGAGGAGGAGGAGCTTGCGGCCCGTCTCGGACTCGGGCTCGACTCGGTCCGGGGGAGCCTCCAGCGTCTAAGGTCGAAGCATCTCGTCGTGCTCGAGGAGGAGCATTTGACGGATCGCGAGCTGACCGAACGCGGTACAGAAGCCTTGCGTCAAGGGCTTCCGGAGCGCCGGTTTCTCGATGCGCTGAACCGGCACGGGGGCCGGTTGACGCCCGAGGAAGCGGCGACCGAAGGGCTCAGCGAGGACGAACGCTCGGCCGCGATCGGGATTCTGCGACGGCGGGGCCTTCTGGACGAGGGCCTGCCCTTCCGCCTCCGCAAGCCCGGCGAGTCCGATTCGACGCTCCTCCCGGAGGAGGTCATCCTGAAGCAGATCGCGAACAGCGAGGGGGAGATCGACCCGGCGATCTTTGCGGTGCTCGAGCGGCGAGGGCTCGTCCGGGAGGTCCACCATTCCGTGAAGCGCTGGGCGCCGTCGGAAGAGGGCCGGCGGCTCCCGCTCGCTCCGGCGGGCGAAGCCTTGCTCGGCGCTCTGACACCGGCGTTGCTCGCTTCGGGAGCGTGGCAGACGAGATCGTTCCGTCCCTACGATGTGCGCGCAGCGGTGCCGTACCTGACCGGGGCGCGGCCGAATCCGTACGTTGCCTGGCTCGAGGAATTCGAAGAGATTCTAATCGGCCTCGGGTTCGAACAAGCGGAGGGGCCGCTCCTCGAGACCGAGTTCTGGAACAACGACGTGCTGTTCATGCCACAGGACCACCCGGCCCGTTCGATCCACGACGCCCTGTCGGTGGAGGGGGTCACGGGCCACCCACCGGCTGCAGACCTATTGGCGCGGGTCGCCTCCGTCCACGAAGGCCGAGCTCTCCCTGGCGAAACGCAGCCACTCGGCCCGGGATGGCCGGGTCGGTACGACCCGGCGATCGCAGCCCGTCCGGTCCTGAGGACCCAGACGACGGCGGTGTCCGCCCGGTTCCTCGCCCGTCATCCCACGCCCCCCTTTCGGATGTTCTCCCTCGATCGCAACTTCCGGCGGGAGGCGGTGGATGCGAAGCACCACATCGAATTCGCCCAGTGCGAGGGGATCATCGGCGAAGAGGGAATGACGATCCGGCACCTCGTCGGGGTCTTCCGTGCCGCGGCGGAGGCGATCGGGATCCGGGAGCTCAAAATCCGCCCAAGCTACTTTCCCTTCACGGAGCCGTCGATCGAGGGGTACGTACGCCACCCGCGACTCGGGTGGATGGAGATCTTCCCCGGGGGCCTCTTCCGACCCGAGGTCGTTCGGCCCCTCGGGATTGACGTGCCGGTCATCGCGTGGGGGATCGGGGTCGGACGGCTCGCGCTCGTAGCACTCGGAGTGAACGATCTCCGGGAGATGTTCACCGGGGACCTCGCGAGCCTCGAGGGAGGCGGGTAATCGTGCCGCAGAGCGTGCTCTCGCTCGAGCGAGTGCTCTCGCTCCTGCCAGTCCGGGTCACGGACTCCGCCCTCGACGACCTCCTCTTCGCCTCCAAGGCCGAGATCGATGCGCGGGAGGGGGACGCGCTGACGCTCTCTGTGACGCCGGACCGCCTCGATCTCCTGTCGGAGGGCGGGCTCGCTCTCTACCTCGCCGGCGTTCTTGAGGTCGCCCACGGCCTCCCGGCCACCGCTCCGAAGTCGCCCACCTCCCCACCGCCCCGGATCGACTGCGACCCGTCGGTCGACCGCCTGCGTCCGTGGATCGCCGCGGCGCTCGTCCGGTCGCCCACCGACGCGGGAATCGACGTCGGTACCCTCGCCGAGGCGATCCGGTTCCAGGAGTTGCTTCACGCGTCGATCGGGCGGGACCGCCGAGCGGCGAGCCTTGGGATCTATCCCTGGGAACGGGTCAACCCCCCGATTCGGTACTCCGAGGAACCCCTCTCGGAGGTCCGCTTCGTCCCGCTCGACGCCGAGGAGGAAATGACCGGCGAGCGGTTCTTCGCTGGACACCCGCTTGCCGCGCGGTACGGGGCCTACGGACGTCTCGGGGACCGGTGCCTCGTCCTGCGAGACCGCGATGGGGTGATCTTGAGCCTTCCTCCGGTGCTGAATAGCCGGGCCGCCGGCGAGGCCCGGGTCGGCGACCGGATCCTTCTCCTCGAATCGACTGGGACCCTCGAACGCACGGTGCGGGAGACCCTCAGCCTCCTCCTCGTGGTGTTCGCTTCTCACGGCTGGACGATCGAGCCGGTCGAGGTCCACCGACCCGACCGGCCGGTCGACCCTGGTCGGTCGATCGTCGAGCCACGGACCATCGACCTCCCTTCTACGCTGGTGAGAGAGGTCTCGGGCGAGACGCTTTCGGCTGCCGAGATCGAGCGTCGCTTGAGCCGGACCCGGCTTAACGCCCGGCCCCACGAAGGCGGCTGGAAGGTCGCGGTCCCTCCGTGGCGACCGGACCTCCAGACCCCGATCGATGTGGTCGAGGATGTGGTGATCGCGGCTGCGATCCCCGCGGAACGAGGTATTGTTCCGCCAAGCCGGACCCTGGGACGCCGGCTACCCGAGGTCCGGCTCCGGAGGACGGTCGCGGGATATCTGCTCGGGCTCGGCTTCGCGGCACCCCACACTCCGCTTCTCGTCTCCGAGGCGAGCGTGGCGCGGGTGACCGGGGCCGATCCGATCCGGCTTCGGAACCCGGTCTCGAGCGAGTTCGCCTACGTACGGGACCGACTGCTCCTCTCCCACCTCGACCTCCTCGCGCGCAATACCCGTCGCTCCTATCCCCAGCGGTTCGCGGAGGTCGCTCCCGTGGTCATCCGAGATCCCGCAGAGGAGACCGGCGGAAGGACATCGTACCACGCGAGCCTCGTCCTCGCCTCCGAGTCGGCCGGGTTCGCCGACGGAGCCGCGATCGCCGACTACCTCCTGCGCCGGCTCGACGTCGGGGGGGTGCGGGAGCCGGCCGAGATCCCGGCGACGATCCCGGGCCGAGCGGCCCGGTACCGGGTCGCCGGGGAGGCGGTCGGGGAAGTCGGGGAGATCCAACCGCGGATCCTCTTCGAGATCGGCGTCCCGGTGCCGACCGTATGGGCGGAGATTGACCTCACGGCACTCGGGCCGTTCCTCCTCCGCCACGACACTCCTTAATACGCCGTCCCGGTCGCGCCCCCATGTCGCGGCCGCGTCGGCGGACGACCCCGAGGTCGGGCCGGGCGCGATGGAATGCCGAGGCGGCCCGGGCTCTCGGCCCCCGCAAGGGGGGCGGCAAGGTTCCGCTGCTGGTGGAACCCTTTGAGGAGTCCGAATCCACGTTCCTCGAGCAGATCGGATTTCCCGGTCAGCCGCCATTCACTCGGGGCATCCATCCGACGATGTACCGCGGTCGGTTCTGGACGTTCCGGCAGTACTCCGGCTTCGGGAGTGCGAAGGCGACCAACCAGCGGTTCCACTTCCTCCTTAAAGGGGGTCAGACGGGGCTCTCGGTCGCGTTCGATCTCCCGACGCAGAACGGCTACGATTCCGATCACGAGCGGGCCCGGGGGGAGGTCGGACGCTGCGGCGTGCCGATCGCCTCGCTCGGCGACATGCGCACGCTGCTCGAGGACATCCCCCTCGACCGGGCGACGGTCTCGATGACGATCAACGCGACCGCCCCGATCCTGCTCGCTCTCCTGGTCGCGGTCGCGGAGGAGAACGGAGTCCCACGCGCCCGCCTGGGCGGCACCGTGCAGAATGATATCCTGAAGGAGTACGTGGCGCGAGGGACGTACATCTACCCTCCCGGGCCCTCGCTCCGCCTCGCCACCGACCTGATCGCGTTCGCGACCGCCGAGATGCCGCAGTGGAACTACATCTCGGTCTCGGGCTACCACATGCGCGAGGCCGGCGCGACCGCGGTCCAGGAGGTCGCGTTCACCCTTGCCAACGCAATCGCGTATGTCCGGGCGGTGCGCGAGCGGGGCCTTGATCTCGACGAGTTTCTCCCGCGCCTCTCGTTCTTCTTCTCCGCCGACCGGAACTTCCTCGAGGAGGTCGCGAAGTTCCGCGCGGCGCGCCGTCTCTGGGCGAAGATCGTCAGTGAGACGTTCGGAGCGAAGTCGGCCCGCTCGAAGCAGTTGCGGTTCCATACCCAGACGGCCGGCTCGAGCCTGACCGCCCAGCAGCCCGAGCTTAACGTCGTCCGGACCACTCTCGAGGCTCTCTCCGCGGTGCTCGGCGGGACGCAGTCGCTCCACACGAACGCGCTCGACGAGGCGCTCGGGCTTCCGACCGAGTCGTCCGCCCGACTCGCGCTCCGGACCCAGCAGATCCTCGCCGAGGAGTCCGGCGTGACCTCGACAGTCGACCCCCTCGGAGGAGCGTACGAGATCGAGTACCTGACCGACCGCATCCAGTCCCAGGCCGAGGAGTACCTCGCACGGATCGAGTCGATGGGCGGGGCGATCGTGGCGATCGAGCGGGGGTTCTTCGCTTCCGAGATCGCGCGGGAGGCCTACCGCGTGGCTCGGGCGCGGGAGCGCAAGGAGGAGACCGTAGTCGGGGTGAACGACTTCACCGAGGGAAACCCGGGGTTCACGTTTTTCCCCGAACGCGGTGGGAGGGGCGCCGAGTTCCAACGGATCACCTCGGCCGAGGAACGCCGTCAGATCGAGCGGGTGAGACGGTGGCGGGAACTTCGAGTCCAGTCGAAGGCGACCGCGGCGCTCGAGCGGCTCTCCGCCGCGACGGAGGCCGGCAAGAACGTCATGCCGTATGTCCTCAAGGCCATTGGCGCCGGCTGCACGCTCGGCGAGATCGCGGACGTCTGGAGGGGACTGTTCGGCGAGCAGCCGGCGTCCCGTGCCTACTAGTTCCCGGGGGGAAACGATGCAGCTGGACCACGTGGGCATCGCGGTCGGGGACCTTAAGCGGGCCACCGAGCGCTGGCAACTTCTCCTGGGAGGTTCGGCGTCTGCGCCCGAGGAGGTTCCGTCGAACGGGGTGCGGGTCTGCTTCCTCGCGGCCGGCGCGACGCACATCGAGCTCCTCGAGCCGCTGGGGCCTGAGTCGACTATCGCGAAATTCCTCGAGAAGCGTGGCGAGGGGATCCACCACCTCGCGTTCGCGGTCACGAACGTCGACCGGACGCTCGCAGAGCTCGCCGCCCGCGGGGAGCGAGTCATCGACCGGACGGGCCGCCCGGGCTCGCGGGGGCGTCGGGTCGGTTTCGCGCACCCTGCCGCGTTCGGTGGTGTCCTGGTCGAGTTCGTGGAGGTCCCATGAGCCGCATCGCCTCGGTGGACCTCGACCCGATCTACGATAGTCGGGGCCGGCTCACGGTCGAGGCAACGATTGTCCTGGATTCGGGGGCTCGCGGGCGGGCCGGGGCACCGAGCGGCGCGAGCACGGGAGCGCACGAGGTCGTCGCCTTCCCTGCCGGCGGAGTGCCGGACGCCCTCGTCGCGTTCCGCGGCCGGCTCGCACCGGCGCTCAACGGCGTGGAGGTCTCCGATTTCATGGCCGTCGACCGGATCCTCCACGAGGTCGATGGCACGCCGAACTTCGCCCGGATTGGAGGGAACCCGGCGACCGCGGTCTCGGTTGCGAGCGCGCTCGCACTGGGGGAGGAAACGCACCGGCCGCTCTGGAAGGTCCTAGCCCGCCCCGGGATCGACGGTTCGCGCTTCCCGGGGATCGTAGGCAACTGCCTGAACGGCGGCCGCCACGCGATCGGCGGACCCGACATCCAGGAGTTCATCGCCTACGCCGAGGAACCGCGCCCGGCGGACTCGATCCGTGCCGCCGTCCGCGTCCACGAACTGCTCGGCGCGGAGCTGCACCGGCGGTACCCGAAGGCCGCCCTCGGCCGAGGCGACGAAGGCGGGTGGGTCGCGGCGATCGGGAACGTCGAGGCGCTCGAGCTTCTCAGCGAGGCGTGTGCCAAGGCCCGGGACGAGCTCCACCTTTCCGTCCACCCCGGCCTCGACCTCGCGGCGAGCGAATTCTTCACCGACGGCCGGTACCGCTACAAGGAACAGACCCTTGACGCCGAGGGCCAAGAGACGTTCGTCGCCCGGCTCGTCGATCGGTACGGCCTAAAATACGTCGAGGACCCGTTCGACCAGGAGGCGTTCGAGTCGTTCGCCCACCTAACCCGTGCGGTCGGCGACCGCACGCTCATCGTGGGGGACGATCTGTATTGCACGAACGTCGACCGCCTCCGCCGCGGGATCGACCATCGTTCCACCAATGCGGTCCTCATCAAGGTCAACCAGATCGGGACCCTGACCGATACGCTCGCGGCGGTCGATCTCGCGGGGGCGAACGCCCTCGCGACCGTCACGTCCCACCGCTCGGGGGAGGTACCGGAGGGATGGCTCGCCCACGTCGCGGTCGGAACGGGGGCCCGGGGGTTGAAATGCGGGGTCCTCGGCGGAGAGCGGGTGGCAAAGCTAAATGAACTCCTGCGGCTCGGCCGCGCCACGCAACCCTAGGTGAGCGATGCCGGACGAGGAAACGGTCGCCGAACCGCCATCGATGCCGAGCGATGGCCAGGATATTCGCCCCGGCGAGCTCCTCGTCCCCGAGGACACCTACCTCACCTCGGGGATCCACATCGGGACCCAGCAGAAGTCGGCGTCGATGCGCCGGTTCGTCTTCAAGGTCCGTTTCGATGGGCTCCACGTTCTCGACGTCCGCGAGACGGACCGCCGGATCCGCTTGGCGGCGAAGTTCCTCGCCCGGTTTCCCCCCGACCGGGTCCTCGTCGTCTCCCAGCGCCAGTACGGTCAGAAGCCGGTGCGGATCTTCGCGAAGACCATCAGCGCGATCTCCTTCGCCGAGCGGTTCGTCCCCGGGTGCCTCACCAACCCGAACCTCGAGGAGTACTTCGAGCCGAAGGTCCTGCTCGTCACCGACCCCGCGACGGACCAGCAGGCGCTCAGCGAGGCCGTTTCGATCGGGATCCCGGTCGTCGGGCTCTGCGACGTTAACAACGAAACCCGGAACGTCGACCTCGTCATCCCCGCGAACAATAAGGGTCGGGTCGCGCTCGCCACGATCTACTGGCTCCTCGCCCGAGAGGTCCTTCGTGCCCGCGCCGGAGGCACCGAGGTGGAATTCACGCCGACGGTCGAGGACTTCCAGGCCGCGCTCTAGGGTGACCAGGGGCCTGTTCGGACCGCTTTTAACGGACGCCGCTCTAGGAGGGCCGTGGGGCGTCCGGGATCGGGCCTGCTCGAACTTCTCTCCGAACATGGGGTACCGGAGAAGGCCGCCCGGGTCTACCTGGCCGCGTGCCGCACCGGCCCGCAGACCGCGAGCGAGCTCGCGCGCCTGTCGGCCGTGAACCGAGTCGACACGTACCGGTACATCAAGCAGCTCACCGCCGAGCGACTTCTCAAGGCGACCGGCGGCCGCCCCCGGCGGTTCGCCGCGACCTCGCCGGACGACCTCATCGACCGATGGATCCGGCGGGCCTCCGAGCGCCTGCACCAGCTCGAGGAGGACCGGGAAAAGGTGCTGGCCGACTGGGAGGAGAGCCGCACGGATGTCGAGGACGGCGATCCCCGCAAATTCGCGGTCCTCGAGGGCCGGGAAGCCATTCGCCGGTTCCTCCTGAAGCGGATCGGAACCGCGGAACGCCAGATCCTGGTCTCGAGCACGGGGCCCACACTCCCGATGCTGATCGACGAGGGACTGGACCGCGCGCTCCGGACCGCTGCGGGCCGGGGGGTCAAGGTCCGGCTCCTGACGGAGATCTACCCGACCAACCTGGTCGAGGCGAAGCTATTCGAGACGTTCGCCGAGGTCCGTCACTCGAAGGGGCCGGTCGCGAATCGGGCGCTCGTATTCGATCGGCTCGGGGCGCTCGTCTTCGTATCGGGGGAGGACGGGCACGGCCGTCCGGGGGAGGAGCAGATCGCGCTCTGGTCGTCCGCCCCGATGTTCGTCCAGCTCGCCCGGGATTACCACCGGAGGGCGTGGACGCCGGCCGCCAAGGCAGAGGCCCGGGTCGTGGAGCTCGAGAACCCCCCCGCGGCGGTGCTGCCGGTCGTTGCGGGGAAGGAGGCGGTCCCGTTCCAGCGACTGAAGGAGATCGCGAAGCTTGGGATGCGTGCCTCGGGCGTCCGCGAGCTCCGCCTTCACCTGCCCGAGCTCATCGAGACGATCGCGCGGCAGCTCGGACGCGAGATCGCCGGGCAGATCGACGGCCGGACCCCCGAGGAGATCGCGCGCTCACTCGCGCAGTACTACGAGGCCCACACGATGGGACGCCTCACGATGCTCAAGGAGCACCCGCTGACCCTCCGCGTGACCGGGTGCTTCGCCTGTACCCGCGACTCACCCGAGATCGGCCGGGTCCTCTGCCCCCAATTGCTCGGGGCCGTCTTCGAGACTCGCCTCGGTCAGCACTGGGAGGTCTCGAAGCCCGATCCCACGAAGCACGCGGCCCGGGGCTGCGTCTTCACCGCGACCCCGGCGTGATTCTCGGCCGCCGGCCCGAGAGACGTCCGCGATCGAGGCCGGACGGAGTTCAGTGGGTCGCCCCGACCGTCTCCGCACTCCCCGTCGAAGCGGGACGGGTCGAGGGATGGAGTCCGCACTCCTTCACGCCCGACTCCCACCACCACCGGCCGCTTCGCGGGTCAGCGCCGGGGGGGACCGCTCGCGTGCACGGGGCGCACCCGATGCTCGGGAACCCCTTTGCATGCAGGTGGTTGATCGGGACGTTTTGTTCCCGAACGTACCGCATCACGTCGTCCCAGCTCCAGTCCGCCAGTGGGCTGATTTTCCAGATCCCCCCGTGCGTGGGGTCCCGGGCGAGCCGCTCGACCTCCGAGCGCTCGGCCGACTGTTCCCGACGCAGACCGACGATCCAAGCTTCGGCCCCCTTCAGGGCGCGGTTGAGCGGCAGGACCTTGCGAACGTTGCAGCATGCCTTGCGGTTCTCGATCGAGTAGTAGAACAGGTTCGGTCCGCCACGACGGACCAGCTCCTCGACGTCCGCCCGGTCCGGGAAGACCACCTCGATGGGGACGTTGTAGCGTTCGTGGGCCTCCTGCATGAGGTCGTACGTCTCCTGGAAAAGGCGGCCGGTGTCGAGCGTGATAACGCGGATCCTTCGGCCGGCCCCGGGAGAACTGTTCGCGATCATGTCGAGCAGCACCATGTCCTCGGCACCAAAGCTGCAGGCGAAGACCGCCCGCTCCCCGAACCGGGATCCGGCCCAGTCAAGACACTCCTCCGCGCTTCGCCCGGCTAGCTCTTGGGCCTCCTCGCTGGTATCCATTTAAGAAACCCAGCCGGCCGTCGGTCTTATACGATGCAATAGGTGAAATTTACGTTGAAAAGGCGAACGATTGGTTGGCCGGCGGCCCCCCTCGCCGCAGAATCTACGTTCAGCCGACGACGCCACCCGGTCGACCCCCCCTCGTCCGGCCCTCCTCGGGGCCGCGGCGCAGCGGGACCTCGGAAGGGGTGCCACAGCGGGGCATGGTGTAGCAGGTGTAAGCAACAAGAGATACAGCGCGGTGACCAACCTATATATAGACGCCTGTAATTAACCGACCGCAGAAGCTATGAACGCACATCCACCCGCCCCGTCAACTCATCGCCCCCGTTCGGTGGCCGTCAAGTCGCCGGTACGTGCCGCTCCGATGGAGTCGGCCCCTCTCGCCCCCTCGCCTCCCCCCTCCGATGTTTGTCCGAACTGCGGCTCCACGCACCTGATCCGGGACGAGATCCGCGGCGAGGTCGTCTGCGCGGACTGCGGTCTCGTGGTCGACCAGAGCGCTCTCGTCAGCGACCGGGGCCAGCGCGGCTCGAAGGAGGACACGGGTCGCGAGGCCCGTGGCTGGGGGCCGGTCATCTCCCCGCTGATGCCCGACAAGGGTCTCTTCAGCGAGATCGGCGTCCCGACCCGCGACTTCCAGGGCAATTCGCTCTCCCGCAACACGTCGCTGAAGTTCTATCACCTGCGCAAGCTCAACCACCGGTTGCGCGCGGCGCGCACGCACCAGAGGAACCTCGTGGTCGCCCTCGGAGAGCTCAACCGTCTCGCCGGGGTTCTCGGCCTCTCGCGCGAGGTGAAGGAGTCGGCTACCTACATCTACCGCCGGGCGCTCGAGCACAAGGCGACCCGCGGAAAGAAGATCGTCGCGCTGGTCGCGGCGAGCGTCTATGCGGCGTGCCGGCAGTGCCACGTGCCGCGGACGATGAAGGAGATCATCGCGCACTCCAAGGCGACCAAGATCGAGGTCGGCCGAGCCTATACGCTCCTCGCGCGCGAGCTCAAGCTGGGCTTGAAGCCCGTCGAGCCACGCGACTACCTCGTCCGGTTCACGCAGGACCTGAACCTCTCGAAGGAAGTCCGTCAGAAGGTCCTCTCCCTCCTCGAGCAGGTCGAGCAGGTCTACTCCACGAGCGGCGTCTTGCCGAACGGGATCCTCGCGACGATCATCTACATCGCCTCGAACCTGATGGGCGAGCCGCGCAGCCAGGACCGCATCGCGGCGGTCGCAAACGTGACGCCTGTGACAATCCGCAACCACTACAAGGAGCTTCTCGACCTCCTCGGGCTGCCGAAGAACCTGACGAACCCGCAGGCGCGCGGCACGCTGCCTCCCCTCATCGAGGAGAAGGTCGTCGCGGACTCGGCGGCGGCCGGCCACTAACGCCGAGCGGGCTGGCTTTCCGCCGCGCGAGCGTCCGGGGCCGCCGGCCCCGGAAATGACAAGAGCCCCCGCGCGGCTCCGTGCGCGTGGCCACCGTCGCACCGCTGAGCTACTCCTCGTACCGCACATACCTGGAGTGCCCGCTACGGTGGAAGTTCCTGTACGTCGACCGTCTTCCAGAGGCGCCACGCGGATACTTCACCTTCGGCCGGGTGATCCACACGGTCCTCGAGGCACTCGTCCGACCGCTGGTGGTCCCTTCCGCGCGCAGGGTGAGCGAAGCCGAGTCGCAGCGGACGCTCGACGACTGGCAGAGCACCGCTCCCCCAGCCCCGACGGAGTGGATGACACGCGAGGCCCTCCTCGATTATTACGAACGGTCTTGGCTCAGCGATGGGTACGGGTCGGCCGAGGAGGAGGCCCGGTACCGCTCGCTCGGCCGGGACCTCCTGTCGCGCTACTACGACCGGATCGCCGAGGAACGGCCGACCCCGATCGCGGTCGAGGAGCATCTCGAGGCGACCTGGGACGGGATCCCGGTCCACGGATACATCGACCGGATCGACCGGACCCAGGGCGGCGGGCTCGAGATCGTCGATTACAAGACGTCGCGCGAGCTCTCGCACGAGGACGCGCGCGATTCGGATCAGCTCACCCTCTACCAGGTGCTGGTCGAGCGCAACTACTCCGAGCCCGTCGCGGGTCTCACGCTGTACCACCTGCGGTCGCTGAAGCCTCTCCGCGCTCCTCCGAGGGCCCCGACGGCGCTCTCGGTCCTGCACGAACGGATGGGCACGGTCAGCGACGGAATCCGTTCCGAGGCGTTCGAGCCGACGCCCGGCCGGCACTGCGCTCGGTGCGACTTCCGCTCGCGCTGCCCGGAATTCCGCACGGTCCCGCCCTCAGACGAGACCCGACTCCGGGACCTCGTGGACCGGTTCGAGATGCTCCGAGCCGAAGAAGGGCGTGTCGCGCTGGAGCTCAAGAAGACCGCACAGGATCTCCACCGAGCGGCCGAGCAACTCGGAGTCCATCGCGTCCCCGGAACCCGATCCGTGGCGGTTCGCCGGAAGGAGGAAGCCTGGAAGTATTCGCCCGAAGCAGTCCGGCCGCTGCTCGAGCGCGTGGGTCGGGCGCACCTCCTGGGATCCGGGAGCCCGGAAGAGATCCGCCGGCTCCTTCGGGACCCCTCGATCGACCCGGAGACCCGTCGCCGACTCGCCGAGGTGGGCGCGCGCCGGGTCCGGTGGTACTGGGAACTCGAAGAACCCGACGGCGGCGGGTGAACCGGCAGGTCCTGGGCAAAGCATAAGACGCATCCTCGGTACCTCGCCGTATGGGGGTTCCTCTCGCTTCGGAGAGCCGCCTCGCCTCGCTTCGGGGCCGTCGCCCGACGCTTGCGACCCTGTGCTCGCACTCGTCCCTGCAGATCTTTCATGGGGCCCGGTCCGAGGGGTACTCGACGCTCGGGCTCTGCGTCGGCGCTCCCCCGCGCTTCTATGACGCGTTTCCCCTCGCGCGGCCCGACCGATTCCTGTCGGTCCCCTCGGTCAAGGAGCTTCCCGGCGTGGCCGAACGCCTCCGGGCCGAGGGGGCGGTGATCGTCCCGCACGGCTCGTTCGTGGAATACGTCGGGGCGCAGACGTTCGCCGAGATCGACGTGCCGGTCTTCGGCAACCGGGCGGTCCTCGCCTGGGAGTCCGACCGGCGGAAGGAGCGCGACTGGCTCGAGCTCGCCGGAGTGTCGATGCCGAAGCGCTACGAGGACGCGTCGGAGGTCGACGGCCCGGTGATCGTGAAGTACTACGGCGCGAAGGGCGGGAAGGGGTTCTACCTCGCGAAGAACCGCGAGGCGCTCGAAGACTTCCACCCGACCGGGCCGTACGTCATCCAGGAGTACGTCCTCGGAACGCGGTACTACATGCACTTCTTCTACTCCCCCCTCTCCGACCGCGGCTACCGGGTCGGGCACGGCTCGCTGGAACTACTCGGGATGGACCGGCGGGACGAAGCGAATATCGACGAGCTCTACAAGCTCGGCGCCCAGGAGGAGCTCCTCCGGGCCGGGATCCGTCCGACGTTCGTCGTGACCGGCAACGTCCCCGTCGTCCTCCGCGAATCCTTGCTCCCCCAGGCGTTCGACGTTGCAGCACGGATCGTCGAGCGCTCGATCGATCTCTTCGGCGGGATGGTGGGGCCGTTCTGCGTCGAGGGGATCATGACGGAGGAGCTCGACTTCAAGGTGTTTGAAATCTCGACCCGCATCGTCGCGGGAACGAACCTGTTCATCTCTGGAAGCCCGTACTCCGACCTCGTCGCCCCGGGCCTGTCGACGGGACGGCGGATCGCTCAAGAGATCCGTCGCGGCGAGTCCGAGGGACGGCTGAACGAAATCCTGAGCTGAAGCGGAGGACCCGGCGCTCGTGTCTTCCCCGCCGACGGCGCTGGGACGCACTGTTATTTCCATCGCGTTCCTCGGCCGCCGTTCATGCCGTTCGCGATCGAGGCCCAGCATCTCAGAAAGGTCTATCCCAACTCTCCGCCCGGTTCCGCCGCGATCGACGACCTTTCGCTCGAGATCCCGACCGGTAGGATCTACGGGCTCATCGGCCGCAACGGCGCCGGAAAGACGACCTTCGTCCGGATCGCGTCGACCCAGCTCGAGCCGACGTCGGGGACGGTGACGGTCCTCGGCCACAATGTCCAGGGCGAGGAGCGGGAGATCCGACCGCGAATCGCGTGCGTCCCCCAGGAGTCGCGTCCCCTCTATTTCCTCAACGTCGAGGAGGTCGTCTATCTCTACCTCAAGCTCCGTGGGCTCGATTCGCGGGACGCGCGCCGCCGCACCCGGGACGTCCTCGAGGAGCTGTCGCTGACCGAGTACCGCAAGCGATCGGTCTCCCGTCTTTCCGGCGGGCTACGGCGACGGGCGATGTGCGCGATGGTCCTTGCCTCCGACGCGGAGGTCCTCTTCCTCGACGAGCCGACGACTGGGCTCGACCCGATCGCCCGGCGAGAGGTCTGGGAGGCGCTCCGGCGGGCGAGCCGCGAACAGCGAACGATCGTCCTCACGACCCACTACCTCGACGAGGCCGAGGCCCTCTCGACTCGCCTCGCGCTCGTCGAGCGGGGACGCGTGATGCTCGAGGGGACCCCCGCGGACCTTCGCGCGCGAGTGTTGTACCCCTACCGCGTCGTGATCCAGGGCTCGTTCCCCCGGGAAGAGCTCGAGTCGCTCGGTCGCGTCTCCCCGATCGAGGGAGGCTACCTCATCTTCGCGCGGGAGGACGAGGCCCGTGAGATCGCCCGGCGGGCGCTCGAGCGGGGGATCCGGGTCTCGCTGGGGCCCGTGAGCCTCGAGGACATCTTCCTCGACGTGGTCGGGCGGGCAATCGATACCGACACCGCTTCCAACGATGCCGAGGTGGAAGCGGAGGCATGAGCGAGCGCAACCGGCTCCGGTCCCTCCTCACGCTCGTCTGGCTGAATGGACTCGTCCCGATCCGCGACCAGCCGCTCTACATCCTCAACCTGCTCGCCTCGCCTCTGTCGTTCCTGTTCTTCATCGCGATCGTCTCCCGCGGCGCGCTCATCGCCTACGGGATCACGGGCGGGATGATCCTCACGATGCTCTCGGTGGGGACGGGACTGCAATCGGACCTCACGCACTACCGAATCGATCTCAAGTTCCAGGACACCGTCGTCGCCTCGCCGGTCGAGGCCCCGGTCTACGTCGGCGGGATGGCGCTGAGCGAGTTCGTCTACTCGTTCCCCGGTCTCGCGGTCTTCGTCTTCCTGTTCGTCCTGGCCCGCTTCGCTAACCTCTACACGCTCGCGGTCCTCGCCGGGGTCCTCGTCCTGGTCTGGGCTTTCGCGAGCGCGCTCGCTTTCACGCTCGCGACGTACTTCCGAGACGTCCGCGAGACGTTCCTCTTCAGCCCGCTCATCTCGCTCGCCCTGACGGTTCTCCCGCCGGTCTACTACCCCATCTCCGCCCTTCCCTCGTGGGCCCAGTTCGCCGCAAAATTCTCTCCGACGACCTACGCCGCCTCCTTAGTCCAGGGCGCGGTCGGCCTCGCCCCGCTCTCCGAGCTTGGCGCGGCGATCGACTGGGGCGTCCTGGTCGGCTTCACGGCCGTCCTCTTCCTGATCGCGGCTCTCAAAGCGCGCTGGAAGGAGCCGTGAGGACTTCGTCGGTCGCCCGAGTGATGTCGAACGCATTGCGAGACGCGACGTGTTAAGTACGAGGCGCTCCGTGCCGCCGCGCGATGCTTTCTTTCGCGGATATCCGCAGCTACGAGACCTCGGACGAACGGTTCTCCCGCTGCCTCCTTTGCGGCCGCAACCTCGTCCTTCTACCCGACGACCGGCGGGGCGGATGCTGCTTCGACTGCCTCACCCTCTCGGTGCCGACGCCGATGCCGTGCCCGGAGTGCGGTGCGATGATTCCCGGCGAGGACCGTGCCGTCGGGTGCGCGAACTGCCACTGGTATCCGGTCCCGGATTGAGAGGAGCCCGACAGTCGTCCCGCCAAGCTTATCGGTCGAATCCTCTCGTGCGTTGAGGGCGTGCCGAGGTGGCTCAGTCCGGTACGGCGCGAGTCTGGAAAGCTCGTGGCGGAATACGCCTCGGGAGTTCAAACGCCGCGGACGGCCGACCCGTCCCCGCGGAGATTCTCCCCCTCGGCGCTCCCCTTCCGGAATCGCAGTCCCCGACGCTAAGCACGAACGGGCGGCGCGCCCCATGAGCGTAACTCCGGGTGAGGCGGACGCGGCGCTCGGGGAGATCGAGGCCCGGATCGCACGACGACCCGGCGCGGGGTCTCTCGGCGAGGTGTGCGAGTACCTACGGAGGACGTTCCCGCACTACCGCTGGGTAGGGATCTACCGGCTGAACGGCGCGATGCTCGATCTCTCGGCCTGGAACGGCCCGGCGGCCACCGAACACACGCGGATCCCGATCGGAAGCGGTATCTGCGGGCGCGCCGCGCGCGAGGACCGGACGGTGATCGTCGACGACGTCCGGGTTGCACCGGAATACCTCGCGTGCTTCCGGGAGACGCGCTCAGAGATCGTCGTTCCGATCCACCGGGACGGTCGGGTCCTCGGCGAGATTGACATCGACGGGAACGAGGTCGGCGCGTTCGACGGGACGGATCGCGCGTTCCTCGAACGGGTGGCCGAGTGGCTCACCGGCCCGCTCTCTTCCGAGGCATCGGGCCGCGGGCCGCACGGATGAGCCGTCGATCCATGGTTCGGATCGCATCGGCGAGAGCTGCGTGCCGGTCAAAGGGGGGCATGGCCCGGGCGGACCCCCGACGAACGAGGGTCGAGAGGTCGTCGCCGATATTCCGTAGGGCCCTACGAACCTCGTCCACGATCGGGAGATCGGCGGTCTGGCTTGTGCGGGAGAGCGGGTTAAGGTCGATGGAGATCACCCGCTGGCCGCGTGCCCGCAGCGCGGCGGTTCGGTCCCCGTCCTCGAGGGGCACGAGGCAGACATCGGCCCGGTAGATCCCCTCTCGGTCGGCCGTCGCCCGATCCGACGGGAGACCAGGGATCCGCACGGTCGGCCGGACCCCGAGGACCCGGCGGACCCCGGCGGAGCGAAGAGTGCGGGCGACCGCGCGTGCACGAGCCGGGGTCCGATGGAACAGGTTGACCTCGACCCCGAGGCGAGGATGGATCCGTGCCAGCCGGGCGACTTCGTGGGCGGCGAGCGCGACGACGTTGCCGTTGACGCTCACCACCGGCCGCTCGGCGGCCCAAAGCCAAAGCGCCGCGATCCGCTCGGCCCGGCGTGCGCTCGCCGTCGTCCGCTCACCGAGGAAGTAGTCGAACGCCTCGCCACGCCCCTGGGCAATCAGGCCCTCGGGGACGACGAGCCCTTCCCGGAAGGCCCTCGCGAGGCCGGCGCGCACGATGAGGCTCTCGTAGCGGGGGTGCCGCCGTGACAGGCGCATCGGCCGACAGGACTCAGCCAGGAGGTGGCGAAGAGTCCGGAGAGTCGGACGTTGCGCTCTCTTCGGAGGCGCCGAGGCGGCTCTCGAGCGCCGCGATCCGGTCCTCGAGCGGCTGGAGTCCGTCCTCGAGTACCTTCGAGAGGGCGAGCTTCAGGCTCTCCTCGAGCGCCACGATGTCCCTACCGAGGTCGATGATCCGCCGCGCATTCTCGTTGAGGAGGAGTCGGCTCTGGGTCGAGACGCGGTAGGTGTCGGAGAGGTCCTTGGTGAGCTGGTGGGAGGACTGCGCGAACGCCTCGATCGAATCGCCGACCGGCTTCCACTTTGCGTCCAGATTCGCTCCGAGATCTTTCGTGAGCTGTCCGGTCATCGAGTCGAACCCGGTCGAGAGTTCACGAGAGACCCGCTCGACGACCGCCGATTCGAGGTTATCCATCCGGTGCTTCACGTCTTCCCCGAGCCCCTGTTCGGACGCCTCGAGGCGCTGGACCCGATCCTCCATCGACTGGAGACGAGCCAGGAGGTTCGAGTAGACCGTGTTCACGATCGCGTCAAAGTGGCTCTGGTTCGACTCCATCGCGCGGAGCAGGAGGTGGAGGACCCAGTGCTCGCGACCCTTGGTCTCGGCAATCGGGCTCCTCTCAAGACGGTCGCGGACCTCCCGGTCATCGATGAGGGCCTGGAGTTCCTTCAGGACCTCCAGACGGAGGTTGGACGCGGTCTGAGGGGTCGACGGGGGCCGACCTGCCATCGAGGAGCGATGGGTCCTGCAGTTGTATATAGATTGGCCGATAGGTGCGCTACCTGTGGAGCGCGTTCCGGTCGACGTCTTCCAGCGACCCGGAGAAATGCCCGCGCGGTTTCGGGGGTTCCCGGACAGTTCCCGGCGACGCCACGACGGAGCGCACGGTTTGAAACCTCCATCCCGTCGGCAAGTGAAGCCAACTTGACCCACAGTATTTTGCCTCTCGGGAAATGTCATCGATGAGCTGCCTACCTCAGGGTATCCTTGGGAGGACGACCCTGACGCGGGCCGGCCCAAACGGAATCAACATCATGCCGCGACCTCCGAAAAGTAAGGCAAAGCGAAGAGTTGGCCTGGCCGTTTACCTCGAGCCCGCGGTGCTCCACAGGCTCAAGAATGAGGCGGAGAGGGACCGTCGGTCCACCTCCACCCAGGCCGCCCTCTATATCGAGGAGGGCCTGGGCATCCGTCGGAACAACAGCCGGTAGCACTACTACTGCGGCGCACCGACGCGCGAATCAATCCTCGAACTCCGGGCCCAGGAGCTCCTGGGCGATGATCAGGCGCCGGATCTCGGAGGTCCCGGCCCCGATCTCGAGGAGCTTCGCGTCCCGTGCGAGTCGTTCCAGGGGAAGGTCGCGCATGTACCCGTACCCTCCATACACCTGGATCGCCTCGAGCGCGCACCGGGTGGACGCCTCCGAAGCGAACGTGAGCGCCGCGGCCGCCGCCCGCCGGCTGCGGTCATCGGACGCGACCGCGTCCAGCGCGCGGTAGAGGAGGAGACGCGACGCCTCGAGGTCGGTGTACATGTTCGCAATCTTCTCCTGAATCAGCTCGAACCGGCCGATCTTCTGTCCGAACTGCTCCCGGAGCCGAGCGTAGTCGAGGGACCGGTCGAGGCACTCGGCGATGATCCCGACCGGGATCGCCGCGAGCACGGCCCGCTCGACATTGAGCCCGCTCATCATGATTCGGGCGCCGTCGTTCTCCTCCCCGATCCGGTACTCGGCCGGCACGCGCACTCCCTGGAACGCTAGCTCGCCGGTCGGCGAACCGCGCATGCCCATCTTGTCGAGGCTCTTTGCGACCGAGAACCCTTCCATCTCCCGCCGAACGAGGAAGGCGCTGATCCCGCGCGACCCGCGATCCGGCGCGGTCTTGGCGTAGACCAGGAGGAGGTCAGCGACCGGCCCGTTGGTGATGAACTGCTTCGTACCATCCAGCACGTAGGCGTCCCCGTCGCGGATCGCGCGGGTCCGGATCGACACGGCGTCCGAGCCCGCGTTCGGCTCGGTCAGCGCGAGGGCGCCGATCGCCTCCCCGCGGACCGCCGGCGGGAGGAACTCTTCGCGCAGCCGGTCGGACCCGTTGCACGCGAGGTTGTTCGCGAAGAGGTTCGAGTGTGCTCCCACGCTGAGCGCGAGCGCCGGGCTCGCGCGAGCGATCTCCTCGAGGATGATCGCCTGCGCCCGATAGGAGAGCCCGAGCCCCTCCCACTCGGTGGGGATCGTGATTCCAAGGAAGCCGTGCTCCCCAAGTCGGCGGAACACGTCCCGGGGGAAGTAGTCCTCCCTGTCCATCCGCTCCGCGATCGGGGCGATCTCCTTGCGGACGAACGAACGCGCTGCCTCGGCGAGTTGGCGCTCCTCTTCGGTCAGCGCGATCTCCATGTCGCGAGGGACCCCCTCCCGGCCATAAGTGTTGTCCCGGACCCTTGACTCCTACCGTCGTCGGGCGGGGAGTGGGGCGTATCGCAGACCAATGCGGCGCAGCCACTCCGGAAGACGCTCTGGAAAGTCAATGCGGTAGTGGGCGCCCCGGCTCTCCGTTCGGGTCCATGCGGCCCGGGCGATGAGCGTGGCGGTCAGGATCGCATTCGCGAGCGGTCCGGGCAGGTCGTCTGGCCGGGCCGGCTCCGCTACCCGACCGAGGCGCTCGAACGACGACAGGGCGGACTCGAGCCCGGTCGCGGACCGCACGATCCCGACGTCGTTCCAGAGGATGTCCCGGACCTCTTCGAACGCCGCGACCTCCCGCCCCTTGCCCTCGCCCGGGCCCCACGGGACGTCGACCCGCGGACCGGAGTGTTTCGGGGCGCCCGGGAGCGGGTGCGCAAGTTGACGCGCGACCCGCTCGCCGAAGACCAGACCCTCGAGGAGGGAGTTGCTCGCGAGGCGGTTCGCCCCGTGGACGCCGGTCGACGCGACCTCGCCACACGCGTAGAGCCCTCGAACGTTCGTGCGACCCTCGAGGTCCGTGGTCACGCCCCCGATCATGAAGTGGGCCGCCGGAGTTACCGGGATCGGGTCCCGCGAGGGGTCGAGTCCGTACGTCGCGAGGAAGTGGCAAATCGAGGGGAAACGGGTGAAGAGCCGGTCGCGCGGAATCCCGGTGGCGTCGAGGTAGACGCAGGGGTGGCCGGTCCGCTGCATCTCGCGATCGATCGCCCGCGCGACCACGTCGCGGGGCGCGAGTTCCGCGTCCTTGTGCTGGCGGAGCATGAACCGCTCGCCAGCGTTGTTGCGGAGGACCGCCCCCTCACCCCGCAGCGCCTCGGTGATGAGGAACCGGGGGGCTCCCTCCCGCCAGAACACCGTCGGGTGGAACTGGATGAATTCCATGTCGGTCAGAAGCGCCCCGGCCCGGAAGGCGATCGCCACTCCCTCCCCGGTGGCGATCGACGGGTTCGAACTCTGGCGGTAGAGGCTCCCGGCCCCCCCGGTCGCAAGCACGACCGGTTGTGAGGTGAGAACCTCCGCGTGGCGTCCCTCGGCGTCTGAGAGGACCGCGACGGGACCGTCCCGTCCTCCCGGGCGCAGCGCGCGCAACGATGTGCGTTCCCGGACTTCGATCCCGGCCGCGAGAACGTGGCGCTTCAGCGCCTCCTCGATGGAGAGACCGGTTGCGTCCCCACCGGCGTGGAGGATCCGACGTCGGGAGTGCGCAGCCTCCTGACCGAGCGCGATTTGCCCCTCCACCGTGTCGAAGGGAACGCCGTACCGCACGAGATCGGCGATTCGCGCCGGCGCCTCCGAGGTAAGTACCCGGGCGGCCGCCCGGTCGACAAGTCCCGCCCCCGCACGGATCGTGTCGTTAAGGTGCCGGGCCGGGGAGTCGTCCGGCCCGATGGCGGCGGCGATCCCGCCCTGGGCATAGCGCGTGTTCGATTCCTCGAGCCGTGCCTTCGTGATCACGGTGGGGTGGAGGCCGAACTCGTGCGAGCGCAGGGCCACGTAGAGTCCCGCGATCCCGCTCCCGACGATGAGGGGTCGCCGCGCGGCCCGGGTCGTCACGCGCCGGTCACCGCCTCGCCCTGTTAAGACGGTTGGCGGACAGGCGGTCGTCTCCTATACCCCGAGGTGTTGGGACGTCCCATGAAGACGGGCTCGTCCTCGCTCGAGGAGGCCGCCTGGAGGTCGGCCGTGGCGGTGCGGGAGGACTCCACCCTCGCAACGGAGCTCCGTCACCGCTGGGATGCCGTCGTCCCGCGTCCGTCGGTCAGCGTGACCGACCTCATCGCTCCTCGCCGAGCGTTCTGGCGGGCGCGCGTCGGGCCGGTCCCCCCGACACCCGAGCGGCAGGCGCGGCTCGATGCCGGTCGGCGGGTTCACCGCGTCCTCGAGCGTCTGCTCGCTAGGGAAGCCGCCCTCGAGGTGCGGGTCCGCCGTGAGGGGATCGTGGGACGAATCGATGCCCTCACGGACCGGCCGATCGAGTTCAAGACTACCACGACAGCCCCACCGACCGACCAACTCGTCGAGGAACGGCCCGAGTACATCGAGCAGCTCGCCCTCTACTGCGCGCTCGCCGACCGGCCCGTGGGTCGGTTAATCGCGGTCGCGCAGGAAGGTTCTCCCGCCGACCGCATGCGAACCTGGGACGTGCGGTTCCGAGACCCTGGCGGTCTATCCCAGGAGATGCGCCGTCGTGGCGAGGTCCTCCGGGCGGCGATCGTCTCGGGACAGCCCTCCCAACTCCCGCGCTGCCGCTGGTTCGACCGCGGGTGCGAGTACCGGGCTATCGGCGCCTGCGACTGTTCCGGCACCGAGTCGGGAGAGGTCAGCGACCTGGGCTTGCAACGGGCCGAAGTCACCGGCCGGGCCGACGTGGATCAACTTCTGGGGCCCCGGCTCGCGGAAGAGCTCCGATCGGCCCCGGTCTCCCGCTTCGCCCGGTTCCGGGACCTCGTCTACCCCCGGCGGACGTTCTACGAACGTACGCGCCCCGTCGAGGAAACCGGCTCGGGCGAGGGTCCATCGGCACCCCTCTCGACACCGTACGAGCATCTACTCGAGGCGATCGAGAGCGGGCCAGTGGGTGAGGTCGCCCGTCTGCCGACCCTTTCCGATGAGCCCGAGGAGGAGGTGCCCGCCCTGCGAGGAGTCCCGTACCTCGCTCGGACCTCCCGATCGTTCGTCCAGCCCCGGGCCGAGGAGATGCTGGCCCGCACCCCACAGTACGCGCTCGAGCTGGGCTTCCGGTGCGCCAGCACCGGGACCCGCGTCGGCCGGGTTATCCTCGCCCACGAAAAATCAAGCGACCCTGACGAGCAGCTGAAGGTCTTCGAGTTCCGATTCGATCCGATCACGACTTTCTCGCGGCTCTGGCGGAGCCGGGCCAGTCAGCTCGAGCGCGCGCTGGCGTCCGGCTCGCCGGGGGACTTGCCGGCCTGCCCGGCTTGGATGTTCGCTTCTTGCGCCTACCGGGAAGTTTGCGGGTGTGGCCCCGTTTCCGGGCGGTCCCAACGGTAGATCGACGCGAGCACGGAGGTGCGGAGGCCCTCGGCCTCGTAGAGCCGGCGGGCGGGCTCGTTCGACGAGGTCACCCACAGGCGAACGGACGAGTACCCGAGCGCACGGAGCGCCCGTATACCCCACCGGAACAGGAATCGACCGTAGCCGTGACCCCGATCGTTGGGGTCGACCATGAAGTCGAGGAAGATCGCCCGTTGGGGGGATTCTTCTCCGGTCAGGAGCGCCCCGACCAGCCGTGGAGGTTCCGATTCGATGATCGCGGTCGATGCTTCGTCCACGAACCGGCCGAGCTTGCCGTCCAGGAGGGCCCTGAGCATCTCCTCGTAGTCGGCGAGGCTCGGGCCGATCAGCAACTCGTCCACCGTGCCGGCGAACGAGCGTCGATCGAGGTCCGCCATCGCCTCGACCGTCACCGCCCGAATCGGTACCAACGTGACGCCGGACGGCAGGGGGGGCAGTGCCTCCTCGTCCGCCGGTCCGAGCGCTCGCTCCATCTTGTACCGCTCGATGATGCGCGAGCCCGGGCGACGCGCGAGACGTCCCATCAGCACCCGCTCGTCGTCCGCGGTAAGGCCGGTGAACCCCACGTCGATAGACTCCACATCCGACGGGAGGGCGTCCAGCATCGTCGTCGCGAGGCGGTCCCCGCGCTCTACCGCGTCGGGCCCAGGGCCGACGTGGACGTGCCCGAACGCGTCGTGCTCCTCGACGGAGTAGAACGCGAGTCCTCCCCCGGTTGCGACCGGGAGGTACCAACCCACCTTGGTCCCCCGGTGGAGCTCGTTCGCGGTCTCCTCGACCCAGTTTCCCGTGACCGCCTCGTCGCGACGGCGGAGCTCTCGGCGAAGCAACTGCACGAGCTCCAAGAGCTCGTCGGACGGAGCCGCCGGGGTCGGTCGGGGGACGTCCACGCGACGGGCCTCGCTTAGGACGGCACCTGACGCCGCAGGATCGCGGCGATATCGGGCGCGACCGATGCCTTCTCCGCGGGGTTGCCCAGCGTATCGGTCGAGTAGACCTCGTCGGTCACCGCCTTGATCCGTTCGAACGCGTCTCGCAGGAAGAGGCCGTGCGTGCACGCGGCGCTGATCGCGCCGGCCCCCTCAGACTTGAGAAGCTTCGACGCTTCGACTATGGTCCCCCCCGTCGTGATGACGTCGTCCACGAGCACGACCTGCTTGCCCCGGACGGGAACGGCGTCGCTCGCCGGAAGCGACAGCTCGACATGCTCGGAATCGATCCGACGCTTTTCTAGGGCAAACCACGGCTTGTCAAGCAGCTGGGACATCCGCCGCACCCGTTCGATCCCGCCCCGGTCAGGCGAGACCAGCACGTCGGTCGGCCGTTCCCGAAGTAGACGCGCAATGGCGGGGATCCCACTCGCCTCGAATGCCGGCTTAGTGAAGTGGGCCAATGTCTGGGCGGAGTGAAGGTCGACCGTGATGACCGCGTCCGCATCCAGCTCAACGTGGCGGCAGAGGGCGCGAGCGCTGACCGGCTCGCCGGGAAAGAAGAGGCGGTCCTGGCGTGCGTAGCCGAAGTAGGGCACCACGACCATGATCCGTCGGGCGCCGGCCTCCCGCACCGCGTCCTCGAGCAGCAGGAGCTCAAGCAGGTCCGAATCGGTGCGCGTAGACTGGACGATGACCACCTCGTCGCCTTCCATGCGTCCACCAACCCGGACGTACATCTCGCCATCCGGGAACCGCTTGATGAACGGGATCGCGAAGGGGGCGTTCCCGAGTTCCCGTGACACCCGCTCGGCCAACGCAGTGGAGGCGGTTCCGCCAATGACATGCATCGAAAGCGTTCCCAATCGGCCGGACCCGGACGGTAACAAAAGCGTTGCTGACCCGAGGGTGCAGTACCAGCCCTTTCGAATGCACGCGGCCTAGAGGTCGTCGTCCTTGTCCGCCCGGGAACGCCGCTCCTTCCTCGAGGGCTTTACCCGGGGCCGAGGACGACCCCGCCGCGCGGAAGAGGAATCGGTCGTGCGGGAAGAGCTCTTCGAGCGCGCCGGCTCGTCGTCGTCTTCGTCCTCCTCATCGTCCGAGCGATGCCAGGGACGGAGCGACCGGAGCCACCCGCGTCGCTCGGTCTCTTCCTCGTCGTCCTCTTCTTCGGACTCGCGCTCCTCTTCCTCCTCTTCCTTCCGCAACGGGGTCTCGATTCCTTCGACCCGGAGCGCGTAATGGATTCCGACCGCGAGCAAGATGATTCCCGCGATCGTGAGTCCGAGGAACTGCCAGGACTGGGAAGGAACCAAACCGGCTTGGCCCGCGAGGAGGAGCTTGAGCGCTCCGAACCAGGGAATCATCCCTCGGGCGACCCCGACCACCCAGCCCGGCTCGACCAGCGTGCTGATCACCGGGACCGTTGCCCCTCCCTGGTCGGGCTCACCGATGCAGATGCCAGGGCCGGTGCACACGTAGTTGTTGTCACCCATCGTAAGGAAGCCGGAGTGCTCGCCAAGGGCGGGCGCCGCGAGGTTGAGCGATACGTTGACCGACATCCACCCGATCCGGTAGAGGTCGAGCGTACCGGTGAGGTCGGTCGTCCGGCATTCCCCCGGGGTCCCGGGTGTCGCGTAGACCGCGCGAGATGAGTTCCCGCACGGCAGGCCCTCGAGATCGGGGGCGCTATAGGAGCGCGAGGCGGGGTTCCAGACGAGGAACAGGATGGCGCGATGGATGATCGGTGTGCCGCTGCCGCCATTCGGTTGATAGAGGAGGACGTCGCCGTACTCGCCGTAGGTCGAGTATCCTTCCCCCATCCCAACAACGTACGGAACAATCGTGCCATTCGGGACCTTCTGAGCGAGCACGAGGTCTCCCGTGTTGATGATGCCGAGGACGTCCGAGGAGCCGTGCTGCATGCTCGACGATTGGACGACGTAGACGGGGGGCCAGTTCTGGGTGTACGCGTACAACCCGACCAGAAGGACGACGACGATCGCCAGCGCGACCAGCGGCTCGAAGTAGAGCGAGTCCCGCGCCCTCCAGAACACGCGGGGCCGGCCGGTCGTCTTCCCGACAGGGGCTTCCTCCTCCTCGTCCTCCTCGCCGGATCTCCAGCGCCGTACGGACTCGCGCCGGCGGTGCCTCTCGTGTTGCGTGACATGTCGACGCGACGGACGACGGGATTTCCGTTCCTCCTCTTCCACGTCGTCGGAGTCGGGGTCCTCGTCGGGGTCCCCGCGCGATCCGTGCCCCCGGGCCATCGCAGCGGGCTTCGGCCCGAATCCCCATAACTCTTCGTGTCGATGGGCAGGTGGGCGCGATCCCTCCTCCCTGCTCTAACGATAGGAAATCAAGGATTATCTCCTGGCTTGCTCACCGGGAGATCAGGGTTCGGGTGGGTGGCGGGGATGCAGCGATTCGACATTTCCATGCCCCTCTACCGGGGGATGCCCGCGTTCCCCGGCGATCCCCCCTTCGGTTCGGAGCGGGCCCAATCGATGGACCGGGGCGACCCGTACAATCTGTCCGTGTTGACCCTGGGCTCGCATGTTGGGACGCATGTGGATCCTCCGATTCACTTCGTCCGTGAGGGGGCCACGATCGACCGGATCGATCTCAGCATCCTCAATGGGCCCTGCCGTGTTGTTTCGATCCCGGATTCGGCCGGATCGGTCGGCCCCCGAGAGCTATCGAGCGTTCCCAAGGGAACCGCGCGAGTCCTGCTGCGCACAGCGAACTCGGAACGGTGGCGGCAAACCCTCGAGTTTTTCCCGGACTACGTCGCTCTCGCGCCGGACGGGGCGGAGGCGCTGCTCGAACGGGGGACGCGTCTAGTGGGGATCGATTCGCTTTCGATCGAGCGGGACCCAACGAGACGCTATCCGGTGCATCACCGGCTGCTCGGGTCCGGAGCTCTGATCCTAGAAGGCCTCCTGCTCTCCGAGGTGCCTGCGGGGTCCTACGAACTGGAGTGCCTTCCGTTGCGCCTCAAGGACGGCGACGGAGGACCGGCCCGGGCGATCCTGACCTCTCCATAGATCCGCCTCATGAGCATCGCCCCACCGGGTCCCGGATCCGCACCCCTTCCTCTCGCGACCGCGTCGTTCTACGTCCTCCTCGCGACCCTCGGGCTCTTCGTCGTCATGCTGCTGGTCCTGCGCACGTACCATCCGAACCGCAAACGCGGGCTCGAAGGGTACCTCGAAGCCGCGGGCGTCAGCCTCGCTTTCCTCGTCTTTTCGGTCCTATTGGTCGTCGCGATCGCGCTCCATGATCCCGAAGGTAACCGGACCTCGTTCGCGGCGTACGAAACGATCCTCACCGGCTACTGGCTCGCCTTCGCGATACCGGTCGTCACGGTAGGAAGCTCGGTGCAGGGCCGCAGCCGCGGTGCCATCCACTGGCTCGTGCCGTCGATCGTGATCGCCGTGGCGATGTTCTTCGTGCTCTTCGCGTACTATTACGCCGGGCACTAGCCCGAGGGTAATCCCTCACGCATCGCGTTCGTTCGGGGGCAGGAGGTCGGGGATTCCATCGTCGATCGGGTAGTCGACCCCGCACTTCGCGCAGTGGAGCGTGCCGGTGACGATGTCGGTCTCCTCCCGCTCGCGGGCCGTGAGCGTGAGCTCTCCCCGGCAGACCGGGCACCGAAGGATCTCGAGAAGCTCCGGTCTCATCTCGCCCCTCCCTCCACGATACCGTACCCGATCAGCCGCCAGGCGTTCAGACGCCGGGAGATCGCCACGCGGCTACCAGGGAACACCGTGACCGCGCGGTTGAGCGAGAGCTCGACGTCGTCCCCGCGGGCGCTCGTCACCTTGCCACTCGCCACCGTGGTGCCCACGGTGATCGCAAGGAGCTCGCTCGTGCGGATCCGCTCGACCTTGATCTCCCGCTGGGCCCCGAGGACGCGGTCGAGAAGTGTCGCCTTGAGGCGGATCTTCTGGCTGACGGGTGGCAAGGTGCCGGCGGTGCCGATGAGGCGTCCGGTCAATCCGTCGCCCTTGGCCAGGGCGGGATCGAGGCCGGTCCCCAGGGCGGCGAGGCCGCCGGGATGAAGCTCGTCCCACTGCTGGCCCCCCGACACGATGGACGTGACGTGCGTGGTCATGGACTCGGTCATCGCAGTACCCTCGCCCAAGCGGCCCGGGCGGATCTCGATCTCTTCGCCGACCGTGATCTTGCCCTGGAGAAGCGATCCCCCGAGGACGCCGCCGCGAAGGTCGCGTGGTCGGGTTCCCGGACGATTGACGTCGAACGAGCGGGCGACGTACATGAGGGGCGGCTTCGACGCATCCCGGGGAGGGGTCGGGATAACCTGCTCGATCGCGCCGATGAGCGCATCGATCCCGACCTTGTGGTTCGCGCTGACGGGGACGACCGGCGCACCCGAGATCGGTGAACCCTTGAGGAACTCCTCAATCTCCCCGTGGTTCTCGCTGGCCGCCTCTGCGGTGAGGAGGTCGATCTTGTTCTGGACCACCACGACCTTCCGGACGCCGATGATGTCGAGTGCATAGAGGTGCTCGCGCGTCTGGGGCTGGGGTACGTGCTCGTTGGCGGCGATCAGGAGGAGGGCCCCATCCATGATCGCGGCGCCCGAGAGCATTGTCTCCATCAGGGTCTCGTGGCCGGGGGCATCGACGAACGAGACCGCGCGAAGGAACTTCGCCTCCTTTCCGCACGACGGGCAGACCGGGGTGACCGAGTACCCGGTCGGCTCGGGACAGTCGGGGCATTTGTAGAACGCTGCGTCGGCGTACCCGAGCTTGATCGAGATCCCGCGCTTTAGCTCCTCGGAGTGGCGATCTGTCCACTCCCCGGTCAGCGCCTGGGTCAGCGTGGTCTTGCCGTGATCGACGTGCCCGACAAGGCCGATGTTGACCTCGGGCTGGCGAGGGACCTTCATGAGGCGCCGAAGAGCTCCGCGAGCGGTTTCGAACCCTTCTGTTCCACGATCAGGTTGATCTGCACGGTGTCCTCGCTGATCGTGTTGCCGCGGAACGTTCGGCGCTTGCGCATTCCCGCGCGGGGGGCGTTGAAGCCGAAACCGGAACCGACGTAGAGCCGGGTCTGTCGGGCGCCCGGCAGATCCGGGCGGAGAGGGAAGCCGCTCTTGTCGGTGCCTCCGGTGATACGGAAGGTGTAACCCGTCGCCCCGATCAGCTCCCCCCCGATGGTCTCACCGATGCGCTTTCCGAGGAAGCCGGCGGCCTGGGGATCTCCGACGGTCCGCGCGAGGGACCGGGCCTCCTCCGCGATCACGAGTTTGTACTCGACCATGGGGTGCCACTGACGTGCGGCGGCGCGCCAGCGGTGGGGTCTTTATAAGGGTTGTTGAAAGATTCCCGCCGACCCGCAGTTTCGGCGCGCCCGTCGGGCTCGGCTGCGATTCGCTGCCGTCGGTCGTTGGAACCACGCGACTTTATCGGGGAGTCCTTCGTCGCCCGGCCGAGGCGAGTGGCGATTGGACGAATTGGGTCCGGCGATACTGGGCGCCCAGATCGCGGTGCTGATCGGCGGATTCGGCTTCGCCGCGTTCGCGGACTGGCGGGACCGTGAGGTCTCGGACCATCTCTGGCAGGTGATGGGGGCCCTCGGCCTCGTGCTCGGCGTATGGCTATTCTCGAGCGGAGGAATTCTTCCCGTGGCCATCTGGGTCCTCGTTGGCGGGTTCACCTTTCAACACATGTTCGCCTGGACCTTCGGGCCGAGGTTCGAGCGGTTCGAGGATCTCTTCGATCTCGCTCTCTACCTGTTCGTCATCATCGTTGTCGCACTCGCGTCGATTCGATACGGGGTCGGGTCCAGCGCGGTCCCGTACGCCGTGATCGCCCTACTCGTCACCGTCCTCTTCGCTCGCGCCGCGTTCGAGGCGGGCCTCCTATTCGGAGGCGCGGACGCAAAGGCCCTCATGATCGCCGGAATCCTTATCCCGGTGTACTCCAGCCCGCTTCTCTATGCCCCGATGGCAGTCGTACGGGTCAATTCGATCCTTCCCTTCCCCCTGAGTGTCCTGATGGACGCCGCGCTCTTCTCGGCGGCGATCCCGATCGCGGTGGTCGCCCGCAACGCCTACCGTGGCGAGCTCAACGGTTGGAAGTCGTTCACCGGTTACACGATCCCGGTACGGGAGCTTCCCCAACGGTACGTCTGGATTCGCAACCCCATGTCCCGGGACGCCCGTGCCGAAGAAGAGGAGATCGAAACGTCCGAGCAGGACCGCCTGCGGCGCGTCCGTGTCGCCCGCGAGCTCGCTGAGCGCGGGGTCGAGCGTGTCTGGGTCACGCCCCAGATTCCGTATCTCGTCCTGCTCGCGATTGGGGTCGTCACCGCGCTTCTGGCCGGCAATCTCGTGGTCGACCTGTTCACGCTCATCTAAGGTCTGCCTGCGAAAGCTTTTCTCCGTCCCGTTCGTCGGTCGCTACCGGTGCCAGACTCTGAGGCCTTGGCGAAGTCCCACCCCATCCGGGTTCTCATCGCGAAGCCCGGTCTCGATGGGCATGACCGCGGGGCGAAGGTGGTCGCGCGCGCCCTCCGGGACGCGGGCATGGAGGTGATCTACGCCGGGTTGCGCCAGACCCCCGAGGAGATCGTGCGGGCCGCGCTCGAGGAGGACGTCGACCTCATCGGACTTTCCATCCTATCGGGGGCGCACATGGCCTTAATCCCTCGCGTCCTCACGCTCCTGAAGAAGAACAAGGCGGCGTCGATTCCCGTCTTCGCCGGCGGTATCATCCCCGACGAGGATGCCCGAAAACTCCGCGCCGCCGGCGTGCGCGCGATTTTCGGCCCGGGTGCCTCGCTCGAACAGATTGTCTCGACTGCTCAGAAGCTGGCCCGATCGGCGGCATGAAGGGGGCGCGTTCGCTCCCACCGGTGGCGCGGGCGATCGTCGGCGGGGACCGCCGAGCGCTCGCGCGTGCGATCACGGCGATCGAGAACGGCGACCCCGGCGCGGGCCCGGTCCTGAAAGCCCTCTTCTCGCGAGCGCGCCAGGTGCCGATCGTCGGCGTTGCCGGCCCGCTCGGAGTGGGCAAGTCGAGCCTCCTCAATCTCCTCGTCGGGCATCTGAGGGGCCTCGGACGTACGGTCGCGGTGATCGCGGTCGATCCCTCGAGTCCGTTCTCCGGAGGATCTGTCCTCGGCGACCGGATCCGGTTCGAGGGTCGCGCGGACGACCCGGGCGTCTTCTTCCGCTCGATGGCGAGCCGGGGCGCGGCGGGCGGTGTCGCGGCGGCAACGCTCGAGGCCGCGCGGGTCCTCGCCGCCGCGGGGTTCGACATCATCCTCGTCGAGACAGTCGGCAGCGGCCAAGTGGACGTGGCGATCCGGGAGATCGCGACCACCCGCGTGGTTGTCCTCGTCCCGCATCTCGGGGACGAGGTCCAGACGCTCAAGGCCGGCCTCTTCGAGATCGCCGATGTCTTCTGCGTGAACAAGACCGACCTGCCCGGGGCGGACTCGGCACAGCGCGATCTCGCTGATCTGGTCGCGATGTTCCCCGCCGGGTCTGGATGGGTACCGCGGATCGTCGGGACCTCCACGACGGTACCGAGAGGGATCGCCGAGCTGTGGGAGGCGATCCAGGCGCACGAGTCATTCCTCGACTCCTCGGGGACCCGTCGCGCGGGCGAGCGTCATCGACTCGCGACGGAGATCGTCGGGCTCGTCCGCGACCGGGTCGGACGCGAGCTCACCCATCAGCTCGAGCGGGACGCCGACCTTCGCCGGCTCCTCGACCGGGTCGTTGCCCGGGAGATCGACCCCCGCACGGCGGCCGAGCGGCTGCGTCCAACCGTACGGCGCCAGTCCTAGGTCTATGGCCGGCTCGTTGGTGGACGTCGCAATCCTACTGTTCGTTCTTGCGGCGATCCTTGCCTACTTCATTTTCGCCTCGTTCGCTTTTGGCGCCGGGTACCAGCCCACCCCCCAGCGCTCGGTCGAGGCGATGCTCCGGTACGCCGAGGTGGGGCCCGAGGATACTGTGTACGACCTCGGGGCGGGAACCGGAGCGATCGTCTTCCGTGCGGCGAGGATCTACCGTGCTCGGGTCGTCGGGACGGAGGTCGAACCGATCCGGGTGCTCATCCTCCGGCTCCGACGGCGGTTCGGTCCGGCGGCCGATCGGATCACCATCCGCTGGGGAAACCTCTTTTCCCAGGACTTCCGCCCGGCGACCGTGGTGACCGCGTTCCTCTGGCCGGGCGCGATGGCGCGGCTCCGGCCCAAGTTCGAATCCGAGCTCGCCCCCGGGGCGCGCGTGGTGAGCTACTATCACCCGATGGTCGGATGGACGGCGGAGAAGGAGGACCCAGAGACGATGGTATACCTCTACCGGTGGCCGGATGCACGGCGACCTACGCCGGAGGAGTCCGGTGTTACGGGTGGTAGATGAACCAGAAGCCTGCTCCGACCGCGAAGACCGCGAGGATCACGAGGCCTCCAACGATCCACCCTAGGTTGGCCCCCCGCGTGTCCTCCCTGGCCGCCGGATGACCCATCCCCATTCCGTCACCCCAACCTACGTGCGAGGCGGCCCTCCGGCGGTCATGGGATCGGTCCACCGATCAGGCCGTTGAAGCCGAGGTAGAGGATGAGGGCGCCGGCCGCGATCGCGACCGCGAAGACGACCACGAGGAACTTCAGCGGGACTGCGGGGGTCGGATTGGCGGCAGCCATGGCCGCGAGTAGCCGGTGGAATTCAAGTATCCGTCGTAGGAACTCGGGACCCGCACTCGCTAGAGGAGTTATGGCGGGTCACTCGGTCTTTGCCGGTGCCTTTGCAGGCGCGGAGCGGCGGGTCGGCTTGGGAGCGGGGGCCGGTTCGGTCGGGGCCGCCGTATCCGCTGCCGGCGGGGCCGGAACTCCGGGAGCGGGCGCTGTCTCCTTCGCGGGGGCCTTCGGGGGGGTCGGCTCAGCTTTCTTCTCGCTCGAGGGAGTGACGTACTCTTCCACGATCCGGATGGTCTCGGGGTGCAGGTAGGTCCGCAGCCGATCGATCACCCGGGGTTTCGCCGCCATCCATGCGATGTCGAACTTCGAGCGCTCGGGGATCCTGAGTGTGAGAGTCTTCTCGCGATGTTCGATGTGGAACTCGCTCGATCGCCCATACTGGAGCTCGAGGATCGCGCGAGCCTTCGCCACGGAGTCCGCGATCCTCTCGACGACCTTGAACGTCCCCTTGATCCGACGGCCTGCGAAGGGGGGATTGAAGTCCACCCGGACGCGCGCCGCGGTCATCGACATGACCCGCCCGCGCCGACCTTCAATCGTGAGGACCGTTCCGACGTCGAGATGCGCGTTCTCCCGTCGCATCTCGGGCAACCGCTCGATCTCGTGCATCGAGAACAGCTCGATCAGTTTTGGATCTCGCTCGCCGAACGCCTCGGCCGGAGCGAACTCGCGTGCGACCTCCTCGCCGACCGGGATGCCGGCGAGGGCGTTCTCGACCCCCGTCGGGAAGTAGTCGCCCCCAATCTGGTGCGGTCGAGGTCCCCAGGTACGTCCCTCGGCGGCAGGCAGGTGAGCGTTCTGCGCCACCTCCTCGTGCGTCGTGTCGAGCAACTCGGTCTTGCCCCCGATCTCGGACCAGAGGTCGTACTCGATCCGGACGAGGTCCCCCGCCTGCGTGAGATCGGCGGCGGCGGTGCCCGGAGGGGTCTCTGCCGTCATGGCCCCGCCGAACCGGGGGGTCGGATAACGTTTTTCGGTACCATCGGGGCCGCCAAACGGACAGGGATTGGTCCGGGTCTGGGAAGTTACCTCGCGGAGATTCCGGCAGGTACCGGAGTAGCCGTCCGGACTCGACGACGTCGCTCCCGTACCATCGCCGAGAGGAGGGCGGGCGGTTTCATCAGCGCGTCCAGATAACGGAGGGGATGTTGGACGGGGCGCCTCTGTTCCCTCAGTCTCGCTCCAAGCTCGCCGTTCTTGAGGAGTGACATCGCCATGGGAACGTGGTAGAGTCGGTAGCGCCTGGACGCCCAGCGGAAGAGGTTCGTCTCATCGCTCTTGTCGTGGTAGACCCAAGCGTCCGGGACGTACAGCCCGTGGAGCCCGGAGTGGACCGCGCGGATTTCCAGGTCGTAGTCCTCCGCGCCGGGGATAGTCGGGTCGAAGTGCAGGGCGCGAAGTGCTGCGGTCCTCCACGCGGTATTCTGAAGGGGGAGGTACGTCACGCTTTTTCCGACGAGATCGTCGTAGATCGATTGTTCGAGCAGAGCGACGTACTGCTCGATCGGCCCGTGCGGAGGCCGCCGGGGACGCGTAGGTCCTCCCGTGAAATCGGCTCGTCCCTGCTCGATGGGAGTGACGAGACGCTCAAGCCATTCCGGGGGCGCGACCTCGTCCGTGTCGAGGAAGGCTGTGGTCGCCGAGTCGATGCTCTCAAGAGATCCCTCGCGCGCATCGACGGCCCGACCCGGGATCCGCTCAACCCGGATCGGCAAGCCGGGAAATCGCCGCTCGGCCTCGGCGAATAGGGCCGGCGGGCTCGCCGGTGAGCCAGCGATCAACACCTGATCGGGTCGACGGGTCTGCTGATCGAGCGACGCAAGAGCATCGAGAAGGCGCGGATCGTCAAGGACGGCTAGTTCGACGCAAATCGTTCCCACGGTTGCTCGGCACCGGTCGGGACGCGGACCCGACCCGGCCCTCTACCTTACGCCGCCAAGCACTTTATCTCGTGGGGGGGTGGTCGTCCCGTGCGGATCGTCCTTCTCGGAGGGGGGGTCCATCCGATTCCCCCGACGGGGTATGGGGCGGTCGAACGGATCCTGGCCGACCTCGCTTCTTCGCTCGCGGCGGCGGGCCAAGAGGTCGTCATCCTCAATGAGGTACGGAGAGAGCGGACGCGCGACGAGATCCCTTTCGCCCTGTCCGTACCCCGTCGGTTGCGCGGCGAGCGGTACGACGTTCTCCACGCGCACACGCCGGTCGTGGCGAACCGTCTCGCGCTCGCGGGTCTGCCGTTCGTCTATACTTCCCACTCCCGCCACTGGTACTACCGGGACCGGTGGACGCATCAATGGGGGTACTGGCTCGAACGTCGGGCGGTGCGTCGCGCACGATCCGTGATCGCGCTCACTGACCCGCTCGCGAGGACGATGCGAGCCGTCGTCCGTCCCCCGCTCCCACCGATCTCGGTCATCCCCTTCGGCGTCGATTCGGAGCAGTACCGACCGGCCTGGGAGCGGCGCACGGGTCTTCGTGCCCTGGGGGTCGGCGTAGTGGCTCCGTTCAAACGCTGGCACCTCGCGGCGCAAGCGACGCTCGGCACGGGGGTGACGCTGGCGATCGCGGGACCGATCGTCTCACGGACCTATGCGGAGGAGGTCCGGCGGGAGGGTGACCACGTCCGACTCCTCGGCGAAGTCCCGGATGCGGATATGCGGGCCCTCTTTGCTGAGAGCGATGTCCTCCTCCACCCGAGCGCGGTCGAGATTCTGTCTGCCACCGTGCTCGAGGCGATGGCCTCCGGGCTACCCGTGCTGGGAGGAACCGGGGTCGAGGGAGTGGTCGAGTCGGGAGTCACGGGTTGGCGGCTCGACGACCGGGACCCCGCGGCATTCATCACGGCGATGCGAGAGCGCATCGTTGCGCTCGTTCGCGATGAGTCGATGCGCCGGCAGGTCGGGGACGCGGCCCGGGCCGTGGCTCGGGCGCGGTACAGCTGGTCCTCGATTGCCTCGCGCCACATCGAAGTGTACCGGTCCGTCGCTGCCCCCATCGCGACGGGCACCGGGGGATCTCGCTAGGGCCGGATCCCACGGGCGGCGGCGATTTCCGAGATCGTTCGATCGATTGCCTCCGCACTCGACCACCGAGGCTTCCATCCGAGCTTTTCAATGCGGTCGATGGCGAGGAGCTGCACCGGCACGTCCCCACTCCAGCCTCGGACTCCTCCGGTGTACTCGATGCGTGCATGACCCCCGTGCGCCGCGATCACTTTCTCGGCGATCTCTCGGGCGCTGATGTGGTCGCGCGAGCCGAGGTTGTAGACGTTCACGGCTTCGTTCGCGCGCTCGCCGGCGAGCAACATTCCGTCAACGCAGTCCTCGGTCCGGAGGTAACTCTTCGACTGGCGACCGTCGCCCAGGACCTCGAGCCGGCTCGGGTCGCGACGGAGCTTGTCGAAGAAGTCGTACAGAATCCCGTGCGTCATCCCCGGGCCGATGATGTTGGCGAACCGGAAGATGAACATCCGCATGCCGTAGAGGTGGGCGTAGGCGGAGCAGAAGCCTTCCGCGGCCAGTTTCGAAGCGGCGTAGAGGGATTCCGGCTCGAGGGGGGCGTAGTCCTCGGGCGTGGGGAGCACCTTCGGCCAGCCGTAGACGACGCTCGACGAAGCGAAGAAGAACTTCGGGACGTCGGCCTGGCGAGCCCGCTCGAGCACTTCAAACGTGGCGAGGGTGCCGAGCTCGAGATCGATCCGGCGATTGCTCGTGCCTCGGCGGATGTCGGTGTTCGCCGCGAGGTGCCAGACCTCTCTCGCCCCGTCGTACTCATGGGCGGTAGCCTCGGCGTCGCGCACGTCCGCTACCGTGAGGAAGAGGCGGCCGGGCTGGACCGGTAGATGCTCCCGACGGCCACTCGAGAGATTGTCGATCACTCGTACGGTAGCGTCGCGAGAGAGGAGCGTTCGAGTAAGGACCGAACCTACCGCACCGGCCCCGCCCGTGACGACCACCGGACCGTCCCGGTGCTCCGTGGTCATACGAATCCAGACCCGACAGAGAAGCATATATAAGTGGAGGGTCGCCTAAACACGACGCACCGGCTCGCCGGCGTGAAGGACCATGCGCACCTACGTCCGGATGACCTTCCATTCGGAGGGTGCGAGCCCGCTGAAAGTCCTCGAAGCGATGCGGACGCTCGGCTTCGAGGAGTCGATGGGAATGCACGACTTCGTCTACCGCTGGAAGGACAAGGCGGCGATCGAAGACGTCCTCCGTCTCATGACGGAAATGCATGAACGCCTTAAGGGCCTCGATGTCAACTACGAAATCACCACGATCTCCTGATCCGAAACCGGCGGGGTCGATGCCGCAGGACGATGTGGAGCGCCTGGAGCGTCTGCTTCTCCTTCATCTCCTCGAGCACCGGGGCCAGCAGATCCGGTTCGAAGCGTCCCAGTGGACCACCGAGTTCGGCATTACCCGGAAATTCTCGACCGAAGATCCCGGAGAGCTCAAGCAGGCGCTACGCGCGCTCGAGATGAGTCGGATGATTTACCTCCGGACGCAGTACGTCGTCGGCTACTCGGAGCCCAAGCACGTCTATTCACTCACCCCGACCGGGCACCGCAAGGCCCTCGAATATCAGCACAAGGAAGGCGGCCCCGCGGTCGATGAGCCCGGTCCCGACGGGGGCTCCGAGCCCGAGACTCCGGGACCCCCGCTTCGTCGTTCGTCCAGCGGTTCGTGACCCCCGGATGAGCGAGCTCGAGGGTCAAGGGGTCCGGCTTCGGGCCCTGACCCCCGCGGACTATCGAATGGTGCACGCCTGGTACGGTGACCCGGACCTGGTCGCACCGTTCGACCGGTACTCGCCGGACTCCCTCGAGGAGTTCCAGCGGTCCGTCGAGTCGGCTCCGGGGGATCCCGCGTCGCTGGCTCCGCGCTTCGCGGTCGTCGATCGGCACACGGGAGAGCTCGTGGGGGTGGTCGGCTACTACCTCGCCCACCCGGTTCTCGAGTACCTGGACGTCTGGTATCTCCTAGGAAACCCCGCGGCGCGCGGCCGGGGTTTCGGCCGAGAGGCCGTCGCCCTGCTTGTCGACCATTTGTTCCGTACCCAGTCGGTCGAGCGAATCGGGGCGACAGTGGACGTCGAAAACGTTCCATCGAACCGGCTGGTCGAGGGTCTCGGCTTCCGCTCCGAGGGGACCCTTCGCTCGGCCCTCTTCCACCACGGACGCTGGCACGACGTACGGGTCTACGGGATCACGCGTCCGGAGTGGATGGCCCGTCGTCCGCCAGCGTGAACGCGACCTGGCTCGAGCCGTCCATGAGCCGTTGGGGTGGTTCGACAATCACGCGGCCGATCTCGCTCGTAGAACAGAGATGGGTCCCGCCACACGGGCAGACGTCCCAGCCCGCGATCTCCACGACCCGCACCGGGTCGACCTGAGGAGGAAGCGGAACCAGACCCGACCGCTCCGAGGCGGGATTCCGATCCCACTCTTCACGGGCGACGAACCGGATCGACACCGGACGCGGATGCTCTACCGCCTCCCGCAACGCCCCCTCGAAGTCGATGCGGTCCGTCTTCGGTAGCGGTCCCTCGAGATCGATCGTTGCCCGGATCCCTCCCATGACCGCCTTGCGGGTACGCAGCCGAGTCGCGGCGAAGATCTGCGCGCTCACGAAATGCTGGGCGGTATGGAGTCGCATGTGTCGATGCCGCCGGACCCAGTCGATCGTTCCTTCGACCTCGGCACCGACCGCGAGCATGGGAAGGTTGGCCATCTTCAGGCGGTGGATGACCGACGGACCCGACTTCGTCACGTCGACCACCCGGGTTTCCGAGCCATTGGCGAGCCGTACGACCCCGCGGTCGCCGGGCTGTCCGCCTCCGGCGGGGTAAAAGTAGGTACGGTCGAGAACGATCGCGCCCGGGGGCTGCGCCGTGACATGCGCCCGGAACGAACGAACGTAGGCGCTCGCCACGTCGGGCAGGTACGCGAGCTCTGTCATCGGCCAGCCTAGCGTCTCGGCGAAGAAACCGCTTCCGACTGCCGAAAGGTCGCGCAACCTTTTTAACAAGGGGTCGGCGTGTCGCGCGCCGGGGCCTTAGATGTTCAAACTCCGCATCAAGATGGAGAACCTCCGCGAGGTCGTCGAGGTCGTCTCCACCTTGGTAAGCGAGGTCAAGTTCTCGATCTCGAAGGACGGCATCGAGGCGAAGGCGGTCGACCCCTCCCACGTAGCGATGCTGGTCCTCAAGCTACAGAAGGGAATCTTCGAGGAGTTTACCGGCGAACCCACGGAGGTCGGGGTCGACGTCGAGAA
>JASHQX010000043.1 GCA_030038895.1 Thermoplasmata archaeon
GGGCCTCGGACATCGCCGGCCCCCTTAGGACGACCCGGTAGTTTCCCGGTTCGACCGCTTCGGGATCCGAGCGCGCGACACGCTCGGCCGCCTCACGGGCCAAGCGCTCGGGGTCGAGCCGTCGGTAGTCCCAGTGTCCCCCTCCGACCAACCCGAGACCGGAGGTTCTCGCTCGGGCCGGTCGATAAGGATACTCGCCTGGGCCAACGAAAGCGCGTCGGACCGGTCGAGCCCCGAAGAGTTCGCGACCCTTAGGTGCTCGGAGCCTACGATCACCACTCCAGCGATCCGACCCCCCGGTGCCCCGTCTCGCGCGGCGAAGAGGATCGTCTCGGCAAGTTTTGTGGCCCGCTCGGGGGAGAGGTCGGCGGTCGCCTCCGAGAAGGGAACGCCGGTTCCACTGCCGCGCCCATCTCCGGGGAAGCCGGAGAACTTCCTCTCGAGCGGAGCCACCCGGGCGAGTGCACGTGCGGCGTCGCGGACGGCGGCGAGCCCGGCGGGCGAGAGATCGCCCGTCGTCGCGGTGCCCAGCTTCCGGTCCTCCGCCACCCGAAGCGAAGCATGCGCCGACCGTTCGAAGTGGGGCTGGTGGATCCGTCCGTTGGCGAATCGTATCGTCGTCCAGGTACCGTGCGAGACCCGCACGTCGGCGGTCGCCCCGGGCGGTAGACCCTCGAGAGCGGCCAAGACGGGATCGGAACGGCGGCGCCGGGAGTTCGGCACGATCAGCCACCTCGGACTGCGACGTTCCGGAAACGGGCGACCGGGGCGCCGTGGCTGACCCGCGCGACCTGGCCCGGCTGGCCCTTCCCGCAGTTCGGCACGCCCCAGAGGTGCCAGGTCGACCGGTCGCCGACCGCGTCGAGCGAGCTCCAGAACTCCGGTCCCATGCCGGAGTAGATCGGATTCCGCACGAGCTCCCCCAGCTCCCCGCGCATGATCCGACGTCCCACCTCCGTCCCGAACTGGAAGTTGAGCCGCTTGTCGTCGATCGACCACGACCGGTTCGTTTCGAGGTAGACCCCCGATGCGATCCCCGAAAGCAGCTCGTCGAGCGAGAGGTCGCCCGGCAGGAGGTCGATGTTGGTCATCCGCACGAGCGGCGCGCGGTCAGCCCCGTCCGCCCGCATCGTCCCACCGGAACGGGCGAGGCCGAGCTCGGCCGCGGATTCTCGCGACGAGAGTACTCCCACGAGGGTACCCCTTTCGACAATCGGTATCCGCCGACCCGGTACGCCCTCGTCGTCCCAACCGAACGTGCCGAGCCCTCCCGGCTCGGTCGCGTCGGCGACGATGTTCATCGCTTCGCTGCCGTAGCGTAGGCTCCCAATCTGCGAAGAAGGGATCCAACTGGTTCCGGCGTACCCGGCTTCGCTTCCGAAGATTCGATCGAGCTCGACCGCGTGCCCAACGCTCTCATGGACCTGGAGCGCGAGCTGGTCGGACCCGAGAAGGAGCGTGGTCGGACCGGTCGGGCAAGAGGGCGCGTCGAGCAGGGCGAGGGCCTCCCGTCCGACGGCCGGCGCGCGGTCGGCGAGGCCGAGGGACTCGACGAACTCGAAGCCGGCCTGCGCGAAGTCGCCGCCGAACGAGGTGGGGGCGCTACGACGCTGCACGTTTGAGCCCCGGACGGCCGTGGCACTGACCCCTGCCCCGATATGGACGATCCGCGAGGAGAACGAGGCCCCCTCGGTCGACGCGAACCACTTCGTTTCGTCCCAGGCCTGGACAGAGGCGACGCCGCTCTTGATCTCGCGACCAACATGCAGCCGGGCCTCGGCCTCGGTGAGGATCCGCATGATTTCTTCGCGGGGAACCTCGAACGGATCCCGCTTGAACGAAGTCGCGTACTTTCCCCCGCGTGCCGGGGGTTCGTTCGTGACCTTGAGGCGCTCCGGCGCGGTCGCACCCGCCGCACGGGCGAGGCGGATAGCGAGTCGGGCCGACGCCCGCGCAGCGGCGCGGTTCAGCTCGGAGCTTCCCGCGAACCCCCAGGCGCGATCCGTCCGGACGCGGACCCCCAGTCCCACGGCGCGGGCGTCGGTGAGGGCCTGAGCTTGCCCGTCACGCACTCCAAGATGCAGCGTCCGCTGAGGGGAGACCACGCGAACGTCGGCGTAACGAACGCCGGCGGCCTCCGCCACGGCCAGCGCGGTCCGGATGAGGTCTTCCACCGCCTAACACCTTCGAGGTCCCCCGGAATCCGCCCACCGCATAAGCTCCACCCGGACCGGGTCCGGATTCGGGCCCAAAACCGAGTCTTCCCGGCGCTCTATACCAACACCGAATAACCACCTGCCCCTGGGGGTCCGCGAGGCCGACCGATGATGGACGAGCGATGGAAGATCGTGGACCGCTATATCGAATCTCTTCTGGTCCCCCGGGATGCGAGTCGGGACTCTGCGCTGAAGGAGAGCGCGGCCGCGGGGCTTCCGGAAATTCAGGTGAGTCCAGTCCAGGGAAGGTTCCTTCAGTTGCTGGTCGCCGCCCTCGGGGTCCGGCGGATCCTCGAGATCGGAACCCTTGGAGGGTACAGCGCGATCTCGATGGCCCAACGCCTGCCCGACGACGGCCGGGTCGTCACGCTCGAGGCAGATCCGCGGCACGCCGCGATCGCCCGTGCGAACATCGCACGCGCCGGGCTGGCCGGCAAGATTGAGGTCCGGATCGGTCCTGCCCTGACCATCCTTCCCCAGCTGGCCGGCGAGGGGGTTGAGCCGTTCGATCTCGTGTTCCTCGACGCAGATCGGCCCCACACGGTCGAGTACTTCGATTGGGCGTTGCGCCTCACCCGTCCAGGGTCCGTTCTCGTGGTGGACAACGTCGTCCGGCAGGGGGCGGTCGCTGACCCCGAGAACCCGGACGCGAGCGTCCAGGGAATGCGTCGTTTCCTCGACCGGCTCGCGCGGGAATCCCGGGCCGAAGGGGTCGTTATCCAGACCGTTGGTGCGAAAGGCTACGACGGCTTCGCCTTCGTCCGGGTGGTGACGCCCTCGAAAGCGGTCGGTCGACCCTAGGGACGCATATACGGCCGCGGCCGGTTCCCCGCGGTTCGGGGGGAAGATGGCCGATCCCGAGGAGACCGCGCGGCGGGAGCACGAGCGAGTGATGAAGGCGCGGGAGCGGTTCAAGTTCCGCGTCTACGCGGCCGCCCGTGGAGTGGTGCTCGGGACCGAGCTCTTCCGTTCGCACTCGGAGCTCTACGAACCCGAGATCGTGGTCATCATCCATTCGCACGTTGTTGACGTCACGGCGGTTTTGACCGAAGGCCAGGTCCGGCTCCTCCCGGTCCACGGCCGGTCCCGGGAGCTCCGGCGGTTCGCCGACGAGCTCCGCGCCGGTTTTGAAAAAGTCGCGCCGAGCCTCGACCTGGAGTTTGCGGCCGACCCCGCTCGATTCGGTGGTTCGCAGCCCGTCCAGCTCATCGATGTCCCGATCGGCTATCGGGCGGTGTTGGTTCGCAAGGGACCCGAATGAATCGCCGTCAACGCGTCCCTCGCGCCGGTCCGGGCGAGCGACCCGGTCAGAGCATGACGCGGAGGTTGAGCTTCTCGGTGAGCTCCTTGTACCGGTTCCGGATCGTCACTTCGGTGACCCCGGCTACCTCGGCGACCTCGCGCTGGGTCCGCCGCTCGCCGCACTGGACGCTCGCGATGTAGATCGCGGCCGCCGCCACGCCCGTGGGGCCCCGACCGCTCGTGAGCTCGCGCTCGGTCGCGTCCTTCAAGATCTCGTTCGCGCGGGTCTGGATCTCGCCCTTCAGTTTGAGCTCCGAGCAGAACCGCTGAATGTAGTCCTGCGGTCGTGTCGGCATCAGCTTCAACTGGAGCTCCCGGGTCATGAACCGGTAGGTGCGTCCGATCTCCTTGCGGCCGATGTGCGACTTCGACGCGATCTCGTCGAGGGTCCGCGGGACGTTGCATTGACGGCAGCTTCCGTAGAGAGAGGCCGCGACCACCCCTTCGATCGACCGGCCCCGGATGAGGTTGCGGTTCACGGCCTTGCGGTAGATCATCGCCGCGGTCTCGCGTACGTTGCGCGGCAGCGCCATTCCCGAGGCGATCCGGTCGAGTTCGGCGAGCGCGAACGCGAGGTTCCGCTCGGTCGCGTTGGAGACCCGGATCCGCCGTTGCCACTTCCTCAGGCGGTAGAGCTGCGCCCGGTTCCGGGTCGGGATCGATTTCCCGTACGGGTCACGGTTCTTCCAGCCGATCTCGGTCGAAAGACCCTTGTCGTGGATCGTCAGCGTGGTCGGCGCCCCGGTCCGGGCACGCTTCTCTCCCTGCTCGGCGTCGAAGGCCCGCCAATCCGGACCCTGGTCGATCATCGACTCTTCGAGTACGAGACCGCACTCGTCGCAGACGAGCTCGCCGCGCTCGTAGTCGCGGGTGAGATGGGTCGAGCCGCAGCTGGTGCACCGGGTCGGGACCGCCAGGTCCTCGGCGCGGCCGGGCCCCTTTTCGGGTTCGGTGGGGGGCGCCTCATCGTTCTGCATCGACTGCCTCCGAACTAGTCCCGAACGAGCATGCTGCCGACGAGCACGAGCCCCTCTGCGGGGGACGGGACCCGCCGCAGGCGAACCGCGAGGTACGGTCGGGTGACCGGGCCAAAGACGCGAGCCACCCGGCCCCGGACGATCCCGCGGGCATCACGCACTGGCGTTCCCTCGGAGGGGAACTCGGGCCCGACAGACCGCACGGTAAGGTTTCCCGACGCGCTCACGGAAAGCACCGTGCCAAGCTCCCGCACTGTCGAGTGGGACCCGGTTCTCGGCAAGGGGTATAAACGACTTGCGATACGTATTTAAGCGTTACGCTCGTGGTCGCGGGCGGGTCCGGGGGCGGTTCGCGAGCGGTACTCCCTCCGGATCGACATCCGCCTCCGAGACGTTGGACGTCTCGGGGGGAACGTACGGGACGTAGTACGACGGACTGACTTCGGCGGGAGTCGGCTCCGGTTCCTCGGCCTTTTCGCCGGCCTCGGAGGGCTCGGGAGCTCCCTCTGGTAACGGACCGGAGGCGGGGGCTCCTTCCTCTTCGCCGGGAGAGGAGCCGGTGGCGAGCGCCGGTCCTTCGATTGCCCGCTTACGCTCGCGGGAGAGGCGGTCGACCTCGGCCCAGAGGACCTCGATCTCTTCCTCGGGGGTGCCGTACCGTCGCTCCTCGCTGATCGCCGCGCGGACCTGCGCCATGAGGCGGGCCGCACTCTGGGCGTTCTGCGCTTTACTTTTAATCCGCTGGAGCCGGCGGGCGAGGTTCCGGGCCTCGAGGAGGATCTCAGCCTCTTCCTCGGCGGGGGAGAGCGTCGGGACCGCGGGGGCGCGGGGAATGCGGACGACCGCCCGGCGACACTCGATCAGACGCTGCGCCTCGCTCGGGAGGTTCTGGTCTTGGATCGCCTGGAGGAGTCGCGAGAAGCTGAGGCTCGCCGCGTTGACGTCTTCGCCGCGGTCCCGTGCCGCGCGCATCGATACCCCGAGCTGCTGGGCCTCTTGGACAACGAACTTCGGGATCGCGTCGTTCAGCACCGCGAGGGCGAGGGAGGCGCTCGCCGCCGCCTTCTCGAGCGAGCCCATGCTGAGCGGCTCGGTCATGAGCCGTTGCCTCGGGTTGCCCACGCGCCGGTCAAGGTGCGCCACGTCGACGCCGATCGTTTCGGCGATTGTGCGCAGCTCGTCCGCCCGCCGGAGAAGCTCTCGGACCCACGTCCAGTCCGGTCGGACCCGTGCGAGGAGGGCCTCCCCCCGCTTCACGACAAGGTTCGCGTCCGAGGCCCGTCCGCTGCGCAGGGCTTCCTCGTACGCGACGCGTATCTGCTCGGTCGGGAACGGGAGTCCCTCGGATTCGAGACTCGTCCCCTGCTCGACGACCGCGTCGAGCCGCACCTTCCACGAATTCGGGGTCCGACCCTCCGGCGCCACGGTCTATGCCCTCACCGGTTCGGAGGCGAGCATGCGCATCAAGCGCGTGAGGGTGAGGTCGGCTTCCTTGAGCTGGCGCGCGCGCAGGAAATCGGTCGCCTCCCGGATCTGGACCGCGGCCTCCCGCGCGGTCTCGCTCTCCGGCGGGAGAGTGCGGACTCTTCCAGCGAGCGAGCGGGCCTTCTTCAGGAGGCGCTCGAGCATCTCCCCCTCGGTCTCCTCTATCGGCGCCGCAGGAACAGGGGGCGGCGCGGCGGCGGCCCGGGATATCTTCTCCAGCTCGGCGAGCTCGGCCCTGAGGTCGCGGACGCTCTGGACCGCCTCAGAGAGACGGCCCTTCTTCAGGTGGCGCGTCGCTTCCAGGTGAAGCCGTCGGGCGGCCGCGCTCGGAGAGTGATCCTCCGGGTAGTGGTTCAGGGTCGCCTCGTGGCGCGCGAGCTCGGCCTCGAGCGAGGACGGGATCGCCTCGTGGAGGAGCATGAGAGTCTGGGCTGCTTCCTGCGCGATCGTGTCGAGCCCTTCCTCCGTGAGGGAGGGACCGGCCAGGCGATCGCGGATCCCCTCGAGCTCGCTCGAAATCTCGCCGAGCGGGATCTCCAGGCCTTCCGCCTCGGTCCGGAGTCCCTCGATCTGAGACAAGAGGCCCTGGAGGCCCTTCCAGTCCGCCTCGAACTGGCTCACTCGGCGTTCGGCGGCCAAGAGGAGGTTCGCCGCCTCCTCTCGCTCGCCTTCCTGGATCGCGTTGTTGAGCTGGGCGAGGTCCGCTCCCAACGCGAAGTGGACCCCGGTCTTCTCGAGCGCGGTCCGTCGCTCGGAGAGGAGCCGAGTACGCGTCCGAAGCACCTCATCGGTCTGGGTCTCGAGCCGTTGCTGGGCCGAGCGAAGGATATCGAGCGCCTCGGCGACGCGCCCCTGGGCCTCGCTTAGCGCCGCTTGACAGAGCTCGGCCGTGACATCCGGGCCTTGCCCGAGATTTCGGACGAACTCCATCCGGCTCCGAAGATCGCGGCTGATTGCCAGAGTGAGCTCCTCCTCGGCCGAGGGTGCGGGAGGGAGAGCGGTCGGCCGCGCCTCGACCGCGCCGACCGGCCCGTCGGAGGTATCGACCTCCGGCTCCTCCTCCGTGGTAGAGCGCAACCCCTCGATCGCGAGACTGGTGGGAAATCCGCAGACCGAGCAATGGACCGCTGTAGACGCGATGGGCTGCTCGCAGATCGGACAACTCGACGGCACGGGCGACCTGTCCACTCGAGGAAAGCGATGGTCACACCCTTAAGGGCTTCCCCCGGCGAACGTGCCGGAGCTCGCGGGCCGGGATCGGCCGGTCAACCGCCGCTGAAGGTCGAAATCACCACGAGCCGGAGGGGTCGGTCGATCGTCAAGTCCAGGGGGACTGGCGTTTCGTCGAGCAGAACGGCGCTCCCTTCCGGGGGAAGACCCGCGGCGCGGAGGACATCCCGGACGTTGGTGCCCACACGCACCCGCAGCCGTCGCCGGCGGACCGCCGATCCCCGGGTGATTTCGAGCACAACCGGCAACGTCGGGGGAGGGGAGGCGCTGAGGGGGAGACTCTCCGGCGCCCGGAAAGGGACCCGGGCGCCCTTTGAACTCCCGCGATGCATACGCATCACCAGATCTCGAATCTGGCGCCTTGGCCGAGCTAGGCTACCTCAGCACCCGTCGGGGCCAGTCCGGGCTTGTATTATCAATTTACCTCCCGAGGAGGCTAACGAGAAGGTCGGCAAGCGCCGGCGCGGTCCCCTCGTGGCTGACCCCGGTTTCGCGGTTTAGAATTGTGGATAGGTATTTTTAGAGTCAGTTCGATGCACTTCCATCGCGGGACTCCGAGTTCGCATGGGAGCGATCCTCGACCTTCCGGTAGAGCTCTCGTCGTTTCTAAGCCGGAAGCCTCCGCAAACTCTCCTGATCCGCGGCGCACCCGGGACCGGCAAGACCACTCTCGCCCTCGCGCTCCTCCGTGCATTCCCGGGAAAACGGATCTATGTCACCGGTCGGGTCTCTGCCGATGAGATCTCGCGAGACTACCCCGACTTCGCCTCGAACGAGGCCGGCGGGGTGACGCTTGTCGACGATCGCCAACGCGGAAAGGGTCTCGCGTCCGCGGCCAAGGCGTTGAACGCGGTCCACAAACTTATCGCCGACCCAAACGCGGACGAGGACCTCCGTTCGCTGCTCCTGCCGAGCGAGGTGCTTGACGCGTGGAGCCGGTCCTCTTCCACCGAACCGGTGATGGTCGTTCTCGATTCGTGGGATGCGATCGTCGAGAAGCACCTCGGATCTCGAAGCGCGACGGGGGACGCCCCGGCCAGCCGCCACGACATCGAGCGCTGGTTGCTGGACCAGATGAACGAGGGTCCGGTCTTCACAGTGATCATCGTCGAGGACCGGAAGGCGAACCACTTCGAGTACCTCGTCAACGGGATCGTAACCCTCGATCTCCAGACGACCGACGACCGCCCCGAACGATGGCTTCATATCGAGAAGCTGCGCGGTGTGCGGATCGCGAGTCCGGCGTATCCGTTCAGCCTAGAATCTGCGCGGTTCCGATGCGCGGGCCACTTCGACAGCCAGGCCCCGATCCACGCGGGGCCGCTCCACCCGGAACCGCACCATCTTCCCGGTACGATATGGCCAGGCTCCCAGGAGTACGCCGAATTCTTCGGCCGACCGCACATCGGGCGGCTGACCTTGGTGGAAAAAGATCACGAGGTCTCGGACAATGCCGTGCGGTTGGTCATCGCCCCCCTCATCGCGAGCGTGCTCGTGAATGGGGGACGCACCTTCGGCGTGCTGCCCCCGCGCCTGTCGCCGGCGGACGTCTGGAGGATCTTCGAGTCGGTCGTTCCGCGCGACGAGTTCCTCCGGCGAGTGCGACTCGAGACCACCGCGCCCATTGACGAGGAGGACGAATTCCATTCCATCGTCCTCCACGACCGCACTTCAACCACCGGCGCGGTCGGGCACCGTACTCCGGACGCTTTGCGATTCCTTTCGGAGAAGCAGGACCCCACGCATCCGAACCTCTCGGTCGTGTGGACCTCAGCCCTTCAAGCCCTCGACGCGCGGGAGCCGGGAGCGTACACTCCCGAGAACCTCCCGGCGATCGCGCAGATGTACCTCCGCCACGCCGTCATGCACATGGTCATCATCGGTAACCCGGACGACGCTTTCATGGACGCCGTCCGCCCCATGGCGGAGACGCGGATCGCCGTCTCGGCAAGGAACGGCCGGGTCTTCCTCCACGGGATCGATCCCCCGACGCCGAACCTCCTCCTTTCGACGGGCGACTCCGGTTCGCCGTTCCGGCTCCTACGGGTAGTATAGCTACTTGGCGGGTCGGGCCCCGCGGTGCCGGGCCTTTGCGATCATTTGCCCGGAGGCTCGCGGCCCGAGAATGACTGCGAATCAGTGGCTCCGTCCTCCTCGGCCTCCTTCTTCTTGCGTCGGCGACGCGCGACCACGAAGAGGAAGACGAGGAGCGCGACAATCACTGCCACCGCGGCCCCTCCAACGATCTCGGCCTCGAGGGGTGAAGGAAGGGACGACGTGGCCTGGGACGAACTGGTGGAGGAGAATCCGATCGAAACCGTCACCTGCAATCCGGAGACCGGGAACGATCCGCTCGCCGGCGACGCCCGATAGCCAGCGACCGCTCCCACGGTGAAGTTGTACGAACCGTTGGTCTCGGTAAAATCGAGGCTCGAGCCCGTGCCGGACTTCTCCGTAGTGCCGACGGTGATGCTCCAGGAGGTGCCGGCCGGTAGACCCGTTTCGGTGAAGGTTACGGGAACTCCGGCGGAGAAATGGATGTCGACCCCCACCGGGAGGCCCTCCACGGTTACCACTCCGCCGACTACGTTCGGAGCGTACTCAGCGGCCGGGCCCACGGAGTACGAGTACGTACCATTGGTCGCCTCGAATGCGATCTGGGTCCCGGTGGAAAAGTTCTGGCTTCCATTGAAGACGACCGACCACGACGTCCCGGCGGGCAGGCCCGTCTCGTTGAACGTCACCGCGTACGCGACGTGCGTCGCCGAGTAGGTGAACGTTATTGGCACGGTGGCCGGGCCGTTGTTCACCTCTGTGTTCCCCGAGGTCGCGTTCGGAACGTAGTGCGAGACCGTTCCGACGACCCAGCTATAGAGTCCATTCGTGACCTTGAAAACGATCGCTGAGCCGGTCGAGCTATTGAGCAAACCGTTGACCGTGATCGACCACGAGGTCCCTGACGGAAGTCCCGTCTCCGT
>JASHQX010000003.1 GCA_030038895.1 Thermoplasmata archaeon
CGGGCGAGATCGAGCTGGAACGGGAGGGCTCGGATCTCACCGTTTCGCAGGAGGGGATGCGCTACCAGGCCGTCGGCCACGCGCCAGACCCCGGGGAGAGCCGGCGGATGCGGGCGACCCGGCAGGGCGGGAAGGGGTGGGGCGACCGACCCCGCGGGGGCGAAATCGTCCAGGAGGCGCTGACGACCCATCGGGAACCCGGGGGTGTCGAGTGGCGGTCCCGTCTTAGGTTCTCCGCAGGAAACGCGGGTCAGCTGATGGGAACGACGGGGCAAGAAATCTGGCGGGACGCTCGCCCTCGTTCAGATCCGGGCAGCGTCGGCCACGAGTTCTTTGCGGCCGCCGAGGTAGGGCCGAAGCACGTCGGGGACGGTGATCGATCCGTTGGGTTGCTGGTACTGCTCCACGATCACCGCGAGCGCGCGGGACGTCGCGATTGCGGTCGAGTTGAGCGTGTGTGGGACCGATTTGCCGGGTTTGCCCGCCTTACCCATTCGGATCCCGAGCCGCCGGGCCTGGTAGTCGGTGCAGTTGGAGCAGCTCACAACTTCACGGTACGCCTGTTGTCGAGGGAACCACGCCTCGATGTCGTACTTCTTGGCCGCCACGGTCCCGACGTCCCCCGTGCAGACGTTGACCACCCGGTAGGGGATGCGGAGCCGCCGGAACAGTTCCTCGGCGTTCGCCCGTAGCTCCTCGTGCAACTTCGGGGAATCCTCGGGGCGGGAGAAGATGAACTGCTCGATCTTGAAGAACTGGTGGGTGCGGAAGATCCCCTTCTGGTCGACCCCGTGCCCGCCGATTTCCTTGCGGAAGTTGTAGCTGAGTCCGATGAACCGGATCGGTAGCCGTTCCTCGTCGAGAATTTCCCCGCGGTACAGGGCCGCCAGCGGGTGTTCGGAGGTCGCGATCAGGTAGAGGTCCTCGCCCTCGATCTTGTACATCACGTTCCCAAAATCCGCGAGGTCGGTGACCCCCTCGTACGGTTCGCGGCGAAGCATGAAGGGAGGGATGACGGGAGTGAAGCCGCGTTCCATCAGGAAGTCGATCGCCATCCGCTGGAGCGCGAGATCCAGAAGGACGATCGGGCCGCGCAGGTAGTAGAACCCGGCCCCGCTCACCCGGTGCGCCCGGTCGAACTCGGCCATCCCGAGAGCTTCGAGGGCGTCCCCGTGAGGCATCCGGTCGCCGGGAGGGGCGGGCTCCCCCCACTTTGCCACCTCCACGTTCTCGGAATCGTCCTTGCCGTACGGCACCGAATCGTCGAGGAGGTTCGGAACGCGCATCAGCGCCGCGTCCCGGTCGCGGAGCAGCTCGTTCTCCCGGTCTTCCACAGCCCGAAGCCGCTCCGGTATCGCCTTCGCCTCGGCGACGAGTTCCGGAGTCGGTCCGCCGGCGGTCTTCGCTCCGGCCATCCGCTGGCTCAGTTCGTTGCGCTGGCGCCGGAGTTCGTCGGCCTGCTTGCGCAGCGCCCGCCACTCGGAGTCCTTCGAGCGCACCTCGGCCAATAGCCGGAGGTATTCCGGATTCCTCCGCCGCTGGAGGTTCTCTTCGACCTTCTCCGGTTCCTTACGCACCAGCTCGAGGTCAATCACGGCCGCGACAGACCAGTGGTTGGGATGAATCTTTTTCCCCGCTCCGCCCGGCGGGCTTTTAGCGGCACCGACTGTGCTGTCGTGCCGAGGTGGCCCCGGACGATGCCGTCGCACGCGGAGAGCTACGGACTGTTCATCGGTGGTAAGTGGATCGAGCCTCCCCAATCAAGGCGGTTCGAGACGGTCAACCCGGCGAATCGGGAGACGGTCGGCTCGCTCGTGCAGGGTACCACGTCCGACGTCGACCAGGCCGTCACGGCCGCCCAGCAGGCATTCCGGGGGTGGAAGGAGACGCCCGCCCCGAAGCGGGGAGAGATCTTGCTCGATGTCGCCCGCCTGATGAAGAGGTCGAAGGAGGACCTCGGCCGCATCGTCACTCGGGAGATGGGCAAGGTCATCGGCGAGGCGCTCGGGGAGGTCCAGGAGTCGATCGACTTCATCGAGTACATGGCCGGCGAAGGGCGCCGGCTCTTCGGCGAGACCGTCCCGTCCGAATTACGGTCCAAGTTTTGCCTGACGGTTCGCCAGCCGAAGGGCGTGGTTGTCTGCATCAGCCCGTGGAACTTCCCGACGTCAATCCCGAACTGGAAGATCGCGGCGGCCCTCATCACGGGCAACACTGTCGTCTTCAAGCCCGCGTCGGGGACCGCCCGGTGCGGGGCCGAGGTCGTCAAGCTGTACGAGGCGGGCGGGATCCCGCCCGGGGTGCTCAACCTCGTCACCGGGTCCGGCAGCGTCGTCGGCAATGCCCTGATCGAGGACCCCCGGGTCCGGACCGTCTCGTTCACCGGCGGAGTCGATACCGGCCGGGACGTCTACGTTCGCGGGGCGCGCGGGCTCAAGATGGTCCACCTCGAGCTCGGGGGGAAGAATCCGGTGATCCTCATGGACGACGCGGACCTGCCACTCGCCCTGGACGGGGTCCTGTTCGGTGCGTTCGGCACGGCGGGTCAGCGGTGCACCGCGACGAGCCGGCTGATCGTCCACGACCGCGTCTACGATGAGTTCCTGGGCATGCTGACGGACCGGCTCGCCCAATTCCCCGTCGGCGACCCGCTCGACCCGAGGATCGCTATGGGCCCCGTGGCGTCCGCGGACCAGGAGAAGAAGATCCTCGAGTACATCGAGATCGGCAAGCGCGACTCGAGGCTCCGCCTTGGGGGCCACAAGCTCACGGGCGGCTCGTACGATCGGGGGTACTTCCTCGAACCGACGATCTTCGAGACGAAGCACGGGAGCCGGATCTCCAAGGAGGAGATCTTCGGACCCGTTCTCTCCGTCATCCGCGTGCCGGACTATGCCGAGGCGGTGAGGGTGGCGAACGACGTGGAGTACGGGCTCTCGTCGGCGATCTACACGCGGGACGTGAACCGCGCATTCCGGGCGATTGACGATCTCGAGGCCGGGATCACCTACATCAACGCCCCGACGATCGGTGCGGAAGTGCAGCTCCCGTTCGGCGGGGTCAAGAACACAGGGAACGGGGGACGGGAGGCCGGGAGCGCCGCAATCGAGGAGTTCACCGAGATCAAGAGCGTCTTCGTCGACTTCTCCTCGAAGCTCCAGCGGGCCCAGATCGACAGCGAGACCGCAGCATGAGCGGGTTTCGCGGCTCGGACGACGCCCTCGAGCGGGAGATCGCCGCGATCGAACGGACCGCACGGATCCGGGTTCGTCGGGCCGCCTCCGACCTCCAGGAGCTCGACCGGGAGCTGCGGGACCTCCGGCGGGAACGCGCCCGCCGCCGGGCCGAGGCAAGGATCGAGGTGACGGCCGTAACACCGTCCGAAGCTGCCTCGCCCTGAGTCATCGGCAGAGGACGGGAGGGCCCATGAGGGTCCGCACCCGTGGCAAGCTCGGCCGGCTCAGAACGGCCCGGTCCGGTTCGGGTTGTCGAAGTTCGTGAGGAGCATCTGCCCGCGAGAGCGCGGGCGGCCGACCGGAGCGATCAGCGGGTCCTCCTCGAGCGCCGGCATCGTCTCGGAGAGCGGTACGTCAACGATGATCTCGCGCGTCCGGCCCCCGCGTCCCCGCGAGACGATCGTCGCGCGGATGAGACCGAGCGACTCGAGCTCGGAAACGTAGTTCGAGATGCTGCGCGCGTGCAGCGGCTGAAGGCCGAGGCGTTCGGCAAGCCGCCGGTAGCTGTCGTAGACCTCGCCGGTGAGCACGCCGTTCCTCCGCCGCTCGTACGACTGGAGGATCGCATAGAGGAGGACCTTGCAGTGGGGCGGCAGGGTCCGGCAGCACTCGACGATGATGTCCTGCTCGAGCCGGTTCTTCGCCTTCACCACGTGGTCGGGAGTAATCCGTTTCGCGCGGTCTCTTTCCGCCATCTCCGCCGACAGGCGGAGGAGCGCGAGCGCCCGACGGGCGTCCCCGTTTTCGAGGGCGGCGTACGCCGCGCACCGCTCGACGACCCCGGGGTCGACGACGCCTTCCCGGAACGCTTCGCGGGCTCGCTCGCGCAAGATGTCCTGGAGCTGGACCGCGTCGTAGGGCGGGAACAGGATCTTCTCCTCGTTCAACCGGGAGCGGACGCGCGTGTCGAGCTGGTTCGTAAACTTGAGGTCGTTCGAGATCCCTACGAGGGCGAGCCGGGCGACCTCGAGCTCGGTGTTGAGTTGGCTCAGGGTGTAGAGGACATTGTCTCCGCTGCGCGCGACGAGACGGTCGATCTCGTCCAGGATCAGGAGGATCGTTCCGCCTTTCGCGTCCATCAGTCGCCGCATCGACGCCTGGACCCGATCGAGTGACCACCCGGTCGGGATCCGGTCCGGCTCATTCTTGGCGAACGTGTTCCCGATCGTCTGGAGGAGGCTGTACGGGGTGTCGATGTTGCCGCAGTTGAGCGAGACGAACGTGAAGTGACTTGCGAGATCCGTTCGGCGAAGCATGTCCTGACGGACCTGCGCGACGACCGCGGTCTTTCCGGTCCCGATCTTCCCGTAGATGAGGAGGTTTGAGGGCACCTCACCGCGGAGCGCGGGAGCCAGCACCTCTGCGACCTGCCGGATCTGCTGCTCACGGTGGGGGAGCCGGTTCGGCACGTAGGAATCGCGGAGAACCTCTCGGCTCCCGCGGAACAGCTCGCTCTTACTCTGGAGGATTGAGTCGAGCAGCTCGCCAGCCGAGCTCGGTGAGCCGGTCGGGGAAGGAGCGCCTCCGTTACCGGAGGCGTTCACCGATTCCCCGACCGGATGGCGATCGCCGACGGGAGCGACCGCCGGGTTCGCGGCGTTCGCGCTTCCGGACCCGTCCGGCGACTGCGCCGGCGGGTCCACTGGAAAATTTGGCACCGTCTGAGCCTACCCGGGCCTCGGGCGGGGATGCGAGGAACCCGAGCCATATCTACCTTTTGTAGGAAATTCGGATTGCGATGGGTCCCGACGCATTTTGCGCGAATTCGACGCCCAAAGTCTCGCTCGGACGACCCGACCGAAGTCATTTGAAGGGCCGCGGTTCATGCCGGCGTGATGTCGGAGTACCCGGCAAGAGAAGGGGCGACGCTCGATAGTCAAAGCGGCCACGTTTCAGTCCCTCTCGTCATCGTCGCGGCGCTCCTGTGCGGGCTCGGGCTTCTCGGGATCTTCTACTGGCTTTACACGTTCAACTTCCTCTACTTCCCATCGATCCTTATCCTCGCGAGCGGAGCCTATCTCCTCTTCACCCGGGCGTCTGGCCCGGACCACGCCTAGGCGCAGGCTCCGTCGATGTCCGGTGGGGCGGCCGCGGACCGGCTGCGGGTCATCGTCAAGCTCGGGGGCAGCGTCCTCACGCGGAAACGCGAGGTCGAGCGCCTGCGTCCCAAGATCCTCTCCCGACTCGCGCGCGAACTCGTGGCAGAGCCGCCGGGGAACCTGGTTCTCGTTCACGGCGCCGGGTCGTTCGGTCACCCGGGCGCCCAGCGGTTCGGGCTGGCTCTCCCTCCCGGGATGGGCACGGATGGCCCGCACCGCGCCCGGGGGGCGGCGATCGTGTCGGCGGAGGTCCGACGCCTCCACGTCGCAGTCCTGCGAGCGCTCGTGGACGCGGGTGGCTCGCCGTGGTCGATCCCGGTGGCGACGCACGCTCGGAACGCGGCCGGTGCGCTCGCCCAGTTCGACGCGGACCCGTTCCGGGACGCTCTGGAGCGGGGCCTCCTTCCCGTCTCGTTCGGGGACGTCGTCCCGGACGAGGAGTGGGGTTCCTCGATCCTCAGCGCGGACACGATCGCTCTCGCGCTCGTGCCGGTCCTCCACCCGGCCCGGGTCATCTTCGTGAGCGACGTGCCGGGCATCCTTGAGGGGTCGTCGCGCGGCCGACGTTCCATTGCCTCCGAGGTGACGGAGGAGGTGGTCGAGCGACTCACGTCCACCCCGGGCGCCCCCGACGTCACGGGGGGGATCCGGGGCAAGGCCAAAGTCATGCGCGCGATCGCACGCGCTGGCTCTGACGCAGGTCTTATTAGCGGACTGACGGATGGCGCGCTTCTGCGCGCGATTCGGGGGGAGTTCGTCTACGGCAGCTGGGCGCACGCCGGAACCGGATGACCCGGCGGACCCCGGGGGATTGGACTTGAGTCACCGGAAGGCCGAGCACGTCAAGGTCGTGCTCGGGCGGGACGTCGAGGGCCATTACCGGTACTGGAACGATATCCAACTGGTCCATCGCGCGCTGCCCGAGCTCGACTTTTCCGAAATCGACCCCTCAATCGAACTCCTCGGCCACCGCCTCTCCGCGCCCCTCGTGATCACCGGCATGACCGGCGGGTTCCCGGACGCGGCGAAGATCAATGGGAACCTCGCGCGCGCGGCGGCGGAGGTCGGGGTCGCGATGGGCGTCGGGAGCGAGCGTGCGGCGGTGCTGAAGGGCCAGTACCCCGAGAGTTACGCCTGCGTCGCCCGCTACCCGGTCCCGCTCAAGTTCGCGAATATCGGTGCACCGCAACTCATCCCTCAGGCCGCCGACGACCGGGTCGTCGGGCCCGAGCTGGTCCGTTCAGCGATGGATCTCATCCACGCCGACGTCCTCGCGATCCACCTGAACTTCCTCCAGGAGATGGTCCAGCCCGAGGGGGACCGGCGGGCGCGCGGATGCCTCGAACGGATCGGGGAGCTCGCGGGAACGTTCCCGGTCCTCGTCAAGGAGACAGGCGCCGGCATATCCCGCGAGGTCGCCGAGAGCCTGCGAGACCGCAAGGTCCGGGCCCTCGACGTGAGCGGGACCGGCGGGACGTCGTTCGCCGCCGTCGAACACTACCGCGCGCTCGAGCAGGGGGCCGAACGGGAGGCCCGGCTCGGCCGGACGTTCTGGGACTGGGGGATCCCATCCCCGGTCTCGGTCATCGAGGTGGTCGGCGTCGGGCTTCCGGTGATCGCCAGCGGCGGGGTCCGGTCCGGGCTCGATGTCGCGCGAGCCCTTGCCCTAGGCGCGGTCGCGGCAGGGACGGCGGGGGGCGTGCTCCGGGCGGCTGCGTCGAGCTACGAAGAAACGCGGCGCGAGCTCGAGACGCTCGTCCACGAGCTCAAGGTCGCGATGTTCCTCACCGGCTCCCGCACGGTCGCCGAACTCCAGCGCGCCCCGTACGTCATCACGGGGGAGACCCGCCCGTGGCTGAACCGGTAGGCGCGGCGGTCCCCGCGCCGGAAGAGATCCACCGGGCGAAGCTTGCCTGGATGCGGACGACCCCCGGCCGCTCCCTCCCCTCGAACGTCGAGTGGGTCGGGGGCCTATCGTCGGAGGACCAGGCGCGATATTCGGGGGTTGTCCGCCGCAAACCGTCCCGGACGCTGTCGGGGGTCGCGATCGTCGCCGTCATGACGGCCCCCGCGCGCTGTCCCCACGGCCGCTGTACGTACTGTCCCGGTGGCGTGGAGAACGCGAGCCCGCAGAGCTACACGGGGGAGGAGCCCTCCGCGCTGAGGGGCGCCCAGTTCCATTGGGACCCCGAGGCGATCACGCGCCACCGGTTGGAGACGCTCGAGGCGATCGGCCACCCGACCTCGAAGGTCGAGGTCATCGTGATGGGCGGTACGTTCCCATCCCGACCCCCGCGGTACCAGGAGACCGTGTTCCGAGGCATCTACGACGGGTTGAACGGCGTACCGTCCCCGAGCCTCGCCGAGGCGCAATCGATCAATGAGCGGGCCGGGCACCGGATGGTTGGCCTCACGGTGGAGACCCGGCCCGACTGGTGCGACGGCCGGGTACTCCCGTCCCTGCTCGCCGCCGGCGTGACCCGCGTCGAGATCGGGGTCGAATGCCTCCACGATGAGGTTCTCGCGGCGGTCGGGCGAGCGCATGGTTCGGACGAGGTGGTCCGGGCGACGCGGGAGGCGCGCGACCGGGGGCTCAAGGTCTGCTACCACTGGATGCTCGGCCTGCCCGGCATGGATCCGGACCGGGACCTTTCCGACTTCCGGCGGCTCTGGGAGGAACCGGCGTTCCGTCCCGACCTCCTCAAGATCTATCCGACGCTGGTCCTCCCGGGGACCGTCCTCTACGACGATTGGCGAACGGGTCGGTATACCCCGTACGACACCCGAACGGCCGCAGACCTCATCGCCGCGATGAAGAAGGAGCTCCCTCCCTGGGTCCGCATCCAGCGGATCCAACGCGACATCCCCGCGCGGTTAATCGCCGCGGGGGTCCGCGCGAGCAACCTTCGACAGCTTGCCCTCGAGCGCCTGGCGGCGGAGGGACGGGTGTGCCGGTGCCTGCGGTGCCGGGAAGCCGGACGCCGGGCGATCCCGCCGCCCGAGTCGTTCCGGCTGACGGAAACGGTCTATGCCGCCTCGGACGGTTGCGAAAACTTCCTAGCGTTCGAGGACCCGGCGACCGAGGCGGTGGCCGGCTTTCTCCGCCTGCGCTTCCCGTCCGACCGCACCGAGGGAGGGTTGGAGGCCCCTGTGATCCGGGAGCTGAAGGTCGTCGGCTCGGAGGTCCCGGTCGGATCCCCCGGTTCGCGCCCCCGTGAGTACCAGCACCGCGGTTTCGGCCGCGCCCTGCTCGACGCCGCGGAGGAGCGGGTCCGGGCCCGTGGCTACTCCCGGGTCTACGTCACGAGCGCTGTCGGGACCCGGGAGTACTACCGGGCGCGGGGGTACGAGCGGGCGGGCCCGCACATGACGAAGGTTGTTTTCGCCGGACACAACCCCTGACGGGCCGGGAAGGTCTCTTCGTGTTTCCCGCTCGCGCAACCGTTAAACCCGTACCCGACTCCGCCGCTGGGACCCCCCATGGACCGTAACATCGTCGTCGAGCCGCTGCGCACCGTCCATATCGCGGACCAAGAGGTCGAGCTGGTCGAGCGGAAGGGGCTGGGGCACCCCGATTCGATCGCCGACGGTGTCGCCGAGTCGGTCAGCCGCGCCCTCTGCCGGCTCTATCTCGACGAGTACGGGAAGATCCTCCACCACAACACCGACGAGACCCAGGTCGTCGGGGGAGGGGCGGAGCCGAAGTTCGGCGGGGGCCGGGTCACGACCCCGATCTACATCCTTATGGTCGGCCGGGCGACGACCGAGGTCAACGGAGAAAAGCTCCCGTACCGCGAGACGGCCCTCGACGCTGCGCGCAAGTACGTCGAGTCAATCTGCGCCCACATCGACGTGGAAAAGCACGTCGATTTCGACTGCCGGATCGGCCAAGGATCGGTCGACCTCAGGGGGGTCTTCGAGCAGAAGGCCGTCCTGTCGAACGACACGAGCTTCGGGGTTGGGTTCGCACCCCTTTCCGACACGGAGCGAGTTGTGCTCGAAAGCGAGCGGTTCCTGACGCTCAAGCTGAAGAAGAAGCTCCCCGCGCTCGGCGAGGATGTCAAGGTCATGGGATACCGCCAGGGGCACAAGATTCACCTCACGGTCGCGGCCGCGCTGGTCGACAGCGAGGTCGCCAACCCGACGGAGTACGCCTCCGTCTGCGAAGAGATCCGTTCGAAGCTCCTCGACCAGGCCACGAAGCTGACCCGGGACGAGGTCACGATCGATGTCAATACCGCCGACGACCCCGAGCTCGGGAGGTTCTACCTCACCGTCACCGGTTGCTCGATGGAGGCGGGGGACGACGGCTCGGTCGGTCGCGGCAACCGCGCGAACGGCCTAATCACCCCGTGCCGCCCGATGAGCCTGGAGGCATCGGCAGGAAAGAACCCAATCAACCACGTCGGGAAGATCTACAACCTCCTCGGGAACCTGATCGCGAACGACGTCGTCAAGGAGACGGGGGGCAACATCAAGGAGATCCACGTCCGGATCCTCTCCCAGATCGGCAAGCCGGTCGACCAGCCACAGGTCGCGAGCCTGCAGATCCTTCCCGCGGACGGAGTGAAGCTCGCGCAGGTGAAGGGTAGGGCCGAGGCGATCGCCGACGGCTGGTTCGAGCGCATCGACACGCTCCCCCGTCTCCTCCTCACCGACAAGCTTTCCGTCTTCTGATTCTCCCGGCTCTCCGGAGCGGGGGCCCCGGCCGTGCGGATCTACGTCGAGTCGTACGGGTGCTCCCAAAACCAGGGGGAAGGCGCGGCGATCGCGCGCGCGCTCTCCAACGGGGGTCATACCCTCGTCTCAGGGCCAGACGGGGCCGACGTCGGCATCCTGGTTAGTTGCGCGGTGATCGGCTCCACCGAGGCGCGGATGGCGCGACGCTGGCAGGCGATCGCGGCCCGGGTCCCCCGCGTCGTCGTCACCGGCTGCCTCGTTCCGCTGCGCACGTCGGTCCTCACGGGCCCGGGACGGATGCGGACCACCTTCGTCCCGATCCGCGAGCAGTCACGGATTCCCGCGCTCGTCTCGGATTGGGTGCTTGAGCCGCCCGAGGTTCTCCGAGCGAGTGTCCCCGCCGATCCATCGGTCACATCCGCCCCGGCCGTCACCGAGGAGGTGGCAATCGCCCAGGGGTGCACGAGCGCGTGCTCCTACTGCTTCAGTCGCCTCGCCCGAGGACGGCTCGAGAGCGTGCCGATCCCCGAGGTAGTCCGCCGCGCCTCGGAGGCGGCCGCGCGAGGCGTGGTCGAGGTGCGCCTCACGTCGCTCGACACCGCCGCTTGGGGCCTCGATCGGCCGGACGGGAGCCGGCTCCCGGACCTCCTGCGAGCGGTCGCCGAGGTCCCCGGGGACCTCAAGGTCCGCGTCGGAATGATGAGCCCCCAGACTCTCGGCCCGATCCTCGACCGGTACTTGGAGGCGCTCGCGTCGGAGCGCTACTACCGGTTCCTCCACCTCCCTGTCCAGAGCGGCTCGGACCGGATCCTCTCCGCGATGCGAAGGGGGTACTCGGTCGAGGTGTTCCGGCACCAGGTCGAACGGGCGAGGGCCCGGTTCCCGGATCTCTCCCTCTCGACCGACGTGATCGTGGGGTTCCCGGGCGAGACCGAGGCGGACCACCGCGCGACCGAGGAACTCATCGCGGCGGTCGGTCCTGAGACCGTGAACGTGACCCGTTTCTCTCCTCGCCCGGGCACTCCGGCGGCACACCTACGACCCGTGGGCCCCCGCGTCGCGAAGCGCCGGTCCCGAGCCATGGCCGCTCTACGGCTGCGGCTCTCCCGAGCGCGCTTCGAGCGGTGGATCGGCCATTCCGGACCGGCCCGGGTGGTCGAGCATGGGCCTGGGACGAGTTCGGTCGCGCGACTGCCGAACTACCTACCGGTTGTCCTGGAGGAACGCCATGCCCTCGGCTCGACGGTGGTGGTTCGCGTCGAGGGGGCCCGGTCGACGTACCTTCTGGGCCGTGTCGAAGAGGCCCCGTTCTAAATAGTCGAGGCGGCACTAGTTCCGGGGCGGACCCGGGCCCCTCACCCCGGATGTGGCAGACCGATGGCGTTCGCCCTCAACAGTCAGGAGCTCTTTGCCATCGTAACGATCGTCATACTTTCGGTCATCATCATTGGGGTCCTGTTCTACATGATCCGGCGCCTCCGGGAGCGGCGCGAGAAGCTCCTCGGCGATTTGACCAAGGAGCGACCGGAGTTGATGCAGGACCGCGCCTTCAACCGCATCGCGATGGCGCGTCACGAGTCGGAGATCCTCGCGCGTCAGGGCACGGATATCACGCGACCGCGCGACTTGATCGCCCAGGCACAGGGGGCGTTCGATACCCGCAGCTACGACCGGGCCTACCAGCTCGCGCAGCAAGCGCACGAGGCCCTCGTTCACACCCGTGTGGACACGACACGGCTTCCTTCCTCGACCGCCGCGCCTCCGCTTCCTTCCTCCCCCGTTTCCTCTGCCGCCCCTCCCACCGCACCGGCTGCGCCGGAGACGGCCCTCTCTCCCCCTCCGCCGGCTCCCAGCATTCCCAAGAACCGGGCCGAGTCACAGTTCCAGCTTCGACTCCTCGACCAGGAACTCGCGGCGGCAGCCCACGACCGGCCCGATTCCCCCGCAGCGGTCGAGGCGGCCCGGCTCCGGTCCGACGCGGGGACCGCGTTCGATGGGGGGGATTTCACCGAGGCGTTCCGCCTCGCGTTGCGGGGCCGACGCGCGATCGGCGCGACGATCGAGGGCCTTCCCCTGAAGGGTCCGGCGCCCGCTCCAAATGGTCCCGTGGTCGATCGGCCCGGGGTCGATGCGGCGGTAGCGGCCGAGCAGGTCGCCGGGGCGGACCGCTGCCCGTCGTGCGGCTACCCGGCCCTACCGGGGGATTCGTTCTGCCGCGGATGCGGCGAGCCGCGGGCCACGGTCTGCACGAAGTGCGGCGCCTCCCGCCAGCCGACCGACACCTTCTGCGGCCGGTGCGGCCTCGCGTTCGCCTAGGATGGAAGAGGAGTCGACGTCGACCACTCGTCGAGCCGACGCTGGGTTCGGGCCTCGTGGAGGAGGGCGCTGGTCGCCCGCCAGCGTTCGAGTGGGATCGCGAAAGACTCTCGGATCCGTGCGTCGAGCTCGGGGAGTCCGCGCAACCGCTCCGGGGGGGAGCGGAGGGCCGCCCGGACGTGCTCGCGGACGTTCCACACCCCGAGAGGAAGAATCTCCCCGGGGTGGACCTCGCGGAGGACGACCGCCCCGGCCTGTCGACCGAGGGAGAGGAGCGCCTCGCTCACCGCGAGTCGGGCGGCGTAGTAGCATCCCCCGATCGACGCGTAGGTCGTCCGGCCCTCGAATCCTTCGTGGTCCCCGATCATGACGAGCTGGGTCGGACTCGGGTTCCACAGAGTGTTCGGGTACCACGCCTCGATCGACTCGTATCGGAACGCTCCGGGTAGGAAGGCGATCAGCCACCGGTTGTCGAGCGCGGTGAGCCGGTAGAGCCAGATCTCTGAGAGCTCAGGGAGGCTGCGGACGCGTTCGAGGTTCTGTTTCGACAGCAGATCGTCTACCGCCGTGATGCTCCATCGGGTTGGTACGAGTCGTCGCCGGCCCCTTCGTCCGAGCGTCCCGACGCTGAACGCACGCTGGATGCGGCTTACCCGCACCCCCCGCTCATAGAGCTCGCCGACCGCGATTCGCGCGTTGGCATGGACGTCCGAGGTCAACCGGTCGAGGTGAGGATCGACCCGACGGACGTCGAGGCGGAACCGCTCGATGGGGGCCGAGGGGCCGAACGGAGGGGTCGTGTCGGAAAGGGCGAGGTGGCCGCGCGGGGGCCGGCGGAACTTCGCCTCGCTCTCGACCGATTCGGCGGCGATGCCGAGGAGCTGAAGGTCCTCGAGCATCGGGATCGGTTGCTCCGCGTCGGTAACACGGATCCGAGTCGTCCCCCGGACGAGCCCGGTACGGAATCCGACCACGTCCGACACCGATCGGCCGACCCAGTCTTCTGGGGTGTCGAACAGCTCGGTTGATCCGTGCTCGGGGCTCAGAAGGGGCCCGACCGCGACCTTGGGGTAGCCGAACCGACCCACGAAGAGGCCGGGGGGCGAGCTCCCGTCGAGTTCAGTGCCATCAAGGAGGGGAAGGGTGCGCTCGAACGCGTGGTACTTGAGTAGGATCGGGCAGACCGGCTTGCCGCAGAGGAGCTGGGCGGAGCGGCAGCGCAGACACATGGACGGATCGTCCCGAAGGCCCGGAATGCTCCAGGAGAGCGAACCGACCGGGGCCAGCCCCGGGATGGGAGGGACCGACGATACGCTGGACATTGGCCGGATCTCCTAAGGGACGGTCCCTTGTAAGCCGCTCCGAGGAGGTGGTGAAACGCTCCGGCGCCGAGCGTGGCTGTTCTCGCCCCCACCGTCAAATAGCTGGGGAGAGTGGCCGACCCCCGTCTGGGACTGTGGGGTAGCTTGGTCCATCCTTCGGGGTTCGGGACTCCGAGACGCCAGTTCAAATCTGGCCAGTCCCATTTCCTCCAGCGGGACGGGATGCCGCCGGGGTCGCGCCCCGGGACTCAGAGCTTCTCGGCCACCGCCCGGACCGCGGCTCCCCCATTCTTGAGGACCGGGCCGCCATGGTAGCTCAGGAGGGAATCGATCGAGAGCTGGGCCATGCGTCGCGCTGAGATCTGCGCGGTCAGCGTGTGATGCGTAAATTCTGGCGGAGTAAGTGTCAGCTTGTCGCCCTGACCGAAGAATAGGTCTCCCGAAAAGAGGAGCTTTCGCTCGGGCTGATAGAACGAAGTGTGACCGGGGGTGTGTCCAGGGGTGTGGTATGCGATGAGCCCTCCGGCCGCGTCGACCGAATCCCCGTCCTTGAGGACCTCGTCGATCGCGACCGCCTCCGCCGGCGGGGTCCCAGGACCGTCGTACTTCGGGTGAAGTCCGAGGTACGCCGCCTCGATCCAATGGGAGAACGTGCGGGCATGGGTCCGCTCGATCATCGGCTTGAGCGAGCCAACGTGGTCGCGGTGGAGATGGGTGATCAAGATCTTCTTCACCGCCGAAGGATCGACCTTGATCTTCGCCATGTACTCGAGGATCGCGTTCGAGGCCCCGGGGAGGCCCGTATCGATGAGGGTCCACGTGCCGCCACGGTCCTTCACGAGGTAGACATGGGTCGTGAAGTCCGGCGATGGGTCGACGCCTTCGACTTGGTGCACACCGGGCAGTATCTCCGCCATACGTCACCGCCCGGGGCGCAGAGGGACCGGCGATTTATTCGTTGGGTGGGCCCCGCCCAAGCCCGGAGAGCCCGCTCGGCCCGGAATCGGCCGGGGTCGACGGCGCGGCAGGAGCAGGAGTCGGCGACGGAGCTCCCGGGGCCGGCACGATGGCGATCGCCGGGCTCGCTTTCGTTCGACGGAGGAAGGCCCCCGCGACGAGGATGAGCAGGCCGACGATCACGAGCAGCGAGCCCACCGTGGTCAGCGCCGCCGTGATCTTGAACGTCACGGAGCCGGAGGGAGCGCCCGAAGTGTTGGCCCCCATGAAGATCGAACCCCCGACAGGCTGTTCGACCATGAACGAGCCGCTCGTGCCGGTCTCGAGCGTGACGTCCGAAAGGTCCGAGAAGTTGGTGCAGTGGCTCGTGCACGCCCCAGCGATCACGGTCACCTCCGTCGTCGCTGTCCACGTTACGGAGACCGGGATCTTTTCCGTCAGCGACGCCCCGCTCTCGTTGACGACCAGGTAGTTCGGGAGCTCGGGAAGGACCGAGACGGTCTTGGAGCCCTGAGGGGAGACGGGCACATAGAGCAGCGCGATGCCAACGATCACGACGATCGCACCGACAATCACGAAGCCGATCCGCATCGGTCGACCGATAGGCCAGAGGAACGGTCCTCCCTACGTACTTTGCTGCGGAATGGCGGCGGTGTCCCGGGAGCGGCCGGGGACCCTTCGATGCGCTGCGTCGACCCTCGACGCCGGCAGTCCGGGCTCGAATGCGAGGAACTCGTTCCCATCCGGGTCGGTGAAACGGAGCGACCGGCCCCCCCACGGCTCCGAGTGCGGCCGTTCGGTGACGGCCGCATCGAAATGGTGGAGCCTCAGCTCGAGCGCGGCGACGCTGTCGGTCTGGAAGACGATGCCGGTGCGGGTACCGATGCGCGCCTTCGCCTCTGAGTAGTACGGTTCCCCCCAGCTCGCGACCGGCGCGACGAGGGAGAGCGCAGCCGTCCCCTTGCCGAGCGCCATCTCAACGTAGCCGGACTCCTCGTCCCGTACTCGAATCTCAAAGCCGAGGACGTCGTGATAAAACCCGATCGCGCGGGCCTGGTCGGATACGACCACCGCGACTCGCTGGAGGAGCGTCAACCGGCCGGAGCCGCGAGCGGGCGGAAGATCAAGGTTGACCCCCGAGCCGAGGAGCGTGGGATTCCATTCGACGAGCTCGTACCGTCCCGCGGGCACCTGGGCCCACGGATCGATCCGGAGGACGCGCTTCGCCTCATCGCCTTCCCGGGCGCGGAAGAGGAGGAGATCGCCCTCGGGGTTCGTGAGCGGCCCGTGGCACACGAGGCGCCCGGCCTGCGCGAGACGTCCCAAGAATTCGCGCGCTTGCGCGGGAGTGGGAAGAGTTTCCGGGTCCGCCGCGCCGACCTCGAACAGTCGAGCGTAGATGCGCTTCGGCTTGCGTCCCGGGGTGCTTCGGGAGGTCATGCGAAGGAGAATGTGGCTGGTCCTACATTTGCTATCACCCTTCCGGGGGGCCCCCGGGGGGCTAGTGCGGCGCGGACACCTCGCGGGCGAGCGAGCGAATCGACTGATCGACCTCGTCGAATGGGAGCCCACCGAAGTCGAAGATCCCCAACAGTTCATCGACCCCAGACTCCTCGAAACCGCGCAGCCGTCGCGCGACCTCGGACGGCGTGCCGAACAGTGCCCACCCGGCCCCTTCGATGGTGGAGGCGCTCGCGTGGCGGGGGTCGCGCCGGACCTTCTCCTGGTAGAACGCGCTTTGGGTCGCGAGACGGCTGTCGAGGTACCGCTGGAGCGCCTGACGGGCCCGGTCCGGCCGTGGACCGGCGTAGACGTGGACCGCCACGGCGACCTCGCCCGAGAACCCTGAGGGGCAAGCGGCCCGGTACTCGCGGATCTCGTCGCCGAGTTCGGCGAGGTTCGAGAGCGTGGCATATGGGATCAGGGCCAGCGATGCCAGGTTGCGTGCCACGTGGGGAACCGCCTCCCGCCGCTGGACCGCGATCCAGATCGGCGGGTGCGGAAACTGAACCGGTCGTACATTAAGTCGAATCGGATGCGCCGTAGCGGAGGAGGCTCGGACCTCCTCCCCCGCAAAGGCGCAACGGATGCTCGCGAGGGCGGTATCAAACCGTTCGCGCTTGGTGGTCGGATCGATCCCGAACCCCTCGAACTCCATCGGAATATACCCGCTTCCTAGGCCGAGGTTCAGGCGACCCCCGAGCACGCGGTCAAGCATCGCGTACTGTTCGGCGACCTCGATCGGGGAATGGAACGGGAGGACGCTGACGAGGGGACCCAGCCGCAGGCGCCGGGTGCGGGCGCCGCACGCGGCGAGCAGCACGGGAGGAGAGGGGCAAATCCCGCCCGAATGGAAGTGGTGCTCCGCAATCCATAAGCCGGCGAGACCGGCTTCCTCAGCCGTCTCCGCGAGGCGGACCACGTTCTCGAGCCGACCCTCTTCGTTGACCCCAGGATAGGCGTCAACCACCGTGAAGGCGCTCAGTTTCACGGCGCGGCGACCGATGGGGAGTAGAAGGCGTTTCCCGAGGGTAACGTTCGCCTCGGACGCGAGGGGTACCGGAGTCAGGAGGAGGAGACCCAGTACCGCGAGCGAGGGCGGTGGGGCCGAAAGCCTAAGGGCCCGTCCGGTACCTTTCCTGAGAAGTGGGCTGGTAGATCAGTCCGGAAGATCGCCGGTTTTGCAAACCGGAGGCCTCGGGTTCAAATCCCGACCAGTCCACTCCCACCCATGGAGGCGGAAAATCCTCTTCGGGTGGGGCACTGTCGTCAGTGGTTGCCGAAACGGGGGTAGGCAGCCCTATTCGACCCGAACGCTTTTTCGACTGGGTCGCTCGCAGCCGACGGGCTCTTTTCGCTATGGGCACGAGCTCGAAGGGCGGGTCCGAGATTGGGACGATAAATCAAACCCGAAAATAACGTACGCGATTTTCGACTTCCCGCCTTGAATCTGCGCCTGCATTCTCATAGTAGGAATTCGTACGGGGTCCTTGTGGCTCGGAGGGAGTGAGGGGCCACACAAAATCAAGGGGTGAGGGAATGAAAACGAAAGGAGTATGGGCGACGGCGATGACCGCGGTGGTCGCGATTGCCTTCGTGCTGATGGCAGGACAGGCGGCTGCGGCTCCAGGCGTTTCGGCAACGCACGCCAGCCTGCAGAAAGCGCCGACCGCGGCGGGTCCGTCAGCTTGGATGGGCGGAATGGCGATGCCCAGCATTGCACCCAAAACGACAGTGATGAGCCTTTGCGCCATGGGAGTCTATGGACCGGGCGGAATCTATCCCATTTCCAAGAAAGCTGCGTACGTGGAGAATTGGTCTACCGGAGATATCGCGGCCTGCGGATCCGGCATCGCCACCACGATCGCAACGCCGCCTTCCGGGTACTCAGCGGAGGGTTACTACGGTATCGCGGGAGCCAAGGATTCCGGTAAACTGGATCTGATTCTCCTTTCTTTTGAGGTCCCCGGTGGTTACTACTGCCTGGGCGCGAGCTCATCGGGTTGCGCCTCGACGGCGGCGTTCGTGTTGCCGTCGACCTTCTGTTCGAGCGAGCCGTACGGCTTCTGTAATCCGGACGGGGTCGTCCTTTCGAAGAATCTCGCGTTCACCTACGTGGACGTCGTCAACCAGCAAATGGTCAGCTGCACTGCGTACGCGACTTCGTGCGCCGTGGACGCCGCTAGCTCAGCGTTCAGCGGTTACAAGCCGGTGAACATCGCGCAGCTCGGCTCGAAGCTCGCCGTCTCGGACAACAGTTGCTCGGGGCTCGTGTGGGAAGGTTCGACGACCAGCATGAAGGTGGTGGCCTCGATTGACGACAGTCTGCAAGGTATCGCATTCCACTCGAAGGTCCTCTACGTCGCTGATGACGGATCTTGCACCGATACCGCGGCCCACATCATCAACCTCAAGACGGGAGCCTCGCTCCCAACTCCGCTCACGGCTCCGGACCAGATCGTCGGCCTCGACTCGGACCTTCAATTCGGGAGCTGGTACACCGGCGAAGTCTTCTCGGTCTAATAGGAACGGCCCTGCCTAACCCCTTCCCTTCTTTTACTCGACAGAAAGTGAGTGGCGATATCGGGGAATCAGCAGCGGGGGCGAGGATAGGGTTCTCCTTCACGGGCGCGGTTCCGACCCGGATGGCTGTCCTTCACTACATGGCACGTCGGCGAGCCGGAGGGTTGTCGGCCCTCCGCCACCGCAACACCTTTAGCTATCGGAGCCGCAGCGGCCGATGTGCCCGAGGAAGGCCTCGATCCGATCCTGATCCAGGTGACGATCCCGCTGCCGATCCCGATGATCTACGCGGCGCTCACCGCTCCCGACCAGCTCTCGGGGTGGCTGTGCCGGTCCGCCCGCGTATCGCCGATGGTCGATGGCGAGTACACCCTCACGTTCGACGAACCGGTCGCGTTCGATAGCCCAGGAAAGATTCGTCAGCTTACGCCGGACGTCGATCTCGGCTTCACTTGGTTCGCGCCGCCCGAATTCGCTGCGTTGATGAATCGTGGGCCGGCCCCGTCGACCGTCTACGTCCGGCTTCAAGAGTCACCGGAAGGGGTCGACGTGACGCTGGAGCATGCAGGCTGGGGTTCCGGGGATGCGTGGGAGGAGGCCCGGTCGTGGCACTTTCACTTTTGGGAGGGCCGGCTCGAGCGCCTTAAAGACTACCTTATCAAGTCCGCGTACGGTTAATCCGACTCCTTGGTCCCGGGCGTGTCAGGGCGCCCCGGGTTGGAAGCGACGGCAGTTGGACTCACCGCAGATGGCACATGGACCCGTCGGTTCGAGCCGGAAACTGAACGTCGAGCCGATCGGCACGACCACCATGTGATGTGTCGGCAGGTGGCCGCACCGGCACCGGGCCCGCGAGTACGACTCTCCCGCGGTCTCGGCGGTCGGGCGCGACACCATCGCGGACGGCATGGCTCACCGCGGACCAAATAGTTGTTGACACTTCATGCTCAAGTTGGGCTGCGGGTTAGCCCGAGCGTGGAGATCGATGGCTGCCTCCTGCCCGAGGACCGACTGTACGACCTCGAGTTCGACGTCTGGTGGGCCATCGAGCCCGACACGCCCGGGACCGCCCGGGTCGGCGTGATCGCTCCCCTCGCCGCTTTCGCCGGCCCCTTCCGGACCCTTCAGTTCCGCCCCGTGGACGGAGTGATTCGACGCGGCCGGAGCGTCGCAACCGTGGAGAGTGTCCGTTACACCGGCGCGGTCCGGCTCCCCGTCGACGCGACGGTCGTGGAGCGCAATGAGACCCTCGTGGCACGCCCGCGGCTCCTCAACGACTCGCCGTACGGGGACGGCTGGGTCGTGCGCGTACGCGCAGAGCGACCAGAAGAGGGGGAAAAGCTCGAGACCGCTTTGGCCGTTGCCGGGCGCCTGGGAGAGCGGATCCGGTCTCAGCGCATCCGTTGCTGGCCTCAGACCCCGGAGCTTGAGCTCTTCGAGATTGGCCTAGAATGTTCGGCGGTCCTCACCAAGCTGAATGAGGAGCTCGAACACCGCAGCCCGGGCGAAGCTGTCCTCCTCGTGACCGACGATCCCACCAGCCCGATCGAGATGATCCGGTGGGCCGACCAGACCGGCCATTCGCTGCTCGCGAACCGACGGGAAGGGGGGATCCACCACTTTCTCGTCCGGAAGGAGGCGCACCCGGTCCCCCGGAGGCGCCCGGCGTAGCGGGGGGCCGACTACTTCTCGATCGGGGTCCGGACGAGGTTGCCCCACTCCGTCCAAGAACCATCGTAGTTCCGGACATCCGGGTAGCCGAGGAGGTAGCGGAGCACGAACCAGGTGTGGCTCGACCGCTCCCCGATCCGGCAGTAGGTGAACACCGGTACGTTCGGCGTGACGCCCTTCGACTTGTAGAGCTCCTCGAGCTCCTCGCGGGACTTGAACGTCCCGTCGTCCTTGACCGCCTGCGCCCAGGGGATGTTCTTCGCGCCCGGGATGTGGCCGCCGCGCTGGGCGTGCTCGGTGGGGTACTCGGGAGGTGCAGTGATCTCGCCCGAGAACTCCTTCGGCCCGCGGACGTCGACGAGGTGGAGCTTGCTGGCCTTGACGTCCGAGAGGGCGGCGCGGACGTCATCGAGGTAGACCCGGAGCTTCGGGTCGCCACCGCTCGCCTGGAACTTACCGTGGGTGGGCTTCGGCACGTCTTTCGTGAGGGGCCGGTCCTCGGCGATCCACTTCTTGCGGCCGCCGTTCAGGAGTTTGAGGTGCTTCGCGCCGTAGTAGGTGAAGACCCAGAAGGCGAACGCGGCGAACCAGTTGTTGAAGTCGCCGTAGAGGACGACGGTCGTGTCGCTGTCGATCCCCGCGCGCCGGAACAGCTCGGTCATCGCCTCCGAGCTCAGGATGTCCCGGCGGACCGGGTCGTTGATGTCCTTCCTCCAGTCAAACAGGACTGAACCCGGGATGTGGCCGAGCTCATAGTTCGCCGCCGGGTCGTAGTCGACCTCGGCGACGCGGATCTTCGGGTCGTTGAGGTGCTGGGCGAGCCAATCGTTCTCGACAAGGACATCGGGGTGCGCGTACGCGGCCGGGGACATAGGTTACCTCTCGCGGTCTTCAACCATTGAGGGATATAGGCCCTCCGGACCCTGCAAAATCCGGCGGGGTCCGGTAAATTCTTCCCGACCGACGAGGGGAGTCCCTAGCCGTGGCGGCCGCGCTTCGGGAGTGCGGCGTCGGAGATCTCGATCGTCTCCGGGTCGAACCCGAGTCGGGCGAGCTCCTCGCGGATCCGGCTCCGGTGGTCCCCTTGGAGGTAGACCTCCCCGTCGACGACCGAGCCGCCGGTCGCGAGTCGGTTCTTGAGCGCGCGGGTCGTCTCGGCAAGGTCGACCCCCGGCGGGAACCCCGAGATCACGGTCGCCGGCTTGTTGTACCTACGAGGTTCGGCGCGGACGCGAATCCGGGCGGTCTCTCGGTCGAGCGCGGAAAGGATTTCGTCGAACTCGTTGTTACCCATCGCTGGACTCTACCGTCCCCTCATCCCGGGAGAAGGACCGAAAAACGACCCGACTGCCCCTAGAGTTCCGGCTGGGTCGCGAACGCCCGTGAGTGATTCCGCCAGGACCGGTAGACGCACCAAGGTCACCAAGACGCCACTCCCTATGAACTCTCGCCCCGGCCGCTCCAGCGTTCAGAGCTCGCCCCAGCGGTACAGACGCAGCGTGACGACGAGGACCGCGGCGGTCGTTACGGCGAGGAGGCCGGCGTACTCGAGCATCTGCCCGGAGCTCGCCGGAGTAATGCCCATCGCTCCCTGCACGAGCAGCGCGGCGTATGTCGCGGGGAGGAACCGCGCCGCGTCCTGCCAGAGGCCCGGGAGGGCTCGGAGCGGATAGTAGAGCGGGGACAGCATTCCGAGCAGGGTGAAGGTGAGGTTCCCCACCGGCCAGATCTCGCGCTGGGTGCGGATCCGGCTCGAGATCGCGATCCCGATCGATGAGAAGAGGATCCATAGGCACGCGAGGCTGCCCAAGAGGACGAGCCCGGCGAAGAGGGTGAGCGGGACGCCGTGCTGGCCCCCGATCCAGGAGAGGAGGACAACGAGGATCACGAGCGCGGGAAGCATCGCGATCAGGTTCGAGAACGCGATCCCGAAGAGGTACCGGATCCGCCCGAGGGGGCTCGCGACGAACATGTCCTGGGGCGAGCACTCGATTCGCCAGGTTGCGCTGTCCCCGAGGACCCAGGAACCGATGTTCTGCATCGTGAAGAGCATCGCGCCGATGATCTCGAGCGGGAGGAGGGATGGCGGGGAGATGAACGTCAGGAAGTACAGGAAGATGAACGGCAAAAGGATCGGCGCGATCGCGACCGCGGGGTTCCGTCCGATCCACCGCCAGCCGACGATCAGGAATGCCGGGAGAGCCCGTCCCTGGGTCGGCACGTTCGACCACGGCTTTTCCACCGTCGCCATCGGTTAGCTCTCCCGGACCGTCCGCCGGGCCCAGTAGATCGCAAAAAGGAAGATCGCGCAGACCTCGACCCCGAGGCCGGTCGCCGCGAGCATGAGCTGCCCGGAGGAAATCGTGGTTGCGCCGATCGCGTGCTGGACGATCGCCGCCGCCGCGCTCGGAGGCATTAAGAGGACGACCGACCGCAACCCTTCGGGGAACTTGTCGAACGGGTAGAAGACCGGCGGGAGCACGCCGAAGATGTTGAAGAACAGGCTCGCGTACGCCCAGATCGCCCGGTTGTCGCGGAAGAACGTGGAGAACACATAACCAATCGAGGCCGAGATGAGCCAGACGATCGCGGAGAGGACGAGGAGCAGTGCCCCCACCGCGAGCGAGAAGTGGACGACCTCGACCGCGAGGACCCCGAGGAGGACAACCGGGGTCAGATAGACGATCAGGATCCCCGTCGACATCCCGAGGAAGTACGCTTCGGGCGAAAGCGGCCCGGCGAGGTAGAGATCGGTCGCCTTGTGATCGATGCGGATGTACGCGGCCTCGTTCAGGACCCGCTGACCCATCGCGAACATGCTGAACAGGATCGCCCCGAGCAATGCGACCCCGATCAGCGCCGGGTCGAGTATCCAGACGAAGACGAGAAGGACCCCCTGCACGACCATCGAAGTCGCCATGGCGAGGTTCTCGTGCGCCTGGACGAGGACCTCCGTCCAGAGGAACGCTCGGAACCCGTAGAAAGGTCGAGAGCTCGCGACCGACTCAGTCCTCATTGATCGACCGCCCGACGACCCGAAGGAACGCCTCTTCGAGCGTGACGGGTCCCACCGTCACGCTCACCTTCGCCCGAAGCGCGAGCTCCATGAGCTCGCTGAGTCTCTCCGGTGAAACGATCACGCTGAGGTGCTCCCCGTCGTCGATCACCGACCCGAACGACTCGAACGACTCGGTCATCCCGGCCGCGCCGGCGAGCGCGACCTTGAGCGTCCCGCCGACCGACCGCTTGAGCTGCTCGGCCGTACCGCTCTGGAGCACCCGGCCGCCCTCGATGATGTACAGGCGGTGGCTCAGCGCCTCCGCCTCGTCCAGGTAGTGCGTCGTGAGCAGGATCGTCGAACCACGGGTCGTGAGGGTGCGGAACGTGTCCCAAACCGCGCGGCGGGCGAACGGGTCCATCCCGATCGTCGGTTCGTCCAGGAAGAGAAGCGGAGCCTCGGTGGCAATGACCGTCGCGACCATCGTGCGCTGGCGTTGGCCCCCCGAGAGCGTGATCGCGAGTCGGTCCGCGAAATCGGCGAGGCCCATCCGACCGAGTGCTTCCTCCGTCCGAGACTTCGCGGTCTCCCGGGAGAGCCCGCGGGCGAGGAGGTAGGTGTAGACCTGTTCGCGGGGGGTCAGGTGGAAGAACGGCTTCCCCTCCTGGGGAACGACCGCGATGTACGGCCGCACCCGCTCCGGGGTCCGCGCCACGTCATGGCCGAAGACCTCGATCGTTCCTGACGTGGGTCGCAGGAGGGTCGAGGCGATGCGGAGGAACGTCGTCTTGCCGGCCCCGTTACGGCCCAAGAGCGCGACCCGTTCGCCGCGGCGGACTTCCATCGAGACCCCCGCGAGCGCCTCGACCGGGGGGGACCCGCGGGTCGTGTAGACCTTGCGCAACTGCTCGCTGCGGAGCGCCTCCCCCGTCACGGGTCCGCGCGAGCCGTCCGGCCGTATTTAACGAGAGGGCGACTCGGGGAGAAGGCTAGGACCCTCCGACGCGGGGTGCGGACGGATCGGCTCACTTTTCCGGGGGTTCGGGCTCGTTCGGGGGAAGTTGATCCCTCGAGAACGGGGCGAGGTCCGGGAATTCGCGCGTACCGGTGAACGTCTCGGGCAGCTCCGTCGCCTGGAACCCGCGGGCGAGGGAGAGGTCGATGGCAGGGAGATCCGGGGTCGTCCGCTTCCAGCAGAAGCGGGTGAGGGGACGGTACACCCATTGCGGCAGACCCATCGACGCGCCAATCCGAAGCACGTCGGCCTTGCTCAATTCGCCGACCCCGGCCAAAATGAAGAAGTAGACCACGAAACCGAGGACGACGGCGCTCAGGAGCTCGTACCAGGTAGAGACAGGGTACAGATGGATATGGTTCAGTAGCCACATCGCCGCGAACGATCCCGCTGCGCTCAACGTGATCGCGATGATCGGGGCAGGTCGGATGTGAACCTTGATCAGCCGCTCCATGAAGTAGGTGTTGAGACCGAGCGCCGCAATCGAGGAGAGCAGCACCGCTACCGAGGCGGCCACGAGGCCGGGATCGAGTCTCGCCGGGATAATCTCCCAGAAGATCGGGAATATCCCATGCTGCGCCGGCGACGGGAAGAGGATGATCTGAGCGACCAGGAGGACGGCTACCTGCGTGCTCGTGATGTAGAGTTCGAGGCGCTGGCGACCGATCGCGTTGATCGCTGACTGGATGATCTGGCTGAGCGCGAGCGGAAGGGCGCCGACCACGAGAATGGCAAGGGGTAGTGAACCCGGCCCCGCATAGAGGCGGTTCTGGAAGACGTTCAGAAAGTTGGTCCGGTACGTCACCAGCGCGACGACGCCGGGGACGAGGAGCATCGCGGAGTAGCGCAGGGCCTGCCAGGTGCTCTGCCGCAACAGCTCGAACTCCTTTTTCTTGTGCAGCCCGGCGAGGTACGGGAATAGGGGCGTAGTGATCGCCGCGGGCAGCGAGAGGACCAGGATCCGCCAGCCGTTCGCCGCGAGGTATATCGACAGCTGTGCGGCGCTCAGACTGACGACCAGGAAGGGAGTGAGGTTTGTCACCACGTAGTTGATGAAGAGCGCTCCCATCAGCGGCCACGCGAAGCGGAACATCACCACCACCTCGCGCCAACGGAACCGGCCCAGCCGGGGGATGAGCGCGGGTATGCTGAACACCGCCGACGCGCTCGCCCCGATCAAGTAGGCGACCGCGATCCCCTCAATCGAGTGGACGTAGAACGCGACGTAGATGAGCGCGCCGAGCCGGATGACCCCTTCCACGAGCGATGGGAACTGCGCTTTCAGCGAGTTGCCGAGGCCAATGAACATGCTGTTGTAGACCCCGCCAAAACACCACAGAATCGGCAGCACGAGGAACAGACCGAGTTCGAACCACTCACTCGACCCGTGGATCAGCGCGGCGCCATTGATCATGAGGGGCGCGGCCACGAACACCGCGACGATCGCGACCGCGTCTAGCGCCTGACTGACCACGAGGTACGCGTTCGTGTTGTCCCGAGGCGGCTTGCCGCGCGCGAGAAAGTACGTGTAGGCCGTTCCGAGACGGAGGTTGGCGAGGCCGTTGATTGACGAGCCGATCAAGAGGAATAGTTGCGCCGTCCCCAGAAGCGTGAGTCCGGCGGCCGAGTTGCCGATGTGCCGGGCGAGGTAGAACGTCGCGACCAGCCCGAGGAGCTGGACGACGATGCTGACGGCGAAGACCGCGCCCGAGCTCAGGGTGAGGGAGTAGGCCAGGGTCGGGACGGCGGGTTTCCCCGGCGCAGGCGGCTCGGGAGAACTCGCTGGGTCCACGGCTGACCGGGCGGAGGATGGCGGCCCCCACCTCATATTCCCGTCGCTCGAGAGCCGGTATGGCGGGGCTCATGCCCCTGGCCGGGAGGTTGGAGGCAGCTCCTCGGCGCGGTGCTCGAAGAGCTCGATCCACACTCCGTCCGGGTCGGACAGGAAGGCAAGGCGGATCTCTCCCTCCTCGAACGGCGGGATGCGCACACGCGCGCCAAGGCGGACCAGCCGGGCGACGGACCCGTCGAGATCCGTGACCCGGAAGCCGAGGTGGTCGAGCTCGTCGCCCTCCCGATACGGCGGGTCCCCGGGGTAATAGTTGAGCTCGAGCTGGGCTCCCGTGACGGGATCGCGGAGCTCCTGCCAGATACCCCCCGCCCTCATCCGTCCGGATCGTTCCGGACGAAGACCGAGCCCCTCTGTGTAGAAGCGCATCGCCCGGTCGAGGTCGCGCACCCGGATGCCGGTATACTCAAGCGGCACGACTCCTCCGCTCGGATCCCCATCGATTCACGGTCGCTCCCGTACATCGCGGGCCAACTCTCGTTCGGCTCTTCGTATCTCTCGTTCCGCCTCCTCGATCCCTTCCCGCCACAGGTGACCGACGATCGGACCCAGGTTCACGATGAGGGTCGAGACCACGGTCCCGACGGAGACGAAGGCCATGAACGAGGCGAAGAGCTTCGCTCCCGAGGAGATAAGGGTGAACGGCGGGCCCTGACCGGTCGCGAGCATGCTCTCGAAGTAGAACGAGTCGATCCATCCTGTGCCGGTTAGCACGTAGAACCCCACGGTCCCGAGCACCAGGACAAAACCGATCGCGACGAGAGAGTACGCGACACGACGCTGGCGGCGAGAGACGCCCGCGAGGCGGGGAGGTGCCGGCGGGGTCCGGGCCGGAGCGCTCATGGCTCTCCCACTCGGGCGACGGCGGGGATCAATCGGTGGCGGCGAGAGACGGCTTCTTCGGACGGGGAGGGGTGCCTCATCGTCCCTGCCCGCAGGGGTCCCGACCATATCTATCCCGCGACCGACCGGACCACACGAGTACGAGAACGGCAAGAACCCCACGAACCGCCTTCGGGTGCGCCGACGCAGTCAAGTTAACTTTATCTAACCATTAATGTGCCTTAACTAATATGGCAGCGGGTCGCGGCCGGGGTCCCGATACCGAACTCTGGCCTCTTCTCCGCGACGCACTGTTCGAAACGAAGTTCATCGGTGGTCAGGTGCTTCGTCGCGAACACCTGTCTATCGGGCAGTACCTCACGCTGAACTGGATCCGCGAGACGGGGGACCTGCGACTCTCGCAGCTGGCCGAGGGCCTTGGCGTATCCCGTCCCGCGGCGACGGAACTCGTCTCTCTGCTCGAGTCGCACGGTTGGGTCCGCCGAGTCCGCACGACCGCCGACCGGCGTGGGGTCGTCGTACACTTGACGCCTCGAGCCATTCCCCTGTTCGAGCAGGTCGACCGAGAAATCGAGCGGGGCGTTCGGAGGGCGTCCGGACTCCTCAGCCGGACGGAGCGACGGACGACGGTCCGGGGACTCGGATCTCTCCTGGCCGGCATGCGAGCTCAGCGGGAGAGGGTTTGCCACGTCACGGGAGCGCGCGAGCCATGACCGAGAGCTCAGCGTCCGGGGGAGCGCCGCTGGCCAACGGTCGCGCGACTTCCTACGATGCCTCGTACGCCTGGCGTGTCATGTGGATCTTGGCGGGCCTGGTGACCGTCGTGCTGTACGTCGAGGGGATGCTGACCCCCTCGCTCCCGACCATCGCCCACCAGTTCGGGGTGAGCGCGGGGCAG
>JASHQX010000044.1 GCA_030038895.1 Thermoplasmata archaeon
CATCGACGCGACACGCTGCGGGCGAGCCCGATCATGGCCGCGCGAGCTCGGGCCCACCCGAAGGTCTCGTTCGTACTGAACTCGGAGATCGTCGAGGTCCTCGGGAAGGACTCGGTCGAGGGTCTCCGGGTGCGGGACGTCAAGGACGGCTCGACGCGAGAGATCCGGGTCGGGGGCCTTTTCGTAGCGATCGGTCACGATCCGGCCACCGAGGTGCTCCGCGGCGCCCTCGACCTCGACCGGGAAGGGTACGTGCGCGTGCACGACTTCACCCGGACGAGCGTCGACGGCGTGTTCGCGGCCGGGGATGTCCAAGACCGTCGCTACCGCCAGGCGGTCACCGCGGCGGGATCCGGGTGCATGGCGGCGATCGATGCCGAGCGCTGGCTGGCCGAACATGCCGCGCCGCCGCTCGCCGCGCCCCCCGCGCACCGGTGAGCCGGCCGGCCGTTCGAGGAAGCCCTTTTATACCGTCCGGTCCGGTCGGAACCGAGGACGAGGTCGTGCCGAGCAAGAAGAGCCTGCACATCGAATCGTCCGGGCAGCTGTGCATCTACTGCGGCGCGTGTGTCGGGATCTGCCCGCTCAACTGCATCTACCTCGATGAGACCCGGATCACGTTCGACGAGAGGGTCTGCACCCGGTGCGAGATCTGCGTGAAGGCGTGCCCGGTCGGCGCGATCGAGATCGATTGAGAGAACGTACAGAGGAATCCGGGAGACCATGACCGATCTGAAGACGGACGTGCTGGTGATCGGAGGAGGGCCGGCCGGCAGCATGGCCGCGAAGTGGGCGGCGAAATCCGGCGCGGACGTTCTCCTCATCGAGAAGCGCCAGGAGATCGGGAGCCCCGTCCGGTGCGGCGAGGGGATGAGCAAGGACTGGCTCCCCGAGGTCGGGATCACCCCCGGCCGCTGGATCAACCTCGAGGTCGAGGGGGCGCGGATCTTCTCCCCTAACGAGAAGGTCTTCGAGATCAACGAAAAGCAGGCGGGCAACGAGGTCGGCTACGTCGTCGAGCGCGACGGATTCGACAAGCAGCTCGCGATCGACGCCGCAAACGCCGGGGTCGAGGTCAAGCTCAAAACCGCGGCGGTCGGGCTGCTCAGAGACGGCGGCCGGGTCGTGGGGGCGAAGGTCAAGGAGTTCGGGCAGACCTACGAGGTCCGCGCGCCGGTGACCATCGGCGCGGACGGTTTCGAGAGCCAGGTCGGCCGGTGGGCCGGGATCCCGACGAACATCGCGACCCGGGACATGGACACGTGCCTCCAGTACCGGATGACGAACGTCGATTGCGACGTCCGGTACTGCGACTTCTTCCTCGGCAAGGTCGCCCCGGGCGGGTACGTCTGGGTCTTCCCGAAATCGGAGGGTCTCGCGAACGTGGGAATCGGCGTCCAGGTCAGCCAGGTACAGCACCCGGCGGACGCCCGAACCTACCTCGACCATTGGATCGAGCATCACCCCGGCTACGCGAAGGGCAAGAAGATCGACATGGTCGGGGGAGGGGTCTCGATCTCGCCGCCGCTCAAGCAGACCGTCGGGGACGGGATCATGCTCGTCGGCGATGCTGCGCGGATGATCGACCCGCTCACGGGCGGTGGGATCGCGAACGGGTGCATCGCGGGCAAGATCTGCGGCACCGTCGCGGCCGAGGCCGTGCACGCGAGCGATCCCTCGAAGGAGTTCTTCCAGAAGTACGAGAAGGGCTGGCGCGCGCGCCTCGAGGAGAAACTGTACCGGAACTGGCTCGCGAAGGAGAAGCTTGTGACCCTGAGCGACGAGACGTTCGACAAGATCATCGACGCACTCTCGGACGTTCAGCTGCAGAAGCTGAGCGTCCACAACATCCTGAAAGCGGTCCGCGACAAGTACCCCGAGGTCACGAAGGAGTTCGAGGCGTTCCTGTAGGACGCCGCGGACGAGCGACCATGCCGGGCCCCCCGAACCGACCTCCCGAGAAGACCCCCGAGGCGCCGCCGCCCCCCATCGTCCCCGAGACCCCGCAGCAGAAGGCGCTCCGCCGCCTCGCCCCCTCCCGGATCACGCTCCTGCTCGACCTGTGGAAGGGGGCGCCGAGCGCCGACCTCACCGGTCCCTACGGCAAGGCCGACCGCGCTTACGCCTCGGGAGACTACGCGACGTGCGCGACCTCGCTCGACCTATTGTCGGTCCGTTTTGCCGAACCCCGCTGGCCGTCGCTCCCGGAACCGTTCAAGCGGCTCCGGGTCCCCATCCCGGCACCGATCCCGCCCCATTGGGATCCGGACCATGCCCTCTCGTCCGCCGAACGAGAGGCACGGCGGGCGCGCCGGGTGGCGGACGACCAGCTCGCTCTCGCGACGGGATGCCTCGCCTGGGCCTCGGCGCACGCCGTCGTGGTCGATGACCTGCGACCCCGGCTCGAGGAGGCGAAGACCGTTCTGGAGACCGAAGGGGTGTCGTCCGCGTTCTACGAGCGGATCGATGCGCTCTGGTCCGCACTCTACGAGCGCACGCCTGCTCCCAAGGTCTCCGCCGCCCGACCGGGGCCCGCCGCTCCCGCTCCGGCCGAGGTCGAGGGAAGCTAGCGGCGTGTGACCGCTAAATCCCGTGCGCGCCCGCGCCGACGTGTGATCCGCGGCGAGGGCGAGGTCGTCGAGTGGCCGCGAGGGCTCGTCAGCTA
>JASHQX010000045.1 GCA_030038895.1 Thermoplasmata archaeon
AGGAAGTTCGTCGAGTGCTTGGACAGGTGCCCTGCGTTCTCGAGGGTCTGACCGAGCACCGAATCGACCTGGCAGGCGAGGAACCCGGAGACGGTCACGATGAGGCCGAAGGCGACGGGGAAAGCAGGCGCAGAACCGAAGAGGGCGAAGAAGCCGACGGCCGCCGCGCCCGTCAGCCCCGCCCCGACGAGGGCGAATCCCTCGCCGAGACCGGAGACCCCCCCGTTGGTGCCCGGGGGAACGGGTCGGAGGTGCAGGATGCTCGACGCGTGCCCGGCGAGCACTCCGAACTCGCTCGCGAACGTGTCCGACGCACCGAAGGCGAGCGCGCTCGCGTAGAACAGCGCCCGCGTCGACTCCGGCAAGGCGTACGACGGGGCCAGAGCGGTCAGAGCGAGGGCGGTGGGAACTAGGATGTGCGAAACAACGTTCGCGACGCCCCGCTCCCCGTGGGTTCCCTCCTGGACGTGCCGACGGCTCTTCTCCTCGAGCCGGTAGCGGGTAGCGAGAACGCTCCCGAAGACAAAGAGAACCAAAAGGGCGAGGTACGGGAACCCCGCTACCACCACGATCACCGAACCGAACACCGCTGCGAAGAGACCAGCCCGGAGGGTCAGGGCCCGCGTCGCTACCGCGACGAGGGCAAGGAGAGCGGTCACGGCGATCCCTATGACCGCCGGCACGAGAGAGAGCACGCCGAACCCTCTCGCGGGCCGAGAGGGTTCGGCACTTAAGTCTTCGTTCGGGCGGAGGAATTGGAATCAGCCGCGCGCGAGGAGCCGGTACATCGCCGCCGGAAATGAGTCGGCCTGGATGTCAGGGGAGAGGTGGTGTTCTGCCAGTTCCGTGTCCGCCTCGAGCTCATGGCCCCTCGGACGGACCATGACCGTGAGGAGGCCGAGCTTCCGTCCGGCTTCGATGTCCATCGCCCGGTCCCCGACGACCGCGCTCGTCGCGAGATCGATCTGCCATTCCCGTCGGGCTTGCTCGAAGAGACCGGTCCCCGGTTTCCGGCACGCGCAATGACGTTCCGGGGCGTGCGGACAATAATAGAACGCGTCGACGCGTGCACGGTGCGCCGCGAGCAGCTCGTTCAGCCGGCGATGGATCCGCTCCACGTCCTCCGCGGTGTAGAACCCGCGGTCGATCCCGGACTGATTCGTGACGCAGACGATGAGGAAACCGTGGTTCCGCGCGAGCCTGAGGGCGTCGCCCACCCCCCGGTTGAGGTCGAGCAGCGTCGGATCCTTGAGGTAGTGCAGGTCCGGGTTCAGCGTGCCGTCCCGGTCGACGAAAACGGCTCGATTCGAGGGCGCGGACCCCCCCGGAGGGCCCTCCGGCATCGCGCGCACGAGCCGCACCGATTGATAAGTCTTGACGCTCGTCGTTCGAGAGCCCGTTCTATCCATGGTAACGGATCCCCGTCGCGCCACCTTCTTCGGCCGGGCGGTAGACTGGCTCGGACTCGACTCGGCGATCGATTTCGTGCTCCGACCGAGGAAGGTCGGGACCCGACCGGTCGGACTCCTCTTTTCTGGTGGGGTCGATTCCTCACTCCTCGCCTGGGAACTAAGAGATGTCCCGAGACTAGCGCTCCTTACCGTGGGCCTCGCCGGGAGCCGGGACCTCGATGCGGGGCGAGTGGTCGCCCAGCAGCTCGCGCTACCTTGGACGGGAATCGAGATCGATCGACTCGAGGTCCACGAGGTTGCGCGAGGGATCTACTCGGAGCTCAACGGACTCTCGGCCGTCGACCGGAGCGTTCAGACTTCCCTCGCCGTAGCACTGGCACGGGCGCCTCGGATCCCGCTGCTGTGCGGCCAGGGGGTCGACGAACTGTTCGGTGGATACTCTCATTTTCGGGGGCTTCCCCCGGACGTCGCCGCCCGGCGGTCGGAAGAGGATCTCGAAAAACTGCTCAGCCGCGATTGGCCCCTCACCCTGCGCATCGCCGGGAAGCTCGGTCATTCGCTCGAAGCTCCGTACTTGAACGCGCAATTCCTCGCCGCGGTCCGACAGGTTCCGCCCGCCGATCGACTCGACCCAACGGTGCCGAAGGCGTTCTTCCGCGCGTGGGCGGTCCACCGGGGACTTCCCGAGGCACTCGCCGCCCGCCCCAAGCGGGCGATGCAGTACGGGAGCGGGATCGACCGGATCCTTCGCCAGCAGGGCTGACGATCGGGCGCTAACCGACGCGGACTCGTGTCCCCGCCTCGCCGGCAATCGCCCGGGCGAGCGAAGGGATGTCGGTGATGACGAACCGGTGGCCGCCACCGTGAAGGAACTGAAGCCCCGCCTCGACCTTCGGACTCATACTGCCCGGACCGAACTCCCCCCGCGCATGGTACCGCTCGAGCTCCTCGAGCGTGACCTCGCCGAGCCATCGCTCACCGTGCTTCCCGAACGATACCGCGGCTCCCGGCACATCCGTGACGACCGCGAGCGTGTCGAGGCCAAGTTCGAGCGCCACGAGCGAGGCTCCGAGATCCTTGTCGATCACCGCCTCCACTCCCTCGAAGCTTCCGTCCGGACGGCGAACGACCGGAATCCCTCCCCCTCCCGCGACGACGGGAATCCATCGTGAGCCGAGACCGGCTTCGAGCAAGCGACGGACCGCGGGCCCCTCGAGCCACGCGACCGGCTTCGGTGATGGGACCAATCGTCGCCATCCCCCTCGCGCGCCATCGAACTGCATGACCCAGCCGTTCTGCTTGCGCAGCACACGAGCTTCTTCCTCGGTATAGTACCTCCCGACGGGCTTCGAGGGATTGCGAAACGCGGGGTCGTTGCGCGCGACCTCGGTGCGGCTGATCACCGTGAGGACCGAGCGATCGACGCCGACCCGTCGGAGCGCGGGGGTCAACTCGGTCTGGATGAGGTAGCCGATCTGGCCTTGCGTCTCGGCCCCGAGAACGTCCATGGGACGGGAGGGGACCTCGCGTGCGCCGAGTTCGTTCTGGCGAAGGAGGATCCCGACCTGGGGGCCGTTTCCATGCGAGATCACCAGCTCGTGGTCGTCCGAGGCGATCTCCGCGAGGACGCCCACGGCGGCCCGCATCTGGACGCGCGCCTCGGCCCACGAACCGTTGCCCCCCGCCCGCTGAAGAGCGTTACCGCCCAACGCCACGAGGATGCCGCCCATCGTTCCAGCGCTCCGGACCATCCCGGCGGGCGCAGAATAAGACGGCGGTGAAGCGGCGTTTACACCCCCCCGGCTCACCGGCGGGAGGCGCCCTGCGCCAACGGCTATATACGCGCCACCGGCTCACCGGCCGTGACGGCCGACCCATCGTCCTTGTTCTGTCCGCTCGAGTTCCGCTATGGGCGTGCCCCGGTCCGGGACCTCTTCTCTCGCTCCGCCCGCCTTCAGCGTGCCCTGAACGTCGAGGGCGCGCTCGCCGCGACCCAGGCCGAGCTCGGGATCATCCCGAAGGAGGCGGCCGAGGGGATCGCGCGCGTGGCGGACGTTCACCATGTCTCGGTCGAGGAGGTCGACGCGCTCGAGCGCAAGACGCGCCATGACGTCATGGCGATCACCCGCGCGCTGGCCGGGGCCGCCGGGCCAGCGGGCCGCTGGGTCCACTACGGTGCGACCAGCGCGGACATCACCGACACCGCGCTCGCCCTCGAGCTCAACGAGAGCGTGACGGTGATCCGCTCCGACCTCGTGGAGCTCGAACGCACGCTCGTCGAGCTCGCGCGGCGGCACCGCGTGACCCCTGAGATCGGGCGTACCCACGGTCAGCACGGAGTTCCTATCAGTTTCGGGTACAAGGTCGCAGTTTCGGCGGCGGAGGTTGCGCGGCACGTCCAGCGGCTCGATGAGCTCAGGCCCCGCCTCGCGGTCGGAAAGATGGCCGGGGCGGTAGGGACCGGCGCCGGGTTCGGTGCGCGTGCCGCCGAGGTGGAGGAGGGGGTCATGCGACGCTTGGG
>JASHQX010000046.1 GCA_030038895.1 Thermoplasmata archaeon
AGCTTCGCCGCGAGCTCTCGTGCCTCGATATCAAGGTCGTACAGGATTTCGAGGTGGTCCGAGATGAACCCGAACGGGACGATCAAAACGGACGTTTCGCCGGCACCCGCAAGCTTCTCGAGGGTCTCTTCGAGCGGAGGCCCGAGCCAAGGCTCGTTCGAGCGACCGGCGCTCTGGAACGCAAGCTGCGCCCGAACCCGGCCCACCCGCTGGAGGATGAGCTCCATCGTCTCTCGAAGCTCCTTCTCGTAGTCGTCGCCGGACTCGATCAGCTGACGCGGAAGGCTGTGCGCCGTGAACAGTACCGGGGGATTCGAAAAACCGTCCGAAGAGAGGCGGGTCAGTCCGTCTACGGTTTCTTGCACGAAGGCGTCGAGGAGGGCCGGCTGCGTGTTCCAGCTTTCGATGCCCATGATCGGGAATGTGGCGCCGATCTCCCTCCGCGCGTCCTCGACGGCCCGAAGGTAGAGGCCGACCGTCCGTTCGGAGTGGTACGGGGTCAACGGAAGTACGACGACCCGCCCGAGGCCCGCACGTTGCATGTCGGCTAGGACGTCCCGGACGAAGGGCTTCCAGTGGCGCATCCCGACATAGCATCGATAACGACCCCGCCCTTGGTTGAGGCGGTCCTCGAGCGCCCGAGCCTGGTCGGTCGAGATTTCGAGCAACGGGGATTTTCCTCCGATCCTTGCGTACCGTCCGCGGAACTCTTCCACGAGAGCCGCCGGCGTTGGCCGACCCCCGCGGACCTCGAGCAGGAACGGTGCGACCTCGTCGAGGTCGCCCGGACCGCCGAGCGCGGTGAGGAGGACCCCGACGGTGCCGGCATAAGTTTGCGAGCTCGGCGCGCTCATCGCCTTTTCCGATACCGCCCGGCAGCGTGCAAGCACTTCACGACTTCGTGTGCCCGCTCCGGATCGGTCGCGGGCAGTACGCGACCACCCAAATTGAAGACGTATACCCGACCGTAATGCACCTCGTCGAACACGTCGCGCTACGCGTGCCGAGGATCTCCCTTAAGCCAAGGCGGGCGGACCCAGCAGGTGACGGCTCAACCACAAGGTCAGGGTTTCTATCAACCCGGGGTCTCGGGCCCGAGGGGATTCGAAGAGGTAGCCATTCGGGTCCCTGCGCGTCATCCCAAGTGCGGACACGAAATCGCTTTTCGCGTGCCGCAGGATCTCGGGAGATTCCTCGCGCCGGAGAAGTTACCCGAAGCAACCAAACCCTGATGAGGCGAACCTGTCGCGACGATGAATTGTCCTCGAGACGTTGTCGGTCGAACGGTTCTCTCCAGATGGACCAAAGCACCATAGTCCGGTCCGACTGGAGGTAGGTCAGGATGTCGCGCTCGCGAGCCACCACCCCAGTGGTCCAAGTTCGTTCTCATGTGTCGGTCCCTCCCGGGAAGGTTTTCCCGGTCCTCTGGGGAGAGATCTCTTCCTCCCTCCTCCAGAGGGGATGGATGATTGGCAACGAACCCGGCGGAAAGCTTCGAAGCGCGGAGAAGCGGACGCCGAAGTGGGGGTCCGGCGACGTGAAGCGTTGGGACCCTCCCCACGAGATCGAGATCGTCTGGAAGCAGGATGCAACGGGGGCGGGGTCACCTCCCCGACTCGTGGTCCGGTGCCGGGCCGAAAGGTCCGGAACCACGATCCTGATCGAGCATTCCGGCGGGTCCGGATTGCGGAGAGAACCAAGAGAGGAGCAGGAGCTGGGTTGGTTGGCGAGCGAGGTCGTCGCCCCGCTCCTGCTGGCGATTGCCCCGGCGCGACTGATCGAGTGGGCCGACGACCGCTGGGGCCGGCGGCCCTCGGGTCCTACAAGCAGTGCGTTCTACAAGGAGCCGATTTACCACCTGCCGGGGTTCCATGCAATCCTCGAGCGTCTGGCGCTCCGGAAGGACGACGTGTTCCTCGACGTTGGTTGTGGTGGCGGATCACTTCTGAAGAAGGCTCTTGCGACGGGGTGCACGGCTGCCGGTATAGATCACAGCGCGGACATGCTGAAGGTGGCATCGGGGCAAAACGCGCGTGCTCTCGCGGCCGGCCATCTCCAACTTCGGTACGGCGATGCCGCGGCCCTGCCGTTTCCCGACGGCCGGTTCACGTGCGCGGCCATGTCGGGAGTGCTTCCGTGGCTACCCGACCCCGGGAGCGCGTTCCGGGAAGTGTTTCGGACGCTACGTCCGGGCGGTCGATTCGTTGTGTGGACCAGCTCCCCGAAGATGTACGGGACCCCCGCGGCCGGACCGAAGCGAAAGGGAGGTGTCCGGTTGTACGAGGACGACGTGGTGACGCGATTCGCCCGAAAGGCTGGCTTTTCGGACGTACGGATCGATCATCCCGACCTTCGACCTATCGCCAAGGCGGTCGGGGTCCCCACGCCCTCGCGATTCCTCTTCGGTCCCGAGTACGGGGGTTTCCTTTGGGCCCGACGCGTGTGAACAAGGAAGTTGACCGCGGGCCCGGAAGGATGCCGCGCCGGGCCCGAGGGGATTCGAACCCCTGACCTTGCGGTTAAGAGCCGCCTGCTCTACCGAGCTGAGCTACGGGCCCACGACGGCTGGGGCGGACCCAGATTCTCCCCATAAAGACTCCTCGCGAACGCCAGGAGAAAGGTTCGGGGATTCGTGCGACCCGCACGGGCCCCCCACGGGTCGACCCGAACCTACCGGATGCGTTCGAGGGCCGCGCCCACCATCAGGGGGAACAACACGGTGACGTCTCCCTCGACCGTCAGGTGCGCGGCCCTGGTCTTGATCTTCCCCCACGAGATCGCCTCGCGAGTGCGGGCACCGGAGAGGCTCCCGTCCCACTCGACCGCGGTCGTGAGAAAGAGCGCGGCGTCGAGACCGTCCCGGAACTGGTTCCACCAGATCGTGTGATGCTTCGAGATCCCCCCGCCGAGCATAATCGCGCCGGAACGCTTCGCTCCATACACGAGATCCGAAAGGGTCTGTTCGTCCGACATGAGGTCGAACGAGAGTCCCCGGTGGTCCTGCCAGAAGAGCCAGGCCTGGGAACCGACCGCCCCGTCCGTGATTCCGGGGATGATCACCGGGACGTCTCGGTCGTAGGCGGCGCGGAGGATGCTCGATGTCGCTCCGGAGGGAATCGCTGCACCAATCGCGCGCGAAAGCTCTCGGGTCGACAGCGAACGAACCCCCCGGGCCCACAGGTCCCGGAGGATCACCCGCATCTTCCGCTCGATGATCCCCCCGTAGTTCGCCTGGGGTATGACGAGGTTCCCGAGTCGGTAGAGGTGACGCCGGTAGAGTGCTGCGTCATCGAGATTCCACGCTCCATGATAGTACGGTCGGAACGCTCGAGCCAGATCGTGGTCGAGGGTGCCACACGTCGTGATGACCGCGTCGACGTATCCCTCCCGCACGAGTGTCGCGAGGACTCCGCGGCACCCAGTCGCGACGATGTCGGCGGGGAATGAGAGAAAGGTCGTCATCACCCGGTCGCTGAGCATCTCGGCGAGGAGGTCGACCCCCTCGGCCACCCCCTTTGCGGTGAAACCGCCGCCGGCCTCGAGTCGACGGAGGAGCGTGTCCAGGCTCGGCGCATCGTCGATGCGGATGTCCTCTACGCGGCGGGGCACGGCCCTACGCGAGACGTGCGGGATTAAAGCGCCCCCGTGAGCTCGAAGGAATCGAGGGGACGTCGCCGGCCGAGGAGGTCCGCTTCGAACGGATTAGATCGCACCCGTGAGTCCGAGAGTGAACGAGTGGAAGACGAGCACGTAGAGGAGGATGTAGCCGATGAACGCTCCCCCGTTGAGGAACGGGAGGCCAGCCTGGGGGTTGCCTCGCGCGACGAGGCGCATCAGCGCCGCGTAGCCGACGAGAGAGCCAAGCATCGTCCCCAGCGAAACCCACAGGTTCGCTCCGACGCCGAAGAAGGTGGGATGGCTCGGCAGCCAGACGAACGCCGAGGCGACCAGCGTGCCAGGGATGACGATGTCACCAAGGCCCATGAAGAGGGCACTCCGCTCCTCCACCGGTTGCTGCCGGACCTCCCGCAGCGGCCGGGACGTGGTGTAATCGAAGCCGGCGGAGTCCGGCATCACCATCAGGATCGGGAGCTTCATCTCCGTCACCGCGTCCGCGAGCGAGACCATGTGTTTCGTCCCGTAGACCGCGATCGCGTCGTAGACCATCAGCGCCGCGAGGAGGATGAACGCGGGCAGGATTCCGAATGAAACCCCGAGGAGCGCGACGAGCGCCCCGGCAGCGACGAACCCGACGAGGTCAACGACGTACCACTGGGGCTCCATCAGGAGCGTGAGGTAGATCGCGGCGCTCAGCGCCGGTCCCAGGATGATCGCCGGCACGATCGTGATCTCGGCAGGATAGGGAGGGAGCAGGTACTCCACCGGCCAGACGATGGCGAGGGTCGC
>JASHQX010000047.1 GCA_030038895.1 Thermoplasmata archaeon
CCTCTCGCTCTCCACTCGACGGCAGCTGTACGACGCAGTGCGAAGGGCCCCGGGAATTGGGGCCCGAGAGGTGCAACGGCTGGCCCGGACGGGCTGGGGAGAAACCGTCTACCACCTCGACCGGCTCACGGAGGCCGGCCTCATCCACCGGGAGAGATCCGGGTTCCAGGACCACTACTTCGTCGCCACGGTACCGCTAGGCGACCGGCGTTTGCTCCGACTTGCTCGGTCGGAGTCGGCCCGACATCTTCTGGTTTCCCTCCTCAACTCACCGGAGGCGACGGTCCCCGAGCTGGCGAAGATGACGGGCCTGAGCCCGGGTCGGCTCTCCGTCCACCTCGGCCGCCTCCTTGAGAGCGGTCTCGTACGAACTGGTCGCCAGGGTCGGTTCCGGACCTTTGATCTCGTCGAGCGAGAGCAGGTGATGCGGCTCCTGGTCACCTACCGCGAGAGCCTCACGGACGAATGGATTGAGCGACTGCTCGAGACTTGGACCGAGCTGTTTCGGACCTAACGATTCCGTCCATGGACCAATCGATTCTGCCGTTGGACCAAAAACAGAGTCACACACTCCGACCTTGGCTCGACGCAGAGCCCAACCATGCCGAACCCGCGAACCCAGAGCCTCTTCCCCATCGCGTACAGCATTCCCTTCCTTGTGGCCGCAGGACTTTCGATACTGATGCTGGTTACGGACAAGAACCTGCGGACCGACTTTGGCTCGGTTTCGAGCGGGTACTTCTCGCATTGGTACGTCATCCTCGTGACGGCCGTCGCCGACGTGGCGGGCGCTGGACTTCTCCTTGCCTTCCGCTCACGCCGTGCGGTCTTCCTCGGAATCATCGGCTCGGGTCTTCTCATCGGCATCCTTGTCGGAGCGATCTTCACGTACCACCAGGTCGGCTTCGCATCGGCCGGGGAGATGGCGAACTACCTGTTCGGGATCACGTACTATGGGGGCGACGTTCGGTATCTGTACGACGTGCTGCTAGCCACCTACGTCGCCACCTTCGCCTCAGGGATCGTTGGCCTGATCGTAATGCGGAACGTCTCCACTACGTCCGACCCGGGCGACAACCCCGCCCCGATTTCGACCTGAACGGGTCCGGGGGACGACCGACCCTGATGCGCCCGGGCTTCATCTCTCGAGGGGATCGAACGACGGCAACCGAACAACCACCGAACAGCTCTGAGGTCGCGAGCGGTATGGTGAAGAATCGGGCCCAGAGGACTGGTCTAGAACGTTCAAACGAAGTGAATTCCGGAGCGGGACGCGGTCAATCCGCACGCTCACTCCGAAAGCCCGTTGCCCTAAGGCCTTTGGACCCATGATTTCCGCAGTTGGACCAAAAAAAGGGTGGACCCGCCCGCGAATCCCCAACCCGACACCCATGAACCGGTGGAACGGGGAAACTCGCGGTTTACGTTCGAGGGCGATGAAGGCGGGGCTTCTCTCTTTCGGTCTCGCACTTCTCTTCCTGGGGATCTCGATCATTCCCGCGGCTACGGCGGCTACTGACTGGCAGCCGGACCCGGTTGCTTGGACGAACGGGCTCGTGCTCTGCCAATTCTCCTCCGTCCGACCAGCGGTCAGCGTCTCGGCGTTGGAACAAAACGGCACTGGTCTCACGCTCGGCACTACGGGAATGACCGAGGTTTCAGAAGCCGGTAATGCCGTTGCGACCGCGAATTTCACCGGGGCGGCCTGGACGGTCGCGAACGACTCCAAGGACGGCTTCTACGATCTCGCGTTCAGCGCCGAGCTTCCGCTCCAATCCGCCACCGAGCCGCGTACGCAGGTCGGTTCAGTGGAACTGCGGGTCGACTTCCAACTGGCGGCGTACGCGGTCTCACCGTCCACGGTGCTCGACTCCGTGAGCGTGAGACTGTCGGTCGCGAACTGGACCTGGCAGATGGCGAGCGACCACCTAGAGGTCACCTTCGCCGCGACGCCCTCGTTCCCGTCCACCGAGCGGCTGGCAGCAACCTCCGAACCCGGGTGGCTCCTCACGAACTCCGAGAACTCCTCGGGTCGCACACTGGAGTGGATGGCCGCCAATCCCAACGCCACGGCGTGGACCACCTCGGGCACCCCCGTCAACATCTCCGCCACCCCCTCGCTCGTGCTCTCTTCACCCGTCTCAGCCGATGTAGCCGTGGAGTTCGGCTCGGGCGCCGGAGCGTTCCGATCACTCTCCTATCTCGCCGAGGTCGGGGTACTTCTTCCGCCGACGATCGCGGGGATCCCGCTGATCGACTTCGCTCTGGTCGGGGCCGCCGCGGCGATCTCGACCCTAGCCGTCGCCGTCGTGGCCCACAGGATCCGAACCCGTCCGTCCCGGTTCATCTACGTGGACGAGGAGGAGAGATGAACGCCGACGCAGCGCGGGTCGGAGGGTGCTCGTTAGCCCTAGCCCTCGGGGTCGATTCAGCCGCTAACGTCGTACTGCTTACCGCGCTCGGGGCCCGGCTGAGCCGCCGCGTTCTCTCGCGACTGTTCGCCGCCCCGGGCCATCACGCGAGCAACGTTCGGTCCGGTGCGAGCTGGGCGTACGGCCCAGGAACGATCGGGGAAGACTCGCCATGATCCACCGTCTCGGAGTTACGTGGGTGGGGAAGATTCTCGGACGGAGAGGGACCACCGGCTGACGGGAGGGTCGTTTTCATGAGCGTTGTCGGACCAAACGGGACCGGTCCTGGATGTGACGGTGCGCTCCCGTTCCGAACGATCGACGCCGGGGTCGTCGCGCACAACGACCAGGACCGCATCGAGCATTCCGTCCGGTCCCTCCTCGACCAGGAACTCCCCGCCGGAACCCGTTGGGGGCGCATCTGGCTCGTGGCGAGCGGATGCACGGACCGAACGGCGGAGATTGCCCGCGCTCTCGTGCGGGAAGACGGACGGATCCGACTGGTTGTCGAACCGGAGCGGCGCGGCAAGGCGGCCGCGATCCGGGAGATCCTTTGCCGGGCCGACGGCGACGCGGTTGTCCTTCTCAATTCCGACGCGATCGCGCGCGCCGGTGCCGTCTCCGCCCTGCTAAAAAAAGGTGCCGGAAAGTCCGGGCCCTACGCGGTGATGGCCCGCCCCGTTGTCACCGGGGCCCTGGCAGGCGGCTGGAGCCGGACCCTCGAATGGATGTGGGACCTCCACCACGAGTACCACCTCGACCTCCTGGCGGACGGGCAGGGGACTCATCTCTCAGACGAACTCCTCCTGCTCGGAGGGCCGACCTTCCCACCTCTTCCCGCGGGAGTGATCAACGATGGTTCGTACCTCGCGGTCTGGCTACGTCAGCATGGGGGCGGATGCTGGTATGCCCCCGAGGCGCTGGTGGAGATCGACATCCCGCTCACCCGGTCCGACCACCTTCGGCAGCGCCGACGGATCCACGTGGGGAATGCCCAGGTGGCCCGGCTGCTGGGTTCACCGCCCTCTACGCTTCCCCGACGCCTCGGGAGGCGGCCGGTCGCGACCGCGCGCACCGTGATCCGACTGGCGAGACGTCCCGGCGGTGTCCGGCATCTGGCACGAATCGTCGCCGGCGAGCTCGTCTCCCACACGCTCGCGGTATGGGACCGGCTTCCGCCCGCCCGGGACCATGTCCGGTGGCAACGTATAGGGAACCCGGGG
>JASHQX010000004.1 GCA_030038895.1 Thermoplasmata archaeon
CGGTTCGGGGAGTTCACCCTCGCTTCGGGCGAGCACAGCGACATCTACATCGATGTGAAGCGTGCGTGGCCGGATCCCGGCCGGCTGGACGTCCTCGCCCGTGCCCTCGCCGCCCGGGTCGGGACCGTCGACCGACTCGCGGGGATGGAACTCGGCGCGGTCCCGCTCGTCGTCGCGACCGCCCTCAAGACAGGGCGTCCGTATGTGATCCTGCGCAAGGCGCCGAAGGAGCACGGCACCCGGCAGGCGTACGAGGGCGAGGTTCCCCCAGGCGCCCGCATCCTGTTGATCGAGGACGTCTCAACCACCGGCGGGAGCTCGGTCCGCTCGGTCGAAATTCTCCGCGCAGCCGGGGGTATTGTGGACCGGGCGCTGGTCGTCGTCGATCGCGAGCAGGGGGCCCGAGAGCGGCTCGCCGGGATCGGGGTCCGGCTCGAACCGCTTCTCACCCTGTCGGAGTTGAGGGGAGCCCGGCGGTGAGCGGCGTCCTCCAGCCGGACGCGACGGCGCGGTTCGATGACCCCACCGAAGCGAGCTCGGTCTACGCGAAGGGGTTCTTCGGCTCCCTCTCCGATTCCGGCCGGCTCACGCTCGACCGGTACGAAGCCGTCTATCTCTCGGAGATGGAGCGCGTCACGCTCACCCTTTCGTCGGGGGTGCCGGTTTCCTGGCCGAATGCGTTCCGTCGCGCGGTCCGGTCCGATCCCGGGTTCCCGGTGCGGTACCTCGTCTACCGAGACCTCCGGCAGCGGGGGTACGTTGTCCGGGCCAGTCCCCCGCCGGTCGCCTTCTCTGTTCTCCCGAGAGGCGGGATCCTGCACAAGACCCCCTCCCGCTACTGGGTCGAGGCGCTGAGCGAGCGTGTCCCATTCGACCTCGCGCGCATCTTCGACCTCGCCGACCGAGCCCAGTCGGCGAAGAAGGTCCTACTGCTCGCGCTCGTGGACGAGGAGTCGGACCTCACGTACTACCGCGTTCGGCGGCCGTCGCCGACGGGGGCGCTGCCCCCTCGGCCGCTCGACCGGCCCACCGAAGGCTGGCTTTCCGAGGATCGCGTGACGGTGCATGATCCTACGGCGGTGGAGGAGCTCGGGCGCGAGCTCGCCTACGGCAGCCGTCTCGGTTCGCGTCTCGAGCTGAGCCTGCTCGAGGCCGTCTATCTCGCGACTTCCGGCCAGCTCGCCGTGCGCGACGCCAAATCCGGCCGACCGGTCCCCCTCGAGCGTCTCGAAAGGCGGGCCCGGCGCCTCGATCCGCGGTTCGACGAGCGGCGGGCGGCCTACGCGGACCTCCGGGCGCGTCAGCTCGTGGTCAAGACGGGGTTCAAGTACGGTGCGCACTTCCGGGCGTATCCGCGCAACCCGACCCACGCGCACGCGCGCTACCTGGTCCAGGCGGTGCCTGCGGGCCACGTGACGGCGTGGCCCGACGTCGCCGGAAACGTGCGGGTGGCCCAGGGCGTGCGCAAGGAGTTCCTCGTCGCCGGCGTGGCTCCCTCGTCCCAGGTTCGGTTCCTGTCGCTCGAACGGATCCGACCGTAGGGCCCGGGTGGCGCCTCTTCGTCCGGATTCCCTCGGCCGAGAACCCTACCGGGGAGTCCGCGCGGGCGGGGATCGAGAGGGGGTGAACCCTCCCTCTAGGAGTCCACGGAGCAGGTCCGCGTGCTTTCGCTCGTCGGCCTCCATGCTGGCGATCAGCACCGCCATCGTGCCGCTGAGATGCCGCACCATCTGGGAGTCGGCCTGGGCCTCGGCCTCGTTCTCGCGCTCGATCAACGACCCCACTTCCTCAACGGTGACCCCCGAGGCGTGGGCCGAGGTAATCCCGCGGTCCAGGTAGGGGGCGAGGGACGCGACGATCTCGGCGTGCCGCAGGCTGTCCGAGGCGATCTGCCGAAAAATCGCGCGCGTGAGCTCGTCGCGCGCCTTCTGGGCGAGGCTCATGCACTGGGTGACAGCCGCTTGCTCGACCCGGACTCTTTGGCGGAGCCATTTGGTCATCGCTCGTGACTGCCCGAGATCGCCGCGGATCGTCGCGGCGGCGCGTCGGTGCCGCGGCAACCCGCGTGCGCCTTCGGCCTCGGCCAGCGCCATGGCACCTTCGAGGAGAATTCGGGTTGCGGCGGCCTCGCTCGGAGGGGACTGGGTCATTTGGGCGGCGACGCGCCGGGCGACCGCGCGCGCGGTCTCGTCCGAGGCGAAGCGCGCGAACTGTCGAGTCAGTCGCTTTCCCGAGAGGTACTGGGAGATTGCGGACGGGGCGACCCCGAGCATCTCCGCCGCCTCCCGCGAGGGGATGCCCAGTCCCTCGACTAGTTCACGGGCGGTCAGGGCCTGGAGCAGCGGAACCCAGGACGCAGGAGAGGAGCGGTGATGGGTCATCGCCTCTCCCCCGGCATCCTCGCATCCGTTCGGCCGGCCGCCGTCGCCCCTATTGGACTCCATGCGCGAATCACAGCGTGAATCACCTTGTCAAACTTCACATACGAGTTAGTTAAGTAATCATCGCCCGTCGTTCCGGAGCATCGGGAGGCGCCGGTACGGGAGGAGAGGTCACCGGCAAACCCGCCGGCGTGGAGCACGCCTCCGCCCGATTCAGTCCCGCCCACGCCGGGGCCGTTCATGCCCCGCACTGGTTCCACGGGTGGGGTCCCGCGTGGCTTGTGATGATTGCGGACGTCGACGCGGCGAGCATCCTCACCGGCCTTGAATCGGGGGTCGCGTACCGGTACGACCTCATCTGGTTCCTCCTCGCGCTGATCGTTCCCCTGTTCTTCATTCAGGAGGCGTCCGGGCGTCTCGGCGCCGTGACCCGGAAGGGACTCGGCGAGCTCGTCCGGGAGCACCACTCGCGCGCCGTGAGCGCCGCGCTGACGGTCCCGATCGCGTTCGCAGACGTGGCCTCCTACGTGGCGGAGTACGCCGCGATTGGGATCGCGCTCGGCATCTTCGGCGTCCCGCTCTACCTCTCCCTACCCTCCGCGTTCCTCGTCCACATCGCGCTCGTGGTCCGTGGCCGGTACCTTTGGATCGAGCGTGTGCTCCTCGCGATCTCGGCGGTGTTCGTGGTGACAGTCGGAACGTCCCTCATGATCCGAGGTATCCTCCCGGGCGATCCC
>JASHQX010000048.1 GCA_030038895.1 Thermoplasmata archaeon
AGGGGTGGCTGGCGCTCGACACGCTGGTTCGGATCATCCTCCCCGCGCTGGTGATCGCCTACGGGACGATTGCGCTGTTGCTTCGGTTCGTTCGGAACAGCATGCTCGAGGTGATGAACCTCGACTTCGTGCGGACCGCTCGGGCGAAAGGACTCCCCGAATCGAAGGTGGTGAAGAAGCACGCCGGGCGGAACTCGCTGAACGTGACGATCACGGTCCTCGGACTCACGTTCGCGGGGTTCATGGGAGGGTTCCCCGTCATCGAGTCGGTCTTCAACCTCTACGGGGTCGGTCGGATCTTTGCGTTCTCGCTCGTCCAAGCCGGGGGGACGTTCGACTTCGGACTGATCTTCGGGACGACGATCCTCTTCACCTACCTGGTGGTCGCGGCGAACATCATCGTCGATATCCTCTACGCCTACCTGGACCCGCGGGTCCGGCTTGGGTGAAATCGGTCCCGGCGGGCTATCCCGGGCGCTCGGCCGATCGGGCGAGGGAGATTATGTGAGGTTTTTGTGCCGGCAACTCCTTTCCTCTCCGATGGCCCGACGGCCGGTGAGCCGCTCGCTCCGTGGCGGGGGCGCCCTCGCGGGGATCCGATCCTCAGGCACCGCACGCTCCGGTGCTCGGGCCCCTTCCGGTCCCGCAGGCTCATCGGGAGGGCCGGGACCGGACCGTCTCTTTCTCGCCACCCTCGGTATTCGAATGCCCCCGGGTCTCTGGACGAGCGACTTCTCGAACCGGCATCCCGGCGTGCGGATCGAAGTGCTCAACCGTAGTGACCTCGAGCCGGGCGTCTCGATCTCCGATTATTGGATCAGTGGGAACCCTCCCGGCACCTGGGCCAGAGAGATCGCCCGGTACCCCGACGTTGTCCGCCTCGAGAGCCTCGCCCAGGTCGGCGACGGGTGTCTTTACCGTATCACTTACCGGAATCCCCCCGTTATCGAACTGTATCGACGATTGAAGGTCCCGCTCCAGTTTCCCCAATGGATGCAGGCCGGGAAGATCCGCTGGGAGGTGGCCGCACGGCGTTCCGAATTCGATGAGATCATGAAGTATGCCCGACGGGTCGATCCCGGGCTCCAGCTGATCTCGATCCGGCGGCGTTCCCTACGGAGCCATCTGCCTGCGCTCACGGAGCGGCAGCAGCAACTCCTGACTCAGGCGATGGCGGCCGGATACTTCGCGGTTCCCCGGGGCATCACTCTTACGGCTCTGGCGCGACGGCTCGATCGGAGCAAGTCCAGCGTTTCCGAATCGATTGCGATTATCGAGAAGAAGCTGCTCGAGACGGCCTGGCAGAGTCCGGCCCCCTCTTCCTGAAGGTGATCCCCTCACGGGACCCCCTCTACCGGTGACTCGATGACGACCCCAGCCCGAAAAAGAGGGCCCCGGGCTCGAGACGGGCGGAGGTTTCCGGCGCGGGTCGTAGAGGATCTCGAGAAACGGACTCGCCTGCTCTCCCTGCGAAGGCGTACCCGCCGCGCGGAATCCGACCCGATCGTCGTGGCCACGCTGCTGTACCGGCTTCCGGACTGGGTCTGGGTCGGGAGATTCTCCCGGGCGCACCCCTCAGTCCGCCTCGAGTTCCTCGCCTACTCGCCTTTGAGCCGGGATGTCTCGGTCGTGGATTGCTGGGTCACCGGTCGGCCGGCTGGCGTGTGGGCACCGGAGATCTCCCGCTATCCCGACGTACGCCATGCCGAGAGCGTTGCCGAGATGGGCGGTGGGTGCCTCTACCGGGTCACGTTCCGCAACCCTCCCGTGGTCTATCTCTACCGACGCCTGCGCATGCCACTCCCGCTTCCGATCTGGATGCAGGGCGGAATGGGCCGGTGGGAAATCGTCGCCCGGACACGAGCGTTCCACCGGCTGGTCGAACACTTCCGTCGGACGGTCGACCCGGACCTGCGGATCGTCTCCCTGCACCGAAGCCCGCTCCGCAGCCACCTCCCCCAACTCTCCGAGACCCAACGGCAGATGCTCTCGGCCGCGATGGCCGCAGGGTACTACGCCGTTCCGCGCAAGGTCAGCCTCGGAGAGCTCGCCCGACGGCTTCGCCGCAGCCGTTCCGCCCTCTCCGAGACGCTGGCCATCGTGGAGGAGAAACTCCTCGAATCCACGGTCAGCAACCCTTCGTCATGGATCTGGTCGAGAAAGCGTGCGGAGGCGCCCGCCTGAGATGGATGGGCCCTTCCGGACGGAGCGACCAGGACCCGAACCCGTTCGGTATTCCGACCCTGTTCGGGGGGTTCTCATCCTGCGGCGCAGCCTGAGAGGGCTGGAGTTGCCTCCGCGAACCCGCCATGTACCGCCCTCCGCCGTCCTATCGAGTACCCGATCAGGAATACGAGTCGATCCTCGTCTACGGGACAGGCGACCTTCCCATGTCGATGCTCGCGATCGGTCTTGCCCGGAACGCTCACGCTCAGTTCACCTGGGCGGACTGCGGCGACCCGAGGACACCGGAACGGGACCTCATCCGCGACCTCATGCGGAAGTACGCGTCGGGGCGTTCTCCGGAATCGGTCGACGCGACCGACCTCGAATCCTCCCGACTCCACGTCGAGGCGTTCAACGCCCTCATCGCTTCGACCAACTACCGCGAGTTCCTGCTGGAGCTCCTTCGCCTCCCCCCGTTGTTCCAGGAGATGGTTCCATTCCCGCCCCGAGAAGGCGATGGGCATTCTTTCATCCTCACGCGCGTGGACGCCCTCCCGGAGCGTCTCGTTCGTGACACGCTTCAGAACCGTCACCTGCATCAGACCCTCCACCGTTCCCGGCTCACGTTGGTCGCCACGTTCCGGGGGGATCCGTCCGAAGCCCTGCAGCGGGCCTTTTACCGGGTCTTCGGCGTCGAGGACACCATGGGCCCGGAATGGACCGACGCGATGGTCTGGGCGGAACGGGGAACGGCCGAGCTCGATCTCCTCCATTCCCAGTCGATGAAAGAAGCCTGGACCCGCATCGGACTGGATCGGTCCCTCCTCACCACGGATTGAGACCCGAGCGCGGGCAAGGTGCGGGTCCCAGGTCGATCGCTGGGGACGGGTGTCCCGATCTTCGCAGAGTGCGGGATTCCCCCGGGGAGTGACTCCCTCGCGATTTGCCGCTTCGTCCCAAGTTAAACCACATCGACCCACAGTTGAAATATCCACAAGTCATCAAAGGGTCCTATGTCTAACACCGGCCCTTCTTTGACGGGCGGTAGCTCTGGACCCGAACCGAATGTGCTCATGCCGGAGTCCGCGGCGCCGACTCCTCTTCCGCCACCGGTGCGCCGGGGGCCCCAGCGGCGACGGCGGCGAACCGGTATGGTGGCCATCGTCGTCGTGGTCGCTGTAATCGTGGTAGTCGCTGGTGTTATTGTGTATCTCAATTCTCAGCACTTATTGCCCGGCCAAAGCAAGGGAACGGCGGGCTGCAGCAAGTCGACCTCGATATCGGTGTGGCAGGATTTCAGCTCCACCGAGTTCCCGGCCTTTACGAAAGCCGTAAGTGAGTACGAGGCGGCAAACCCGGGTCAGTCCGTCACGTGGACCAATGAGACAACGCCGTCGCCCTCCAACTACGTGGCGGCTGCCCTCGCTTGCCAGGCGCCCGACATTCTCATCGGTGCGAGCGACTTCGCCGGCGGACTCTACTTCGACGGGTTCCTCGCGAACTTGAGCCACTACCTGCCGTCGTCGGCGTTCGCTCCGTTCATCTCGTCCGCGATTTCCGACGTGACCCAGAACGGGGCGATCTTTGGCTTCCCCCTCAACGTCAACGGGGTCGCGATGATCTACAACAAGGAGCTCGTGAAGACTCCCCCGAACAATACGACTCAGATGATCTCCCTCGCCAAGAACATCACCGTGATTTCCAGCGGGAAGTTCCAGATCGCCGGCCTGATCTACGGCGTCGATTCGGACGGCGGCTACCGCTACCCGGCCTGGCAGGCCGGTTTCGGGGGCCGGCTCTTCAACCCGAACGGTACACCGGACCTGGCCACCGAGCCGTCGTACCAGGCGCTGCAATTCCTCGACAACTTCTCCACCGTGTACAAGATCGAGCCGCCTGACGTGACGGCCGAAACCACCTACGAGGACCTCTTTGCGCAGGGCACGGTCGGGATGATCTTTGACGGCCCGTGGGACATCGACATGTACGTAAACGCCCTCGGAGCCGCGAACGTCGGGGTCGCCCCGATGCCGATCGTCTCCCAAACGGGCCTTCACCCGCTTCCGCTCTGGGGATCGATCGGCGCGTACGTGAGCCTGCCGAACGCCTCGGGGGCCGGCTCGGTCCTGTTCAACGAGTCGCTCAAGTTCGCCCAGTTCCTCGCGAGCCCCGAAGTCGAGGGCGAGCTGTTCAACTCGTCGGGGGACATCCCGTCGATCACGACCACATTCAAGTACGTCCAGTCGCTCGATATCCCGTTCGAGAACGGGTTCCTCGACCAGTTCTTCAACTACTCGCAGCCGTTCCCCAACACCCCGCAGATGACGTACTTCTGGGACCCCTGGGCGACCGAGATCTCCGACTACGTCGCCGGGAGCATCAACGCCGCGGCGGCCATGCAGGGGATCCAGAGCCAGATGATCAGCGAGATGCAGCAGAACCACATTCCGCCCTACTAGGCCGGTGGCCCTCCACACGGCGAACGGTCCGGAGCGGTCAGAGGTCCTGCGATCACCCTGAGGAGATCCCGCGTCGCCGCGACCGAGGCGCGGGCAGGGCCCCGCGGTCCGGCTACCTACTTCGAGCCACAGCTAATGATGGTGGCCTCCCCCGGACCAGGCGTGAGAGGAAGATCCGGGTCGCCGATCCACAGTAGATCCGGGTCTCGGGGTAATCGCGAGACGGGGACTCCCACCACTGCCGACCGCTTTTGGCGGTCCCGGTGAACCCCGGGACCGCCTTCCCCGCAGATCGGTCTCGCGCCGATTCAGCCAGGCCCCGCTCCCGTATTGGGGGGCGACTCGCCCTCCGCAGGAGCTTCCATTTCAGTCGGTTCGGTCGGGGGGGTCTCCTCGGGCGGCTTCTTCGCGCGGCCGCCTCGGGCTGCGAGAAGGAACGCGACGAGCAGGATGGCCGCGACGAGGGCCACCAGCCCGAGCAGGATGTAGAGCAGCCACGGGGTTGGAGGCGCCGGCGGAGTTACGACCGGCACCATGGTCGGACCTACCGTGCCCACCGAGGCCGGCAGGAAGAAGACATTCCCGCCCGCCACGCTGTTCATGAACCCTACGTACGCCATGTAGACGCCACCCGATTCTCCCAGAATGACGGACGGCGAGAAGTCCGCCCCATCGCTGGTTAACGCCTTCAGCGTGTGGGCACCGGTCCCGTTCGCGAAGTAGATGTTCGAGGCCGTGGAGTTCGCGAGATCGACCGCGACCGCAAACGCGCCCAGCGGGTCCGCGACGATCGAAAGGCCCGTGGCCGTCGTGTCGGGCGGGAGCGCTGCGGTGAACAAAGACGTGGTTCCCACCGTTAACGCGCCCGACTCTCCCAGCGCGAGAGGCTCGATGTAGATGCCCGTCGGGTTGGCGTATCCGAGATACGATACTCCGTTAGAGGTCGTGAGGCCGACCGACGTGGCACCGAAGTAGAACGCCCACGGGGTCGCCCCGGGTCCGCCCAACTCGATCACTCCGCCGACATCCAGCGCGATGAGGAATCCGTCGACCGAGTCGGTGACGGAAGCCGCCTCGATGGTGCTCGAAGCGGTCCCGTTCTCGAACGCCCCGGTCGCCACGTTCAGGAATGCATAGCTCGCACCGCTCCAGGCGAGCAATCCCACGGTCGTGGGACTGACGGCGGCCGCCATCCCTGTGGGGGTAAAGGAGAGATTGACGAGCGACGTCGAGTTCCACCCGACGCCGTTCGGGGACGTCGACTCGAAGACCTGATCTCCGAAGGCGTAGAACCCCTCGGGGTCTCCCGAGACGTTGACGAACGCCGCCGCCGGACCGAGAGCCACCGTCGTGGTCTTGGGCTTCACTACGGTCGGCAGGGTGATCCCGTCTAGGGTCGCGTAGTGCCCGACGCTGAACGTGCTCAGCAGAGCGCTCTGCGTCAGGGTGGCTCCCTGGTTGACGACCGCGGGCGCGATGTAGCTGTAGACGTTCGGTGACCACGTGCCGAGGGTTCCCGACGGAGCTCCTCCGCCTTGGTAGGCCGTCGCGGGGCCCGGATCGACCTGTCGCCAGTTGTCGCCGACCTGTCCCTCTCCGTCCTGGGAGCCGGCCACGATGACGTACGTGTACGTCGAAATGGCGGTTCCGATCAGTGCGGTGGGGACCCGGACGCTCACGGTGGCGTTCGAAATTATCTTCGGGTTCGGGCTCGGCCCGAGGCCGGTGTTGGACGTCACGACCATCGAGGCGCTGTAGATCTGGCCCCCCGAGCTCTCGATGAAGTTGTTCGGCACTCCGGTGTACCCAGACGCTTGGATCGCCCATTGCCATGGGTCCGCCGACGAGATGTTGATGTTGGCCCCTGGGATGCCGGCAGTGCTCCCTCCGGATGCCCCCGGGATGTGGATATAGACGTCGATGATCGGCTGCCCGAATCCGTACTGGCCGCCGAACGGATTCGACAGATTCCCGAACGTGAAGTTGAACTGGACGGTGTACGGGTTCTCCGAGACGCTCATCCACTCGATGTCGAAGGAGTGCGGCGGGAACTCAGGGATCGTGGTTCCGGAGTAGTCGTTCGTTGGATAGGTGTACGTGTACGGACCTCCCGGGCCCGTGTCTGGCGCGGGGTTATGAATGGTCGATACGAGGGTGAGTTTCGAGAGCGAGATAGGAACCGAGACGATCATGGGCCCCGCCCAGCTCACCGGGACGCCCGTCGTGCCGTTCACCGCCGCGACGAAGAACTCGATCGAGTCGCCGGGAACGAACCCGTTCAGTTCGGCGTACGGTACCTGCATCTGCAGGAGGTTCCCGACAAACGCGTCGCCCACTACGGAGGTCACGGACTGCCAGGTTCCGGCCGCCGTCCCCGAGAATACTCCCAGGGTGGCGCTGCCGCCCGGTGTGATGCTGTTCCCCTGGATGGTCGTTTCAACGGTCGCGGCGAAGCCGAACGACGTCGAACCGACGGTGTAGACAGCGTCCGGCACGTTCAAGCTCTCGAGAGTGCCGGTGCCCGGATTGATCTCGGAGAAGTAGACGTTCAGCGCGTCCGTTGCGGGTGTGTAGAAGTTCGGGCTCTTGTACGCGGAGGTCGCGCCATTCACCTGGACCGAGATGTAGAGATTGCTCACGTCGAACGCGTAGTTCACTTGGGAGACTTCCGCCGCACCCGACGTGGTATCGCCGGTGCGTTCCACGTACGAACCCTGCCAGGCGTTGCTGTGGCTCACGGAGTACGCGGTCCCGGCCGTGAACGAACTGGTCGTCCAGAGCAAGCCGTTCAGCACTGGCGAGTCGGATTGGTTGGTACCCCAGGTGGTGGGAGTGACCGCGGGCTCGTACGCGGCGGTGAGGTACGGCGTAAGCGGCAGCCCGAGGATCGATAGGGCGAGGGAAAGATCGGCCCGGAACACCTGATCGAAGACCACGTCGTTCTGGGCGGTGGGGCTCTGGTCCGGAGCGTACGAGAAGTAGATGTCGGAACCCTCGGCCCCGTAAATCGCCGTCCACGCTTCAACGTACTTGCCCTCGGGTGTCGTGTTGTTCCACTCGTTCAGGAAGGGGAAGTTGTCGTATTTCTCGAGCGTTGCGAGCGTCATCGGCTGGCTCAACCCATTCGACGCGCCGTACGCCTCGACTTCCGAGCGAACGAGGGTAAGCTGCTGCCAGGCCGCGTCCTGCAGGGGGTCGCCGGCCCATTGGCCGAGGTACTGGTTGATACCGGGGTCGTACGGCTCCGCATTCCAGGAGGCGATTGGCATGTTGTGGATCGTCGGGAGGGTGGGGCTTGTGGCGAGGAACTGTTGCATCGTGGTCGTGTTGAGCCACGAGGAGTTCTGTCCGAGCGCGGTATAGAGGTCCTCAAGGAACGGCACCGCGTCGCCGGGGAAGGTTGGGTTTCCCATGAACATCCAGTTCTCGCCATCCAACGCGACAGTCACCATGATTGCGCTGTGGTTGGCGCGCGGGACGGTGGCGTAGACGTTCTTGAGGTAGTCGATGAAGGAATTCACCGCTGCCCAACTGCCCGAGGTGTTCGCGATCCTCCCGTAGTTGAATCCCCAGTCGTTCGAGAGCGAGTCGTCTCGGAACACCATGACCGTCGATTGGTCACCGTTGACGACCCGATACGGGGTGTAGAGCGCCTCCATCTGTTTGGGGCTCACGGGTTGTGAGTCGGTGCCGATTCCCGCGGCCGCAAGAGCGGCCTGCGAGGAAGAAGTCCACTCATAACCCGTCTCGTTGATGAACGGTACCGTGGCGTTCGAGACGGCCTGTTCCGGGCTCCAGAGGCCCAGCGGCGCCTGGCCGAAGATCTGGCTGTAGAGACCCGCGCCGATCTGCAGTTGAGCCAACGTGTCGTTCGACCAGACGCCTTTCGTGATCGCGGGCCCGTTCAGGTCCGTCCAGTTGTTCAGGAGCAAGAGGGGAAGGATCGGGTGATCGAACGGTGTCGTGATTAGCTCGACGTTTCCGACGGAGTTGTCATTCAGCATCCGGTCGTGCTCGAACGCCGAAAGGACCAGCTGCGCCTCGACTGGGTAAAAGCCGGCGATCGTCTTGATATCGGAGATCGTAAAGCTCGTGTCGTTGAAGAACGCCCACATCGTCGAGTTGGCATACTGGCTGCCGAGCTGACCCGAGATGATCGGGTAGCTCGTCGACCAGAGGAAGAACTCCGCCAAGGCGTCGGTCAACTGGGTCGTGTTCAGGGTCGCTCCGTGGCTATAGAGCGTGTCCAGCTCGGCGTAGAGTTTGCTCGCGTTCGTTGATAGGAATGGGGGGTTGTACGCCCAGAGCGGAGTGTTGAAGGCGAGATCGTTCTGGAGAACAAACGCGACGGTCGTGGTGTTCCACTCAGAGGAAGGCACGAAGTACTGGAGGAAGGTGTCCCCGTAGGTGTTGACCGCTGTATACACCGTATCGGACCAAGTAGCGTTCGGAATCTCGGCGGCCTCGAGATAGATGTTCTGGTACTCGCCGCGCGCGATCGCCTCGATCTGGTAGAGCAGCGAGCCCGAGAGTGAGTAAGTGATGTTGACGTTCGGGTGGAGCCCGGCGATGAGGGCCTGTTCCGCATACTCCTCGAGGTGGACGATGGTCCACGGCAGGAGGTTCGTACCCCCGATGGGGCCGTAGAGGGGCTGGTGATCGTTCAGAACGATATTCAGACGGATCGGATTCCCTTTGAACAGCGCCGGCGGGATGCTCGGGACGAATCCCGGCTCGGCGAAGCCGTCCTTGTTCGGGTCGGGGTACAGAGTCACGAAGGCACCGATCAACGCCGTTTGCGGGGTGCCACTCGAACTCTGCCCCATCGGAATCGTCGGTCCGATGTAGTCACCCGGATACCCATTCGGCCGGTTCCCGCCGTAAATCATCGCGGCGAACTGGGGGGTCAATCCGGGTGGGAACTCCCCTGCACCCCAACCGTAGTCATTCGTGCGGGTCAGCGAGCCCTCAGGGTACATGACGGCCCACGGAATCGCAAACTCTTGGCCGTCCTTCGCAGCGGTGAAGTTCTGCACAAACGTGAAGTTGGTCTGGGTGGAATTCGTTCCGACGAGGTTGACGCCGTAGAGAGTTCCATTCCGAGCGCCCGAGGAATAGACAAACGCGAAGTTGATCGGAGTCCCGAAAGTGATGTTCCGGGTAAGGTCGGGTACGTTCGACTTGGAGAAGTTGGTCGCGCCCTGGCCCGTGTCGTTCGAGATCGCGACCATGAGGTAGTTGCCCCCGCCAACGGTGGAGTTTGTCCCGAGGAAGAGCGTCGTGAAGTTCCAGGTCGCATAGGTCGCGTTGAGTAGGTTGGACGTACTCCAACCCGTGAAGTTGCTCGTCCCAACGATTTCCGGTGGGACAAAATCATTCGTCACGGTGCCGGTAAAAGTCACCGTGTGGTACGTTCGGCCGTAGGTGTAGGTCGGATTGATCTGAACTGCCGATACGGCGTCACCGTACGGGTCCAAGTTCTCGGTAAAGAACGTGTTGAGCAGCGTGTCGGGGCCGACCGCGTGGTAGGTGTTGTAGCCGTTAGTGGAGGTCTGGCCGGCCGGGAGCGTCGGACCCGTGTAGTTGCCGCTGCCCGAATAGATTGCGGCGATCATGCTCAGGTTCGCGTACTCTCCGATTAGGGGGAAGGCAGAGGACGGTTCGCCGTAGAGGAGCGAAAGGGGGATTGCCATTTCGATTGAGTTCTTCGCGAGGTCCACCGAGGTCAGTTGGCTCGTGACGTTCTGGACCATCACGGTGGTGTTGCTAGTCGCTGCCGGGGTGGTCACCTCGTTAAACGTCAGCGAAAGGGGAACGCTTGTCGCGCTGTAATTGACCGTCGTGATGAAATTGACTGGCTGAGAGAAGATGATCGTTCGGTTAAGAGTCGGATCGTTCAGCGCCTGCAAAGTGTAGGTGCCCAGCAGGGACTTGGTGTCGTTGCTCAGGAAGATCCCGAGCCGGTTTGCCGTGCCACCGATCGTGGCATTGAATCCGAGGAAGAGCGTTGTGTCGTTCCAGGTGATGTACGCCGAGTTTAGCTCGTTCGTCGGCGACCAACCGGTGTTCGTGTTGAGCAGGGCCTTCTCGCCCGGCGCGAAATCCGTACCGAGATTGCCGGTAAAGGTGACCGTGTGGAAAGTGTAGTTCTCATCGTAGTTGGGCGTGATTCCCGAGTCCGGAACACCGAGGCCACGAGGGTCGAGATTCAACGTGTAGTAGGAGTTTACAAGTAGATAGCCGTCGGGAAGATCGTGGGCCGTGTCGGTGATACCGCCGTAGCCCCAATCGTAGCCATCGCCGGACGGAATGGTCGGACCAATCCACGGTCCGCTCCCTCCCATGATGGCGGCGAACAGTTTTACCGACGCGTGCGCCGGGAATCCGGAAGGGTAAATGTCGGAAAAGTTCAGCGCCAGCTCTACGGCCCCACCCTTGGAGGTTACCGTGTTGTCGTAGGCGGCGAAGCCGAGGGAGGCAACCGTCGTGGTCGTCGCGGTCGGGCGCGAGGTCACCTCGTAGGCGCTGAGATTGAACAGCGAGTTGTATCCGCTAACGAAAACAAGATAGTTGACGGGTTGCGTGAAATCGATCGAGCGATTCCACCAATTCACACCGGAGACACCGACGAGATTGGAGAGGTTCGTGGTGCCCCATTCCGTACCGTTAGAGATGGCAAGGAGGAAGTTGTTGGAGCTGTCCTTGGAAGGGGCTCCCCCGAATAGCACACCGGAGACGCCAAGGAACAGTTCCGTGGAGTTCCATGTCCCGTACAAACTGGTCAGATTATTGTACCCGCTACCCCAAGGGGTGAAAAGGTTCGTGTAGAGCAGGGCATCCGACGGGAAGTCGGTCGCCGGATTTCCGGTAAATTTCACTGAACTGGGTGTCTGAGCCGTACCAAGGTACGAGCTGGGCGAAGGAGTGGAGCGGTTCCGCGCCGAGCTTACCACCACGAGCGAGGAAGCGACCATTATCGCCACGATGGTGATGACAATCGTAGTTCGCGCTACCGCACCCCAAGGGCCCCCCGTGGACCACGGGGATTTAGAAGACATACGAAAGTCGACGAGATTCACATATTTACGCATTAGGGAAAAGTAATTCGACGTGCGTATCCGGCGGCCTTCCGGTCGCGTCGGTCCACCCCTTGCACGTCAGGCCCCTGGCCCCCGGCCGGGAGGGTGGTTCCTGAGGATCGATGTTTCCTACACCTTGGCGAAACCCGCTTATCTCACGACAGTCTAAGCCTTTCAGTTCGTCCACGAATGGCCGATCTTCGCGACCAGACTCTCGGGTTCCGACTGCGCCATGAATGGCCGGCCTACCTCTACCTCCTTCCGACCGTCGCCGTTCTTCTCGTGCTGAATGCGTATCCCATCGCGTACTGCATCTACATCTCGATGACGGATTTTGGGACGGGAGGACGCGGCTCGCTGCTGAGTTACCATTACATTGGTATCACGAACTACCAGTTCGCGCTCACGACGGGTGCTTCTACCTCGCTAGCTCTAGTCGAGAACAGCTTTCTGTGGGCCGGGGGCTCGGTCGTTCTCTTCCTGTTGATCGGCCTCGGTCTTGCCTCGGTGTTGAACCAGCCACTGCGCGGGCGGGCGATCTATCGGACGGTGATTCTTCTTCCGTGGGCATTTCCGGCCTTCATTACCCTGCTGGTTTGGACCAACATGTGGGGCTACGAGTACGGGATCATCAATTCGATGCTCAATCTGGTGGGGATCCCTTCGGTGAACTGGCTCCTCTCAACCCCCACGGCGGCCTGGTCCGCGTTGTTCATCACGAACATCTGGCTTTCATTCCCCTTCTACACGGTGGTCTTCCTCGCGACGATGCAGGCAATCCCGAAGGATCTCTACGAAGCCGCCTCGATCGACGGCGCGGGCACCTTCAGCCAGTTCCGCCGCATCACGCTCCCCTATCTGGCACCGACGGTCATCTTCGTCGGCTTGATGGGCTTCCTGTTCACGTTCAACAACTTCTATCCGATTTACCTCATCACCAACGGGGGCCCGGGCATCTCGACGCAGATCTTCATCACGGAGTCGTACAACGACGCGTTCGGTGCTCACGGAGCCACGCCGCTCTTCTCTACCGCCGCGATGTACTCCGTCCTTGACTTCCTGATCATCGTCTGCCTCACTTTGGTCGTAATCTGGCGTACCGATCTCACCCGGAACTGGCTCAAATGAAGCCGCGACGCAGGCGACGGTGGACCCGCTGGGCAAAGCGGATTGCGTCTCACGTAGTCCTCATCATCGCGTGCATCTTCGCGGTGTTTCCCATTTACTTCATCGTGGTCACGTCTCTTTCGACCCTGCCGATTGCGGGGATCACTGCGCATGTCCTCCTGCCCAACCCCAGCCAGCTCACACTTTCGAGCTACAACACCGTCTTGCTCCACGAATCCCCGAGCTATCTGTCCCTACTCGAGAACTCGCTAATCTTCTCGGGGAGCGCCGCAGCGATCGGTCTCCTCCTGGCCGCGTTCACCGGGTTCGCCCTATCGAAATTCAACTTCCCCGGTCGCCGGACCTTTGTCTACTTCATCCTGTTGATCTCGCTCTTTCCGTCGGTCGTCATGATCATCCCATTCTACCTGATGTTCGCGAAGCTGGGGCTCATCGATTCGTATATCGGGTTGATCATTCCGTATTCCGCCGGAGCTGTCGTCTTTAGCGGGATCCTCGTGAAGAACTACATGGACTCGATCCCGGACGACATCGAGGAGGCCGCCCTCATCGACGGGATGAGCCGGACCGAGGCATTCTTCCGCGTGATGATCCCGCTCTGCCTACCCGTCCTCGGGCTCGCCGCGTTCCTCGCCTTTATGGGACCGTATACGGACTATGCGTACGCTCACGTTTTCCTAACCTCCAGCGACAAATGGACCCTCGCCCTCGGTCTCTACAATATCAATTCGAGTGACACCGGCACGCAGAACTACGGGCTCGTCACGTCCTTCGCGATTGTCATGAGCCTGCCCATCGTCGCGTTCTACATGGTATTCCAGCGCTACATCATTGGCGGTCTTACCCTGGGCGCGGTGCGGGGCTGAGGCGGTCGAAGCGAGCAGTATGTCCGGCATCACGTTGCAAAACATCACCAAGCGGTTCAAGACCGAGACCGCGGTGGACGATGTCTCGCTCTCGATTCAGGACGGCGAGTTTGTCGTGATCCTCGGGGCCTCAGGCTCGGGCAAGACGACCATCCTGCGCATCATCGCCGGCCTCGAAGTCCAGACGACTGGACACGTGTTTATCGGCGACGTGCTCGTCGACGACTACGAGCCGCGGGACCGGAACATCGCGATGGTTTTCCAGAGCTACGCGCTCTACCCCCACCTCTCGGCGTACGACAATATCGCTTTCGGGCTCCGGGTGCGTCGCATCCCGCGAGAGGATGATCCGGATCGGGATCGCCACCTCACCCACCAGGAGATCGACGGCAAGGTCCGCGGCGTCTCCCAGATGCTGGGGATCGCCGAGATGCTCCAGAAGCGGCCGTCCGAGCTTTCCGGGGGACAGCGTCAACGCGTCGCCCTCGCGCGCGCGATCGTGCGCGACCCCGAGGCGTTCCTCCTGGACGAACCGCTATCGAATCTCGACGCGAAGATCCGGTCGAACGCTCGGATCGAGCTGAAACGCCTCCACCAGCGCCTGCGGCAGACGTTCGTTTTCGTGACCCATGACCAGACCGAGGCCATGACCCTCGGGGACCGCCTCGCGATCGTGAACCACGGACGCCTCCTCCAGTGCGACACCCCCGAACGGACTCTGAGCCATCCTCTGAACCAGTTCGTCGCCTCGTTCGTCGGTTCCCCTGAGATGGTGTTTCTCGAGGGCAATGTCGAGTCGACCGGCGGTGGGTTCACCTTCGTGAAGGGCCCGGTACGCATTCCGGTGCGCGGCACCGGGAGTCCGGGCGCGGTCACGATCGGACTCCGTCCCTGGGATATCCGGGTGGAGAAGGCGTCGACCCCCGGAACCCTTTCCGGCCGAGTGACGGGCGTGGAGCGGCTGGGTTCGTCCGATCAACTGTTCCTCGACGTGGCGTCCCCGCCCGGGGCTTCCCCCACGACGCCGGCAGCACCGGTCTCCCTCCGCGCCCTCGTTCGGGCGTACGACTTCGACGTGGGGGACGGCGTGTTCGTTGGCTTCGACCCAGACCGCGCGCTCTTCTTTAACGCCGAAGGGGGACGGCTGGAGTCGATGAGCATCTCCTCTCCCCTGCCCTGACGTCTGGGGTCAATGGCACGTCGAAGAGGTCACGGGCTCGCGTCGAGTACGGCCGGGCCCTTTGTATCGCTGCGCACCTCGAAAGGTGCGCCGGGCCGGTGGCGTCTCGCGACGGAAAAGGCCCGGCTTCGGCTCTCCGTCCGCTCCGACCGGGACCGTGAGATCGCATTTCGGATCGGCCCAGTGGAGAAACGAGCCGTCCGTGAAACGGCCGCGGAGGTCCCACGCCGTTGGAAAATGGGCGGGCTCGAATTGCGGGTCGCCGGCGATCCTCCTTCGCTCACCGTGCTCGATCGCGGGCGGGTCGTGTTCGAGACGGCGACGGAGCTGCCCCCGGGCAAGCTACCTGGTCCGACTCCGTGGGGGCTTCGCGAAAAGGGAGTCACATGGCCGTTTCGGATTGGTCCGGACGAACGCATCTACGGAGCAGGGGAGTTCTTCGGTCCCGTCAACCACGTCGGGCAGGAACTCCGAACGAGCATCCGCGATGTCTTCGGACTCCCGAACGACGGGACCTACGTCGCTTACCCGTTCTTCTGGTCGACTCGCGGGTATGCATTCCTGGCTGAGACTTGGGCGCCGGTACGATTCGACTTCGGCTGTCGTTATCTTGGCCTCGGAGAGTTCGAAATTCCTATCGTGCCGGTCACGGTGCGCCTATTTTTCTCCCGTGACCCCCGGGAGATCCTGCGATGGTTCTGGGACCGACGGGGGGCCCCGGCGATCCCTCCGCTCTGGTCGTACGGGATCTGGTACAGCCGGTGCGCGTACCGGAGCCAACGCGAGCTGCTCCGCGTGGCGCGGAAGGTCCGTTCCCTCGGTCTCCCGGGAGACGTGATTCACCTCGATCCGCCGTGGCTCGATGAGCCCCTCCCGGACGCGCTCTATGCGGTGGGACGTCGGCTCGGCCTCCCCCGAGGCGAGGTGGACCGCTCCTCCGATCAGGATCCGGGGGACGTCCTCGCCGGCCTGGCAGGCGCAGCGAAGTCCCTCGGAATCCCGTTGCCGTTCTACGGGGTCGGCTGCACCTTCCGATGGAACCGACGCCGTTTCCCGGACCCGAGCAAGATGATTCGGGAATTGCACGACCGCCAGTTCCACCTTTCGCTCTGGGTCAATCCGTACGTGCCCGCGCATACACGCGAGCACCGTTACTTGCGTAGGCGGGATCTCTTCACCCGCCTTGGGGACGGTCGAGTGGGCCTCCAGTTCGACGGGCCGAGTGTCGACTTCGGAGGGGTCGATTTCTCCCGTCCGGAGGGCCGGAAGTGGTTCGCGGACCGCGTCCGGGATCTCCTACATCTGGGTGTCGACGTGATCAAGACGGACTTCGGGGAGGCGATCCCCGAGGATGGGTACGGTGGGACGCTGGGGGCGCCCGAACTTCACAACCGGTACTCTACCTGGTACAATGAGACGGTCTTTCGCGCCCTGCGGTCGGCCGGTCGCGAACCCATGGTTTGGGGACGTTCCGGCGGGCTCGACATCCACCGGTACCCGGTCCAGTGGGGCGGGGATCCTCGTACCTACCCTCGGGATATGGGGGCCGCGCTCCGCGGGGCGCTGAGCTACGCTGCCTCCGGAGGCGCGTTTATGGCGTTCGATTCGGGAGGATTCTGGGGGCGGCCGACTCCCGAGCTGTACATCCGATGGATGCAGATGGGGATGCTCTTCTCCCACATTCGGCTGCACGGTACGACCCCTCGTGAGCCGTGGGAGTACGGCCGCGATGCGCTCGCGGTCTTCCGCAAGTTCTCTGCCCTCCGGTATCGGTTGATCCCGTATCTCTACTCCCAGTCGGTCGAAGGGATCCGACTAGGCCGACCGCTGGTCCGCTCCATTACCATCGATTTTCCCGACGATCCTGCGGCGCACGCCGAGGACGAATACCTTCTCGGGGAGCACCTGCTGGTGGTCCCCGTCGTCCCCGGCGCGAGGGTCCAGCCGAAGCTTCCACGGGGTCGTTGGTTCGACTTCTGGACCGGCGAATGCGCGGGGGTCGTTCTCGATCGCGGCCGGGCGATCCCTCTCGACCAAGTGCCGCTCTTCGTTCGGGATGGGGCCGTCCTTCCGATGACGTCCCGGGATCACGATCACGTGAGCCCGAGCATGCTCGAGGAGCTGGTCCTCCGCGTCTACGGCTCCGCTCGTTCGGTCCGACTCGACTTCGGACGGTACGGGCGGCTGGCGGTCCGGGACCTCTCTCGCCGAGAGGGCCGGTCCGGACGCTTTCACTGGAAGGTCGAGCGGGCGACGCCATGACCGGTACGTTCGAGCGGTCCTCGACCCGGCGGAGGTGGACCCGACGGCGGACGACCCCCGGTTAGGCGCCACCCCGTTTGCCGCGGGGGGGTTCCGGTTCGAGGTATGGGCGCCACAGGCGCGCCGGGTGGGAGTTTCGTACCTCGGCCGCGAACGGCGAACGTTCGACCTGGCGCGGAACGATCGGGGGTACTTCGTGGGGGTGGACCCGCAGGCCGTCGCGGGTGACCGCTACTGGTTGGCGGTCGATGGAAGACGGTTTCCGGACCCGGCCTCGCGTTGGCAACCCGACGGTGTTACCGGGCCCTCCGCGCTCCTTGACCTGTCGGCCAATCGTTGGAGTCCGGCACCGCCTCCCTCGGCGGACCTCTCCCGGGCTGTCCTATATGAGCTGCACGTCGGTACGTTCACGGCGGAGGGTACGTTCGACGCCGCACGTCCCCATCTTTCAGAGCTCGCCCGGCTTGGAGTGACGGCGGTCGAGCTCCTGCCCATCGGGGAAGAGCGCGGGGATCGAGGGTGGGGGTACGGACCCGTTCTGCCCTTCGCGGTCCGGCGGAGCTATGGGGGGCCCGAAGGGTTGCGGGCACTAGTATCGGAAGCGCACTCCGCCGGACTCGCCGTCTTCCTCGACGTGGTCTACAACCATTGGAGTTCCCAGGCGTCGTTCCTGAAGAGGTTCGGCCCGTACTTCCATCCGCGGGCCACCAGCCCCTGGGGGCCGACCCCGAACGTCGATGGTACCGGAAGCGACGAGGTCCGGCGGTACTTTTTCGAGAACGCACGGATGTGGCTCGAGGAGTACCGCATCGATGGATTCCGACTTGACGCGGTCCACGAGGTCTACGATCGGTCCGCGCTACCGTTCTGGGCCGAGCTCTCCGAACGGTGCCGGGCCATCCTAGCCCCGACCGGCCGACGCCCGATTCTGATCGCCGAGAGCGACCTCAATGACGTCCGGATCCTTCGGCCCCCGGCGGACGGGGGGTGGGGGGTCGACGCCCAGTGGACGGACGATTTCCACAACGCTCTCCACGCCGCTCTCACCGGCGAGCACATCGGTTACTACGCCGACTACGATGGACTCGAGGGCCTCGCCCAAGCCTTCGAGCGGCCGTTCCGGTTCGAGGGCGGTTTCTCGCGGGTTCGCGACCGTCGACACGGTGCGTCAGCGAGCGGGGTCCCCCCCGACCGGTTCGTCGTTTTCGACCAGAACCACGACCAGGTGGGGAACCGGGGCGACGGGGCGCGCCTCACCGCGCTCCTCGGTCCCGAGCTCGCCCGCGTCGCGCTGGGCCTCACCCTGTTCTCCCCCTACGTGCCGATGCTCTTCATGGGTGAGGAGTACGGGGAGACACGGCCGTTCTACTTCTTCTCCGATCCACCTCGACCCTTCGCGCGGGGGCTCAGCGCCGGCCGGATGCGCCAGCTCCGTGCGAACGGGTTCCCGAATCCCCCTCCGGATCCGACTCTGCCCTCGACAATGGAGCAGAGCCGGCTCGACTGGGATGCCGCCAGGAGCCCCGCAGGAATTCGCTACCGGTCCTTCGTGACCGAGCTCCTTCGGCTGCGCCGCGAAATGCGGGCGCTATCCGTTCTGGGCATAGTACAGGCCCGCTCGTGGGAGGCGGACCGCCTTCTCGCGGTGCGTCGCGACGGAGCGGGCGCCGCGGCAGTGCTCCTCGCCAACCTATCGCCCGTGTCCCGCGCATTCCCCCCACTCGGCTGGTCCGGTGCTTGGGCCGAAAAGTTGAGCTCGAACGGTTCGGTGCCTTCCCCCGAACGTTCTGACGCTGGAGGACCCTGGTCGCTTGACAGTGGACCCAGCTCGCACGAGGTACCAGCCCGGTCGCTCGTCATTCTGGAACTTTCCGCCGTCCGGGGTCCCTCTGAATAGCCCGGGAAGAACAAGGGTAGGGTTCGTCCCTCCGAACGCATCCTGGCCCGGTCCCCGAAACTCTAAGCGGAGTGTTGGCTCCGGGCCTTTCGTCGAGGTATCCATGGCCCGAAGCCACATTGCGTGGGTTCTGATCGCTGCCGTGACCACACTGCTCCTCGTCCCGGTCGGTCTTGCGACGGGGAGCCCGGCCAGTCCCACTTCCGGGGCCACCGGGTCCGGTACGCACGTCCTCCCCCGCCCAGATTCTTCCGCGGCGGCAGATTCCCGCGAGCAGACGATCCTTCGGGAGCTGCGCGGGTCCGGCATCCCCCCGAGCATGATTCATCTGCCGGACCTCTCGATGCCCCGCCCTTATTCGGGCGAGACCGTGGCGCCGACGTATCGATCGGCTCCGGCTCCGATGGGCGTGGCAGACCTCGGGCTCACGAATGTCTCCGGAAAGCTGCGGGGGTACGTCCTTGACTCGTCGAGCGTCGAGGGACAAATCACGCTCACGAGTGGCCTGTCCGTCAATGTGGACGGTGACGGGCCGGACATGTACGGGATCCAGCTGAACGCGGTCGTCACGGGCGTGACAGTCTTCGGTAACTCGAGCAACGAGTTCTGGACGCAGAACTTCGTCAGCTACACGCCGGAATCCGGACAGCTGTTCTTCGGGGACAACGTTTGGAACTTCTCCAACTATGCGGCGTACATCTCCCCCAACGTCTTCTACGCTACCGGACCGAACGGGACCCTGTACGCGCCGGTCTACTACTACGCGTATGGTCCGACGTTCACGATCCACTACCCGTTCACCCTGACCCTCTACGAGAACTCGACGGTTCTCTACGACCGCCCCGCGGTGTACTTCAACTACACCGTCGCGAACGAGTCGAAGCGAGTCTCTGGTTCGTACGACTACGTGGTCTTCAACGCGACCGCCGGCCGGATACGGCACGCGTACCCGGCCGGGGTCTACCAGATTAACGGCAAACAGGTAGATCCCCTCGGCCTTCCGAACGATCTTGAGCTCGATGTCCTCGGCAACGACGACGGGGACACGACCAGCTTCTATGCGATGAACGCGACCGCGTCGATCGCGACGTGGGATGCGCGAACCCACGTCTACGTGCCCGTCCGATCGGCGATGGACGCCGGCTCGGAAACCGGCGAGACGAGCGACGGGATCTCCGTTTCGTGGACGGGCTCGACCCCGGTCGCACAACTCCGGCTCGGCCCCTCGTTCGTCTATGGGCTATGGGGGATGTCCTCGAGCGCAGGCGATCGCCGGGTCGTGCAGGTCCTCGATCCGGCGCCGACGTTCATCCTCATCAACCCGGGAGCGAGCCGGAACGTGAGCGAGGCCCAATGGGTCCCGTCCTCGCCGACCGGTGTAACGACCTTTTACGTCCCGAACGGGGGCCCGTACTGGATCGAGTACCTCCTTTCGGAGCGCGCCCCCAGCCATCACGTCCTGACGGCCCTGGCCAACTCGACCACTTCTCTCACGTTCGTCGGGAGGTCCGACCCCTCGGTCGGAGTCTACACTCCACTGATCGCGTTCGGAAATTCAGAGCTCCCGGCGATATCCTCGGGCGGGACGGGAACGCTCGCCGCGCCGTACGTGCTCTACAACAACGAGCCGGGCCCCATCGACCCGGAGTTCGCCCAGTGGAACGATTTCCAGTTCCCGGTATTCCCAGGGGTTCTCCTAGTAGGGACGACGGCGTACGTGACGGTGACGCCGGCGCCGTTCACGATCGTGTACCCGAGCTGGATGTCCTCGACGATCGAGCAATTCGGACTTCCGAGTACCAACCACCTCCAGCTCCAGTTCTGGGAGACGACCCACGTCCGAGTGATACACGGGAAGGTCTCGGGCTGGCTTTCGGCATTTCTCGTTGGCTTTCCGGAAGGCTCGCTGATGTTCTGGAACTCATCGGCCAACCTCGTCGCGGGGGTCACGTTCCTCGATCAGGGCGACGCGATTGTCCTCTACGGCGGGACTATGAACACGATCTGGGGGAACCGGTTCCTCCCCACCACGGTGAATGCCAGCGTGCCCTCCAACGTCCTCAACTACGGGAACTTCACCCAGGCGATCAACGAGTCCGAGTCGGGCGACTTGATCTACAATAACTACATCGCGGTTCCATTCCCGGCGGTTACGCCGACCCTGGACCCTCTCTCCTGCCAGTTCGTCTGCAACCCGGCAACGTACGTCGACCGATGGAACGTCCACCTTCAGCCTGCGTCCGACGTCCGAGTCGTGGATGGGGTCCCGCTTTCAGGGAACATCCTAGGGCTGCGCTGGCAGGGAGGCAACTTCTGGAGCAATTACGGGACGGCCTCGAACCCGTATGGAGTCCTTCCGTACAATAACACCGGTGCGATCGTGGTCGGTGGCGACTACCACCCGCTCACCCCGCCCCTCTATCGCGTGATCTTCACCGAGCACGGCCTGCCGTCCGGGACCGAGTGGTCCGTCACGCTCAACGGGATCACGCTCGCGAGCCAAACTTCGAGAATCACCTTCTGGGACCCTAACGGGACCTATGAGTTCAGTGTGCCGCCGGCGAACGACCAGCCCGCGGTACCGTCGATCGGATGGGTCACCATATCGGGGACTCTCGTCCATCAGTCGATCTGGTTCGAGTGAAGTCTCGGGAGGGGGCGTTGCGGCAGCCACTCCCCCCGTTCCGGGGGGCAACCTCCTCGAAGATGCGCTGAAATAGACGCGGGCCGATTCCCTTGTCCCAGGACCGGGTCTGGGAAAAGAAGTCCCGCATGCACGTGGGTCGGCTACTCGTCTCAGGTACCGTCCGGTGTCCCTGTACACCGATCGCCGCCCCACGCGCCCGATGCGCAGTCGCCCCTTCGTCGTTCTCCGAAGTTCGCTCGCCGAAGGATGATCGGCGGAGGGGGAGAATTTGAGAGCCGGCGCGACGGCGTGTGCCCTCGTCGCGGTCGCGATTCTCCTGGTGCTCTCACCTTCGTCGTTCGTTCATACCCCCTCCGCCACCGCCATGATCCCACCGAATCCTCCGGGGTCACCGGGGAGGGGAGTCGCAGAGACGAGCTCCGGGATCCCGCCGCTGGTGAGCGACGATCTCATCGGGGTCGTGACGACGGACGTGAACGGCTATGGCACGCCACCGGTGCTGGTGGGCGCGACGGTGACGGCTTACTCCGTTCCCTGTGAGGGGCCGATCCCCACCCTCGCGAACTGCGTACCAGTGAACCAGACGGTCACGAACACCACCGGGGGGTTCGCCCTGAACGTCCCCACCGGGTCGTACGATGTCGCGGTCGCACCGGACGGGGCGGTCACGGGAGGAGCCTATCCCAACGGGTTCGGCGGATCCGTCGTTTCCGTGACGGCCCCGAATTCTTCCATTGCGTTGACGGTCTACCCGTTCGTCCCGTACGGGAACGCGACGATCGAGCTTCCGGGATATACCTGTCTATCCGCGTACCTGAACGACGAGCCCCCCCAGTCCGGCCCCGGCTGCCAGAACCCGGTCCTCTCCTGGACCCAAGACGGAGCGTTCTACATCAACTCGACCGACGAGATCGTGTTCTACTCCTTCGTCAACCGAACGGTCTACGGGATCGCCCCCTGGACCCCGCTCTACCAGAAATTCCCATCGTACGCGATGATCCCGAACGAGCTCGGGATCACTCAGGACGGTTCGTACCTCTTTTCCTGGGGTACCCTCAGCACCTCGTCCACGACCGTCACGGCCGTAGCGGTCAACGTAACGACCCACCGGGTCTTCGAATACAACTTCACGAGTTTCGGCACGGCAGCGGTCAAGGAAAATGGGCAGATTCAATTGACCGGTTGGGACGGGAACGACTCCCAGCTGACCGTCATACTTGCGAATGGCTCCGTGGTGGATCACGGTCTCTGGGGCGCGAGCGAGAAGTTCGTGGCCAAGTTCGATTTCTTCGAAGCGAACAACGCCTACTGGCTCCCGGATCTGAACGGATACGTCAATGTGGAAGCCGGGGGATCGAGCGCGGACGAGGTCGAGGAGTGGCAGCTCGAAGGCCCATCGAGCCCCGAGCTCACGCGGACGTACCTGGAGCCATGGAATCCGGGTGGGGGCATCGAGGTCGAAGGGGTCAACGGAGTATCGTTCAATGCTTCCTCGCGCGAAGTAGATGTTCAGGCGGAGTGGAGCGGTCTCGTCTACAGCGTGTCCGGTTCGGGGACCCTCACCTCCCTCCTCGAGGAGACAGACCGGTACCCAGCCCATAAGACGCCCCCTCGGGAGCCCGTGGGGAACGCCGCGCCCTCGGATCGTCCCACCATCCCCGTGAACGGGCCCGACTACTCCGGCAACTACCAGGGGTTCGGAAACAACTCCTGGCTCGTCAGCATGGTGCCGGGTCATCTCGGGTTCGAATCGACGAACGTGAGCCCGTACCTGTACAATGGCGCCCTTCCGTTCAACTATGCGTGGTACCAGTGGACCCAAGAGGGCGCGTTCTACAACACATCGTACCTGATCGCACCCACCTCATACTCCTGCGAGGAGAACAACTCGCTCTGTCCGATCAACGGATCGAGCGGGTATCCGAGCGGAACCATCTGGTGGATGTGGAGACTCGGTCTCCCCGAGTTCCCGAACCCGTCGACCGCTCCGATCGCCGACATCGGCCCCCCGCCGCCGACGGTCATCACCGGCGCCCGGCCCAACCTCACGTCGATCCACCTCACCTGGGTGGCGCCGGAGGAGGGCAACCTGATCAACTATACGGTGGGATGGGGGACGAGCTCCGCCCTCAGCAACTATACCTCAGTCCCGCCGGACCAGCATCAATACACGATCTCGGGGCTCGAGCCGGGGACCGCGTACAATGTCAGCGTCGTGGCCTGGAACCTTCACTTTCATGGAACGAGCGCCGGCATCTCTTCAGTGACGACCCTCCGCTGGTCGACCAACCTCACCGCCACGGCCTCGACTTCCTCCACGGTCTCCCTGTCGTGGACCACCCCGGTCGAACCGTTCACGAATCTATCGCTTGACTACGGGAACTCCTCCTCGAACCTCACAACCCACCTGTCCGTAGGGACGGTCACCTCGTATACGGTCTCGGGCCTCCAGCCGCAGACGACCTACTACTTTGAGATCGTCCCGTGGAACGGGTCGGAACCGGACCTTCCTTCGAACATCGTCGAATGGTCGACCGCGGCGCCCACGGAGGTCACGAACTTCGAGGTCACGTCCGTCACTCCCGTATCGGTGTCGCTGGCCTGGACCGATCCCACCGAACCGTTTACCGTCCTCAACCTCACGTACGGTACCTCGCCGTCCAATCTCAACGAGAGTCTCCTGCTGGGAATCGTGACGAACGCTACGGTGACCGGGCTCGCGCCGGGAACGGCATACTGGTTCGAGGTCGTGCCGTGGAACTTCTCCACGGAGGGGACGCCGTCTCCCGAGATCGAAGCGACGACACCCGGCCTACCGGTCGTCACGAGCGTCACGGTAACGGGAGCTACCCTGCAGTCGATCTCGCTGTCTTGGACGGAACCGACTGCGCCCGCAACGAACCTGACGCTCGAGTACGGGGCCTCGTCCGCGAATCTCTCCACCCACCTATCGCTCGGGCTGGAGTCGAGCACCACCGTGGGGGGGCTCGTCCCGGCGACGACCTACTGGTTCGCGCTCGTCGCCTGGAACGGAGCGATTCCCGGCCCCCCCTCCGTCGAGGTGGAAGGAACTACCGTGAGCCTGCCGGCGATCTCCTCACTCAACGTCACCGAGGTCAACGAGACGTGGGTCGCTCTCGAGTGGACGAACCCCACCGCTCCGTTCACCAATCTGACCCTCGAATACGGAAATTCCTCCACGGACCTTTCGATCCACCTTTCGCTCGGTGTGATCACGCCCGAATACACCGTGCTCGGCCTGCATCCCGCCAGTTCCTACTGGTTCGAGGTCGTTCCCTGGAATGCGAACTTCGTGGGGTTCGGTTCGCCAAAGGTCGAAGGGACGACGGTGGGTCTCCCCGTCGTCTCCGGCTTTCAAGTGACCACGGCGACCGTCTCTTCTATCACTCTCGCATGGACGAATCCGACCACGCCCTTCACGAATCTCTCGGTCGAATTCGGCATCTCTCCTACGGGGCTCGTCCATTCGGAATCGGTCGGGCGGGTCACCGGGTACGTCGTTGCGGATTTGGCACCCGGGACCGATTACTGGTTCGCGGTCGTGGCCTACGATGGGTCCCTTCCCGGTCCGGCCACGGCCGAAATCGAGGGCGCGACTCTGACACCGCCCCCGCTCCTCCTGAGTGTCACGGGAGTGACGCAGGGGACGGTAACGCTCGCATGGACCGGCACCCCAGGGAACGCCTCCTCCCTTCAGATTCGGATGGGCCCGGCCCCCGGGAACCTCACCTCGGTCGCTTGGCTGACGCCCGAAACCGTCATCTTCACCGAGACGG
>JASHQX010000049.1 GCA_030038895.1 Thermoplasmata archaeon
GGCGTCGGAGATAGCTCGTTACCGTCCGCGGCTCAGACCAGGATCCGCGCCGAGTCTCCGACGATGATCTGGGCCTCGGTTTCCGACGGGCGAATCGAGCGGACCGTCACGTCACGACCCAAGATGCTGTCGGAGAGCCGAACGGGGCCCTCGACCCGGACCCGATCGAGGAGGATCGAGCGGCGAATGGAACAGCCCAACAGGATCCCTCCGGCGCCGATCGAGGTCCCCGGGCCGATGCGGGTGCCGGGGCCGACTCGCACCCCTTCTCCCAGGATCGCCGGCCCATCGATCTCCGCGCCGTCCTCGACCACGGTACCTCGTCCCACCCCGACCAGCCCCCGGACCTTGGCCCCGGGCCGGACCTCCCCCTCGGCCGTGAGGTCTTTCGGCCCCAGGCTCGACAGGACCCGTTCGTTCGCCTCGATGAGGTCGGCGGGGAGACCGGTGTCCTTCCACCACCCCGAGACGCGCTGGACCACGACCCGATGGCCTTCCTTTAAAAGCCCGCTGATCGCCTCGGTGATCTCGAGCTCGCCCCGCGCCGAAGGCTTGAGCCGGTCGATGATCTCGAAGACCGCGGAAGTGAACAGGTACACGCCGACGAGGGCGAGGTTGCTCTTCGGTCGGGCCGGCTTTTCCTCGAGGGAGACGATTCGATCGCCGTCGAGCTCTACCACGCCGTAGTGCCGCGGTTCGGACACAGGCGTCACCCCAATGACCGCGTCCGGGCGCGACGCCTCGTAGGTGGCCACGAACGGACGGACCCCTTCCTGAAGGAGGTTGTCGCCAAGGTACATGACGAACGGTTCGCCATCCAGGAACTCGCGCGCGCATGCCACGGCGTGCGCGAGCCCCTTCGGGGCCCCTTGATGGACGTACGTCACCTCGAGTCCGAGGTGGTGACCGTCGCCGACCGCCTCCTGGATCCCCTCGTGCATCGGGCCGAGGACGATCGCTACCCGCCGGATCCCTGCGGCGCGCAGGTGCTCGAGACCGTAGAGGAGGATCGGTCGATTTGCGACCGGGATCATGTGCTTGTTGCCCGTGAACGTCAGCGGGCGGAGCCGGGTACCGTACCCGCCGGCGAGCAGGAGGCCCTTCATGAACGGCCTCCGGAAATGCGCAGGAGCTGCCGGATTCCCTCCTGCCAGGAAGTCGGACGAAGGCCAAGACCCGCCGCCCGTACCGATCGTAATCCCCCCTTGAGAGGTCGAGGGGCCCGGTGAGCGGGGGGCGCACCGGTGCCGAGCGCTCCCTGCGGAAGGTCGACCCGATGCCCCACCGATTCGCCGATCAGCGCCGAAGCAAATTCGTAGGGTGTAGTCAGATCGGGCGAGGCCACGTGGAGGAGTCCTGAGAACCGCTGGCGTATCACTGCGCCCACCGCCGCTGTCACGTCCGGGATCCAGGTCGGCGAGATCTGCTGATCGGTGTACAGGGGAGGCAGTGATCCCTCACGGTACCGCTGAAGAAGGCGGCGGGCGAAATCGAGCTTCGAGGGAAAGTCGGCCCGGAAGGGGTAGGCGATGCGGACGATTGCGGACGGGGGGAGAATGACCAAGGTGCGACGTTCCCCTTCCCCTTTCGTCCAGCCGTACCAGCTGACCCTCGGCGAGAACGGAGAACGGCTCGCGGTCTCATCGTAAGGACCGGCTTCCCCATCGAACACGAAATCCGTGGAAACCTGCACGAACTGCCTCTTGCCCTCGCCGGCCCCGTGCGCGAGGTAGGCCGGGGCGAGAGCATTCACCCGCCAGGCCGGTCCGGCCGCCGCGCCGAGGTCTACGGGGCGCTCGGCTTCTACGCCGTCGACGTCGGTGATCGCGGCAAAATTGACGATCGCGGGCTCGGGGGCCTGCACGATCCGGCGATGGAGCGCGAGCGGGTCCTCGAGATCGACCGAGTCAAAGCGCTCGACCGCGAGGCCCAAGGCACGGGGGTCGCGACGCCCGAGGGCCGCGCACGCGAATCCTCCGTGCTGTACGAAGTCTGAGCCAACCATGGAGGTCGCGCCGATCACGAGAACTTCGGCCACCGCGCCTCCTACTCGGACTTGGGAGACCGGGCGACGAGGTCCCAGGAGAACGACCGGCCGAGCGCGGGGATCGAGAGCTCCGAGAATGGGACACGTCCCTCATCCTTGGGATTGTACAGTTCAGTCGGGAAGTTCTGTAGGACGAACGGCTCGGCCGAGAGGTTCCCGATGCAATGCAGGACACCGGGCGGGATCGGGACCAGGTACGACGGGATTTCGTCGGAGGGGTTCGCCCGGCGCGCTTCGGAATAAGGAGCCCCGACCATACGGATCACGGCGAGACGATCGCGGGTCGTCGAATCCGGCCGGCGGTCGTAGAGCGCGAGGATCATCTCGCCGAGCAGGACGACGAACCGGTCGGTCTGCACTTTGTGGACATGCCAGCGGTCGACGTCGCGGAACTGGCCCGGGAGCGTGAGGCTCGCGTACGACATCCGAAAGTGGGAACCGGCACCCTCCGGGTCGTCCGCGCGAAGGGTCTCGACGAGGAATCCCCTCGAGTCCCGATGGAAGACGCGGCGCAGGGGGGCGATACCCTGGAGTGTGATCTCCCCCGGCGAGATCGGTTCGATCGGGAGGCGGGGGAGAGTCCCGCCGGGCCGTTCGCTCATTCCCCCGCTCCAGGAGCACGCTTGACCAGCGGAGCCCACCAGTCCGTACGGCGAACGTACCAATCGATCGTCGAAGTGAGGCCTGCATCGAAATCGACCTCGGGCCTCCAGCCCAGCTCGTCCTTGAGCCGGCTCGGATCGAGCGCGTAGCGCCGGTCGTGGCCCTTCCGATCGGGGACCTGCTCGATCGAATCCTCTCCTCGGCCCATGTGCCGGAGGATCCGGTGTACGACCTCTACGTTCGCGAGCTCGTTCTCGGCCGAGATGAGGTACGTGGACCCGATCCGGCCCCGGCGGGCGATGAGGTCGATTGCGGCGCAGTGGTCGAGGACGTAGATCCAGTCTCGCACGTTCCGCCCGTCCCCATAGAGAGGGACCTTGCCGCCCGTCAGGAGCCGGGTGATCGCGAGCGGGATCAGCTTCTCGGGGAACTGGAACGGACCGAAATTGTTCCCGCAGTTGGAGAGGGTCACGGCCAGTCCATAGGTCTCGAACCAGGCACGAACCAGGTGATCCGAGCCGGCCTTCGATGCCGAGTAAGGACCTCTCGGCCGATACGGTGTGGATTCGGTGAATCTACCCGGCTCGCCCAGTTCGAGTGATCCGTAGACCTCGTCCGTGGACACGTGGTGGAATCGAGCCACATCCCGCTTGCGACAAGCCTCGAGGAGAACCGCGGTTCCCAGGACGTTCGTCTCGACAAACGGGATGGGGCGCTCGATCGCCCGGTCATTGTGAGATTCCGCGGCCAGATGAACGACCAAGTCCGCCCCGGCAAGCGCGGCCTCCATCGCCGGCGCGTCGACGATCGAACGCTGGAGGAAGGAAAACCGGGGGTTCCCGAAGAGGTCGGAGAGTGATTCCCGCCGACCAGCGTACGTGAGGGCGTCGACCACGGTCACCGAATCTTCCGGGTGCCGTTCGATCCAGTAATGAACGAGATTCGAACCGATGAATCCCGCGCCCCCGGTGACGACGAGTTTCATGCCGTCTTTTGGTCAGTCGTGCCCTCCAGATAGCTTGACGGTGGGACCCGAGGATCCGCTCGCGCCGGGCGACCCACTCCCACCGGCCTCCTCGAGCGGAGGACGCGCTCTCGCTTCCGGCGGGGCCTGGCTCGCCGGCGCAATCGAAGACCGAGCACCGGAACCTCGACTCCGTCGGCGCTCGATGGCCCGGCCGTACACTTCGAGGAAACGGTCCGCTTGCTTTACGACGGTGTACGCGCCGACCATCTCTCGCCCTCGCGCTCCCATCGTTTGCCGCACGATCGGATCGCTCAAACGTCGCAAGGCGTCGGCGAATTCGGGCTCGGTGTCGACGCAGAATCCGCTCCCGGTCGACGCGAGTTCGGGGGCGGCACCGGTCCGGAACGCGACGAACGGCCGCCCGGCGGCCATGGCTTCGAGGAGAAGGAGGCCGAAGCCCTCGTAGGAACTTCCAACCCCGACTGCGTCGGCCGCGTTCAATGCGTCAAGCACTTCGGAGCGGGGAAGCACGTCGTACAAGGCCACCGGTGCCCCGAGCTGGGCGGCGAGGGCCGAGATCGCCGCACGATCGAATCGGGTGCCGGGGAGGTCTCGGCCGGCCGCGACGAGTCCCCACTCGCCTCGGGTGGCCGCGACGGCGCGGACCAGACGGTCCACACGCTTGTTCTCGTAGAAGCCGCCGACGTACACTAGCACGCGGGGCGTTTTGAGTCCCCAGCGCAAGCGCACTGTTTCCGGGTCGGAACGGGGCCCTCGGAACTCCTCGAGGTCGATGCCGTTGGGGACGATCTCGATCTGGCCAGGTTCCACCCCCCACGAGACGAGTTGCTCCCGCTCGTGGGAGGTGATCGCGGTATAGCAGTCAAGAAGCGCAATACGTCGGGGAAGGTACCGCTCGAAGTACCACCGGTCCCACGCACGCCGGTGCATCTCGTATTGGTAGAACCCGTGACCGGTCATCACCTGAGCCCAGGGAAACTGCCGGATCCTCGGCAAGTAATAGTCGGCGCACCAGACGCGATTGCCGCTAAGGTGGAACACGTCCGCGCTGAGGCCACGAAGCGTGCGGAGGTACCCCCGAGGGAGATGGAACCGGCCGATATCGAACATCGGTATCCGGACCACCCGGACGCCGCCGAGTCGCTCGTCGGGTGCGGTACCGGGAAATCGACGGGTGACGACCGTCATGTCGACGCCGCGACGCACGAGCTCCTCGGCGAGGCCCTGCACGTACCGCTCCACCCCTCCGATGGCTGGGGCGTAACTATGGGAGGCGACAACGACACGCACGCCGGTTGTAGGTCGGCCCTCCGAAAAACCGTTCGCCTTTCCGTGCAGAACATGCCGGGCCTGCGGGACGGGAACGTACTGCCCCTCCAGCACGCAATTCTTATCGGCCCGAAGCCCCCGAGGAAGGGGAGAGGGGAATGACCGAAGACATCCCCCGGACCGACTCCGCCGCCGCATCCAAGGCCCTCGACGCTCCCCTGCCGTCGCCGCCATCGGCGCCGTCCCCGGAGACCACCCCCTCACGGGCGGTTCGCGTGAGCGTCGTCATCTCTGCGCATACCCGGGTCCAGTTCCTCAAGGAGGCCGTGAGCTCCGTGGCCTCCCAATACCCAGACGAGATTCTCGTCGTGAAGTACTCCACGGACCCCGAACTTGACGCAGAGCTCACGCGGCTCGGCACTCGAGTGCACCACTCCACCGAGCCGTACCAAGGCGGCAAGGTCGCCGAGGGAATCGAGCTCGCCAGGGGCGACGTCGTCGCTTTACTCGACGACGACGACATCTTTCTCCCGGGCAAAGTCCGCCGGCTCCGGGAGACGTTCGCCGACCCCCGCATCGTGCTCTATGCGAACCGGTATCTTCCGTTCACCGACACTCCTCCGACGACCGAAGGCGATCGACCGATCCGACTCTACCAAACAAGCGCAGGGAACCAGTTCCGCGAGGGTCTCAAGCCGGTCCTTGCGAGTTGCATTGCCGTGCGCCGCGAGACGATGGTCCCCTGGCTCGGCGACCTCCGTCGGCTGACCATCGCCGACCACACGCTGTTCATGATCGCCGTCACCCAGCGGCAGTGGATGGCGATGGATCAGAGCGTCCTCACCGGATACCGGGTCGGACGGGTCGATGGGGCGCTGCGGCCCGCGCAATCGATCTGGAACCGGCCCGGGGCGACTGCGGAACGGGACATCAAGTGGATGCTCGATCTCCTCGACGCCCAGTCGGACGGGGTCCGCGAGACGCTCAACCCGATGGTGGTGAACGCGGTCATTCACCTCGTCTTCCTCACCGGCGATGCCCACTTCCACGAGTACCGGCGGACAATGAGAGCCATCCTACACGGGGTGGGACTCCGACGGCCGCTGCTCGTCCCGTCGACCTTGATGTTCGTTTACCCCGTCTCCCCGCGCCTCGCGATTACGCTGAATCGAACGTGGAAATCCCTCGTGGGCTGGCATCACCACCAGGGGTAATGGATCGATGCCGCCCCCTCATCGGACGCAAGCTCCCGGCCGGGCCCTCGGGAACGGCTTTCTAGGAGTCCGGGACTAGGGCTTCGCGAGACGATTGACGACCATCGCTTCTCCGCCGGGATCGACAAGCACCGGCGCGGCCGAAGGATTCCACTCCTCCTCGGAACCGGTCGGGACCAGTAGCCGCCCGTTCATCTCCGTGATTATCACTGCGCATGACCGCACCCGTTTCCTGCGCCAGGCGGTGGAATCGGTGCTCGCGCAGACCATCGTTCCGGCAGAGTTCGAGATCTTGGTCGTGAAGTTCGTACGGGATCCCGAGCTGGACTCCTGGCTCGAGGGTCAGCGGGCCCGGGTACGAACGATTACCGACGAGACGCTGCCGCGACTCGGTCAGAAGCTCGCGCTCGGGATCCGACTCGCGCACGGCGAGGTCGTTTGCTTCCTCGAGGACGACGACCGCTACCTCCCGGACAAGCTTTCGACGATTGCCGAGCGCTTCCGGGCGGACCCGTCGCTCGTCTACTATCGCAATCGAAATCTCTGCATCGATGCGTCGGGGCGACCACTGATCGGCCCGTATGCACGCGCCGCCAATCGCGAATTGACGATACCACCGAAGGGCAGGGATGATCTCGCAACGGTTGATTTCATCCGGCACTACGGCGCGGAGGGCAACTCATCGATCGCCCTGCGCCGAGCACGAGTCCTTTCGAACCTGGACCAACTCTCCCGGTTTTCCACTTCGACCGACTGGCTCCTTTTTGTCACCGCTCTCTCCGGTGAAGGAACGCTCGTTGTAGGAACGCGTCCATTGAGCGAGTATCGCCTGCATCCGAGCTTCTCCCAGGGACCGACCCCGGGATCTCGGAGACTCCTCGGTCGCGAGATCGTCGATACCAGCGAGATCCTGCTCGAGATCGCCCGGGGCACGCGGGCCGAGCGGGCGGCGCGATTCCTGCGCGGCCGAGGATCGGTGAACTTCTACCTGATTGACCCGGATTCGCCCCGTCCGTCTCTCGAGAAGCTCCGGGACGCGGCCTGGCCGGCCTGGCTCCGTCGCGAGCCCGGGTTCGCGATCCAGATCGGATGGTGCGGACTGCGTTGGCTCGCCCCTCACGCCACCGCTCGCGCCTACTGGGGCTACCACCAGCGCGACGCGGACCGGCAAGGTTGGAGGGTCGGTGGGGCGGACGCTCAGGGAACGCCGGAGGGTCTCCCTGCTCCAGGGGATTCGCCTCGATAGGCAGAGACAGCCCGGCGACCGACGGAGCTTTGAGCCTGAGCGGCCAGCCGGACGGACGGTCCCCGAATGCCTTCGAGAGCGAAACGCGGGTCTACCTCCCGCATCGTGGTAACCGGCGCGGCGGGGTTTCTCGGTTCCCATTTGGTCGATCGGCTCCTCGCGGGGGGTCACCGGGTCATTGGGATCGATGATCTGAGCACGGGCCGGAGGTCAAACCTCCGCGACGCGCGTAACGACCCCCGGTTCCGGCTACTCCGCGCCGACCTCTCGACCCTCTCGGCCATTCCCAGCGCCGGCAGGTACTATCATCTCGCGAGCCCCGCGTCGCCCTCAGCCTACCAGCGAGACCCGATCGGCACTCTCCGAGTCAATTCGGTGGGCACCTACTGTGTGCTGGAATCCGCTCGGAAGGCCGACGCTCGAGTCCTTCTCGCCTCGACGAGCGAGGTGTACGGCGACCCGTCGGTCCACCCTCAGGACGAGAAGTACTGGGGGAACGTCAACCCCATCGGACCGCGGAGCTGCTACGATGAGGGGAAACGGTTCGCCGAGGCGTTGGGGATGGCCTACCGGCGCCGATATGGTCTCGACGTACGGATCGCGCGGATCTTCAATACCTACGGCCCGCGGATGGCCGCGGACGATGGCCGCGTCGTGTCGAACTTCATCGTGCAAGGGCTTCGCGGAGAGGCGTTCACGCTCTACGGCAAGGGAAACCAGACGCGATCGTTCTGTTACGTCTCCGACCTCGTCGAGGGCCTCGAACGGATGATGGAGGCGCCGGGCGACGTGCCTACGCCGATCAACCTCGGGAATCCCCGCGAGTTCACCGTCCGTCAGACCGCCGAGATGGTCGCGAGGGAAATCGGGATTCGGCCGACCTTCCGGCACGAACCGTTGCCCGAAGACGACCCCAAGCAACGTTCCCCGGTGATCCAGCGGGCTCGGCAGTATCTTGGATGGTCGCCGCGGGTCCCCTTCGAGGAGGGGTTGAGAGAAACCGTCCAGTACTTCCGAACGGTCCGCGCGAGCCGGAGGTCCCCGAAGTGAGCCGGAGCCAAGCGACGCCGCCGCGCGCCGGAATCGTCGGTTTGGGCTACATGGGGCTTGCCACTGGCCTCGCATTCGCCGCACATGGCCTGACGGTCACTGGGTACGACGTGAAACCCGAGATCCGTAGCGCGGTCGATGGGGGGCGCGCGCCGTTTCACGAGCCGGGACTCGCACCCCTGTTGAGGGCCCAGCGACGTGCCGGCCGATTTCGGGTCGTCAACTCAGCCGAACAGATGGTTCGGGATTCGGAAGGGATCTTTCTCTGCGTGCCCACCCCGAGCCGCCCGAGCGGCCGAATCGAGCTAGGGCCGCTTCGGCGGAGCGTGAGGGAAATCGGCGACACCCTTCGAAGGATCCCGGGATACCACGTAGTCGTTGTCAAGAGCACGGTCGTACCCGGGACGACCGAATCTCACGTGGCCCCGGTGCTCTTGCGACGGTCCGGACGACGCCCGGACGAACTCGGGGTCGCGTCGAACCCGGAGTTCCTCGCGGAGGGTTCGATGGTACGGGATGCGGTCTCACCGGAACGGATCGTCGTCGGTACGACCGACGCGAAGGCGCTCGCCTGGCTGCGCCGGGCCTACCGGGATTTCCGCGCCCCTCTCATCGCACTTACCCCCTCGGGGGCGGAGCTAGTGAAGTATTCTGCGAACGCCTTTCTCGCGCTCAAGGTCTCGTTCGCGAACGAGCTCTCCCGGCTGAGCGATCGACTCGGTGCCAACGTCGACGCAATCACAGAGGCAATCGGCCGGGATTCGCGGATTGGCCCCAAGTTCCTAAAGGCCGGCCCGGGATTCGGCGGCAGTTGCTTTGCGAAGGACCTCAAGGCGTTCGTCGTACGGTCGCGCGAGCTCGGCGTCCGCCTCCGCTCGGCGGAGGCCGCTCTGCGAATCAATGACGACCAGCTCGACTACGTACTCGGGGTCATCCGCTCGGCGCTCGGTCCGGTGAGCGGAAAACGGATCGCCCTCCTCGGGCTCTCATTTAAGGCCGGAACGGACGATGTCCGTGAGTCGCGGGCGCTTCCGATCGCGGCGCAGCTCGTCGCAGATGGAGCGATTGTGCGAGTCCACGATCCGATCGCGATCGAGAATTTCCGCGCCGCTTGGTACGCGCTCTCCGGTGGCGCAGACGGCCGACTTGAGTTCGCCTCGTCGGTCGAAGAAGCCCTTGCGGACGCGGATGGGGCGGTCCTTCAGGCGGACTGGCCGCAGTACGGCCGCTGGAAGCTCGAATGGACACGGCGGATGCAGACACCGCTGCTCGTAGACCTTCGCCGTGAGATTTCCCGGGCCGCCGCGAGACGCGCCCGCCTCACGGTCGTCGGGATCGGCGCTGGTCAGGGTGGCCCCTCGGCCGCTCCGGCACAGGAGGCGGGGCCCGGATGAAGGTAGTGATTCCCGCCGCCGGTCTAGGAACCCGTTTCTTGCCGGCCACCAAGAGCCAGCCGAAGGAGATGCTCCCGATGGTCGACCGGCCGATCATCCAGTACGTGGTCGAGGAGGCGGTCGCTTCCGGCGCGGACGACATCTTGATTGTCACGGGGAGAGGGAAGCGGGCGCTCGAGGACCACTTCGATCTGAGCCTGGAGCTCGCGGACCGGGACGATCTGCCTGAGCTTCGCGAGCTCGACGAACTGAGTCGTCGGGCTCGGATCCATTTCGTCCGCCAGCGCGAGCCCAGGGGGCTCGCCAACGCGATTGAATGCGCACGGTTCCACACCGGAAAAGAACCATTCGGAGTGCTGCTGGGGGATACGATCAATGTCTGCGACCCTCCCCTCCTCCGACAGCTCTGGGATCGATACGAACGATACCACGCCCCGGTCCTCGCGGTAGAATCGGTGCCGGACGAGAAAGTCCGGGACTACGGGATCGTCGACGGACCCGAGGTCGAACCGGGGGTATACCGGTGCGAACGCCTCGTCGAAAAGCCGCCCCTCGCGGACGCGCCGAGCCGGCTCGGCATCACGGGGGCGTACGTCCTGACACCCGAGATCTACGACGCGATCGATCGCACGAGGCCGGACGCGCACGGCGAGGTGCAGCTCACCGACGCGCTCCAGCTCCTTGCCCGCGACCGTCCGGTCTACGCCGCTACCTTCCGGGGTACTCGGTATGACATCGGAGACCGGTATCTCTGGCTCCGGACGAACCTCGTTTTCGCATGGAACTCCGCCGAGCTCCGGGATCGGCTGCGTCCGGTGCTCGAGACGTTGCTCGAGGGTTCCCGAGCGACCCCGTCGGAGCCTCGTCCGCATCGGTCACGGCGCCGTCCCAAAAGCCGGTCCCGCGCGGAACGATAATGGGGGGGGCTCCTGCCGAGGCAGCGCGACGATGACCGACCCGGACGCTGGGGAACCGCTCGAGCGCGCGACCGAAGGTCCACCGGCTTCGCCCCTCGCTGTCGAGGGGATTCACGCGGCCCGGCTGCGATGCGACACGTGCGGCCGCGTGACCGTTCATCGGATTGTGCATTGGGACGCGCGGAGTCGACGATCGGCGCGGGTCAGGAGCGGGCTCGCACGGTGTCGGGAGTGCGGCGGGACCCATCCGTTCGAAGTACGGGTGGAGCCGTCGACGGAGATCGACCTCATCGAATCGCGCGGTGCGGTCTCCGAACGGCGGCGGATGGCTCTTCCCTCCGCCCGGCGGATCGCGGTCGGGTCCACGCTCCCGGGGATTTACCCTCCGCTCACGGTCCGCCGGATCGTGCGGCCAAAGGGAGACTCCGTACCCGAGGCCCGCCTGGGGGAGGTCGCAACCGTGTGGGCGATCCCCGC
>JASHQX010000050.1 GCA_030038895.1 Thermoplasmata archaeon
GCAAAGTCCTTCCGGGCCTGATCGATATCTCGCAGACGGAGCTGAAGTTCCACGATCGCAAGCAGACTCTCGCACTCAGTCCTAGAATCATCCGAGGAGTCCGCGACGGCTCTGCGTAGCGAGACGATGGACTCGGAATAATCGGAGTGAGCCCGAAGGAGGCTGGCCTCGGCTTGAAGCGCTCTCACCCGAGCCGACCCGCGGGGAAGGATGGTCGATAGGTGACGAAGTGCGCTGCGAAGGGCCTCAGAATAGCCGAGACGCAGTATTACTCGCTCCTGCTTGGCGAGTAACTGAGCCGCCTCCTTCCACGCCTGTCCGTCGACCAGGTGGAGGAACCGTTCGCGCACAGCCTCGGGTCGCCGCGTCCGGGAGTAGAATCGTGCTAGACGAAGGTGGGCACTTCGCTCGTCGCCCGAGGTCACACGGGCCAATAGGGCGCTCCGGACGACTTGGAGGACCTCCACTCGTCCCTGAAGAGTTCGATGAAGAATTCCGGTTCGAACGAGCTCGGAGAGACGAGATGCGGTGAGACCCTCCGACCCCACCACGTACGTTGCGGGAAGAGGCTCGTTGGCGAGGACAATCGACAAAATCGAGTTGACCTCATCCGGTTGAAGTCGTCGAACCACCGCTGCTGGAAGCGAGGCAGGATCGGTCTCGATTTCAGGGTTCGAGACGGCCAGCCGAAGTAACAGCGGCGAACCTAGTGTGGATTGGTAAACTGATTCGAACCGGTCCGAGAGCCCTCCTTGCCGGTCTGTCAATTCGTGAGCAGCGGCGCGGTCGAGTCCCCCAATGGTAAACCTACGAGTCGGGACTCCGTTCGGCTCGAAAAACGGTGGGTCCTGACCGACAAAGTAGAACTGGTGGTCCCGCTGTTTAACCATGGACTCTGTGAGTTCCCTCAGGAAGTCTTTCATATCGGGGCCGGCCATCTGCATGTCGTCGACCACCACTGCGAGACTTCGGCCCGCAATTGCTCGTTGAATGAGGTCGGAGGCTTCTCTCGCGACTGGAGAACGGGGAAGCTGCGCGTAGTATGCCAGCTGCTGGGCTCCTATTGCCGCGAACGCATGCGAGAGAGCGGAGATGAACTGCCGAGGAGACGTCGTGGGGCGCATCGTGAACCAGAACGGGAGTCGCCCTTGCTTCAGTCGGCGAAGGTGCCGAGCCATCAGGGCCGTCTTGCCCATTCCCGGGCCTCCGTCCATGAATGCGATTGAGCCTCCCTGAACCGAGTATGCACTCAGTTCCGCGAGCTCCTCCTTTCGGCCCAGGAAAGGGTGAGGGGGAGGGGGCACCTCTCCTGACAACAGCGGTACTTCCTTCGTCTCTCGGCGAAGCCGTATCCGGCCGGGCTCAGTTATGCGGTAGGTAAGCTGCTTTCGAACCCCATCCCGCACGGGTGACCTACGTGCTGTCAGAGATCCGCTCTTGAGCAGTTCTTTCAAGGGACGCGACATCGAGCAGGGGTGGTACCCGAGTACCTTAGCCAACTCCCGTTGGCTCACCCCTAGAGGCGCATCCTCCGGGGGCATGTGAGTCTCGATGTAGTCTAGGATTTCGATTGGCAGATAGGTCTGTGCTCCCATCTACTAGGTCGTATTCGCCTCCCGCTACTTATTCTTATTTTGTACAAAATAACTCTCGACATTTAAGTAGAATGTCCGCTGAATAGCCCTATGCCATGAGCCGAAGCCGAGAGAGCGGCGCCTACCTCGGAGGCATCGGGGCGATGCTCCAGGAGGCGGATGTCTGCATCCTCTGCGGGGAGGTTCACCCCACGCGCCACTTCGGCCTTCGGCACGGCGAGCGCGGGGAATGTCCCAAGGTGATCATGGGGCGCTTCCCCTTGATTTCGGACTCGGACGGGGTCTCTGAGGAAACCCCGCTCCGCGGCTCCGCCTCCCAGCGGATTCGAGAATACGAGGCTCCTCCGGTGCCGCCGGCCCCTCAAAGCGAGCCGCGGCGGCAGATGAGTGCCGACTTGGACGCACGGGCGCGAGCCCTCGGAGTGCCATGGCTCCCCCCTCCCGACCTTGGGGCGGTGATCTGATGCTGCGGAACGAGAAGCCCCGTGCGGCCGAGGAAGGTCTGACGAACTCGAACCGGGACCCTCTTATCGAGTTGCCCCCCCGCGAGCTGTTCATCGGGGAACCCCCCTCGCTGAAGGGCCTCTCCTACGCGATCTCCGGCTGGCCCACCTGGTTGATACCGACATATCAGCTGAAAGGCCACCGGCCCGAAATCCATCTCCTAGAAGAGGAGCGCTGAGGAAGCAAAGCCGAGGCAAGAATCACGATGTCTTGGACCCCCGGGAGGACTCACCCGGCTCCCGGGGGTCGCCTTTTTCCCGGGTGAAATGGACGATTCCGGTTGATAAAGACGCCCGTCTTCTGGGTGGCGCAAAGGAAAGATACCCTGGAACGGTCAGCGCCGCCGCGGAGAGAGAATGGCCGCATCCACCTGTCCCGTGTGCGGAGGCCCGCTCGAGGCCGGCTTCGTGTCGACGAGCAACGGATCCGGTCTCTATTGGTCCCACGAAGCCTCCTCCTCCCGTCTGCGTCCCAAGGGACTGGTGGTCCTGGTCGGGACTGGCTTCGGCGGGAACTACTCGGCCAACCTTCCGGGGGGCCGGTGCGCGAACTGTAACACGATCCTCGTCTCGCTCGGGCCAAGGAAGTAAGACCGAAAAGGGACGCAGGCAAGCGATCCGAGAGAGCCGTGCCCTACTTGCCCGCCACGGTGAGGGGCCTGACCAGTAAGGTCGGGCTGAGGATCCCTTCGGCGAGGGCTGGCGCCGAGCCGATCGCCGCGATGTTCCCTAGCAACGAGGGGGTCCCGGGAGGCGACAGAACGACCCCACCCACGGTCCCTCCGCGGACCGGCTCGGCGAGCTTTCCGCCGCGGATCCGATAGCCGATCCGGATCTCGCCGCCGAACGCCCCCGAGAGCGGATCGGGGATTGCCCAACCGAGCTGCTGGACCCAGAGCCCTTCCCCGGCTGCTTCCACGAGCTCGGCGTCCGATCCCCCCGTGCCCGGCTCGACCACCAGGGTGGTTGACGTCACCTGTGGAGGGTGGAGGAACCGCCGCCAGTCGAGGTAGACGAATTCCCGTCCCCGGATGCCGCTTCCCGTCGATTCCGTTCCGAAAACGCCCGCGTGACGAACGTCGTAGAGGAGCTCCTTCACCTTGCCGTGATCCAAGAGGGTGCGGCGTCGTTGGGGCGTTCCTTCATCGTCCACGGGAGAAGAACCCACTCCCCAAGGCACCCGACCGTCGTCGTGAACAGTGACGGATTCGTTCCCCCACGCCTCTCCGATCCCGGGGGCGACCTCGCGAAGTCTTGCCCGACCCGTGAAACGGGTCCCAAGGACGCTGGGGACGATGGTGGAGAGGATCGAGGTGGGTAGGACCACCGGAAGCTCACCGGTGGGAGGCGGAACCGCCCGCCGGACATCCTCGGCGTACCGGCACCAGTCCGGGACCTGAGCTTCGACACGCGATGGCTCGACCCGGGACATCGTCTCGTTCACCCAGTACTCACCAGGAGGAGCTCCTTCCGGGCCCCCCTGGGCCTTGACGGCGAGCTCGAACCACACGAGGGTCCGGGCATACGATGCCTTGAGCCCGGCCGAGTTCGTGAGTGTCGTCTCAGTGAGGGTGGCCCGGACCGAGCCGAAGCTCGGTTGGGCCCCCCGGATCGTATCGAACGGGCCGAGGGCCGCGTCGACGTACTCGTTCAGCGTCTCCATCGGTCGTTCCCAAAGCCTCGGGTCGCACACCTCTAGTCCGTTTTCTCCCGAGGGTCCCGACCCAGGGAGCTCGATCTTCTTCGCGGGGAAGCTGGAGTGCTCCGAGAGCGCCTCTGCGTCGGTTGCCGCCGCCTTCACCCCCTCAGCGGAGAGGTCGGTCGAGGCCTGGAATCCGCTCGCCAGGCCTGCGTCTCGCCGGCGGAAAACGCGGACGCCAAATCCTTCCAATAGGATGGGTCCCCGGACCAGTTCGATCGACCGGCCGTTGAGGTGGATCTCGTACCGCTGGGACCGCTCGCCGAAGACCTCCCAGGGCTCCGGTACGCGGAGGTAGTCCGCTGCTCGGAACGCTGTGTCGGCGGCGACCTTGGGGGCGGTCATGCCGGTCCCACCACTGCTGTCGAAAGGAGGAAGGTTCCTCCGCTGCCGACGGGCAAGAGGTCGGTGTGCCCCTTGCCGCAGTACCCAGGGCTCATCTCGAAGTCCCCCGGGCGGCTCAAGCCTTTGATTTGACGGAGCACCTCGAGGACCTTACCCGAGAGGGCCATGGACGAGACGAGGTCCGTCAGCTGGCCGTTCTCGATCTTCCGTCCTTTCTTCACCTTGATCTGCATCTGGCCGCCCAAGGGGTCCTCGATCCCGCTCGTGCAGTGTTCGAGCACCACCCCGTTCTTTGCCTCCCGAACGAGCTCATCGAACGTCCAGTCGCCGGGCTCGACGTAGGTGTTCGTCATCCGAACGAACAGTCGGCTGAGGAAATCCGACCGGCGCGCGTTGCCCGTCGCGCTGACGTGCAAGGCCGCGGCAGTCTCCCGGTCGTGCAGGGCTCCGATGAACTTCCCTCGGTCGATGAGGACAGTCCGTTGACCGAGATGTCCTTCGTCGTCAAAATAGAACGTCCCCCATCCATCGGGATGGGACCCCTGGTCGATGATCGTCAGCGATTCGGGTCCCACCGTCTGGCCGAGAATCGGTCGAAGGTACGATCGATCCCGCAGGAACTGATCCGCCTCCGTCCCATGCCCGAACGACTCGTGGGCGAGGGTGCCGGTCGTCCCCTGATCGAGCAGAACCGACATCTCTCCCGTGGGCGGGGCCCGGGCGTGGAGGAGCTCGACCGTGCCTTTGGCCACGTCCGCAACGCGTTCCTGGCTGAGGAACCCGAGGCGTTCTTGTCCGCCGATGTAACCCCGGCTCAGATAGTCGTATTCGACCCGGCCATTCTCGATCGCTATTGGGGCGACGTTCGCCCCCACGCGGCTGATCAACTGGAAGCACCGGGCGCCGGCAGAGTTCAGGTAAAATCGTTGGTTTTCCGACCAACCGACCTCTACTTGGCAATCCTTCACCCCCGGGACCGCGATGGCCCAGGAGAACGCGTCCCTCGCAAGGGAAATCATCGCGTCCGAGCCGAGTGACCGCATCGGACGCGCGGGCCGGTCGGCCCACTCCCCTCGGGTCGTGGCGGACTCCCCCGGGGGAGCCGCCCCCGTTGCTGACTTCGATACGCTCCGCTCTACCGACGCCGCGGCTTGGTCGAGGGACGCTCGATTCAGGGCAGAGGTAGCGGCTTCCACCCAACGTTCGCCCCCCCAGGCCCGGATCACAGCTCCCTGGATTCGCGGGTCGAGAGAGGGGGTCAGGGAGCGGCGATCGATGCGTACCTCCTCCCCCTCCTCCAACTCGGCCAAGAGCTCGACGAACCGCGTGCGGTGCACCAACCGTGCCAGCGCATGGGCGAAATCGTCCTCGAACTCCCGAAGATCCGTCATGCGTCGTGACCCAGCCGGGCGCCCCGCTTAACCTGTTGCTCTAGGGGACAGGTCTGAACTCTTCGTCCTGAGTGTATTCGACCGGCGATCTCTCGCAACGGAGAAGATCCTCAGTAGCGCTCGAAAGCGCGAATCGGAGCGCGAGTCCGCGCGTACCTTCCGGATTCCCGGAATCGTCACGCATGACAATATAGTGGGCCGTTCTGTCGGGTCGAAAATGCCCGCCCGGACCGCGCCCCGTGAGTTTGGCTTGATGGGATTCGATCACGTGGATGTCAAGGTCAAGGACCGGGTCAAAGCCCGCCGGTTCTTCGTGGAGCAGATGGGGATGGACGTCATCGGTGAGGGACCGGAGCACACCTACCTCCTCTTCGGGGACCAGGTCCTTGGCCTCCACGATGCCCGAGACGACCCGGGTCTGTCCGGTATCGACCACATTGCTTTCCGGGTGAGCGAGTGGACCGGGCTACGAAGCCGGGTCGGACGGGCGCGGGTCGTGATCACCGGGGAGAAGGAGCGGGAGGATTCTCGATCACTTTACCTTCGGGGCCCCGAAGGGCTGCGGATCGAGTTGATCTGGAGGCCGGACCCCCACACGCACACGCACTCCCACGAGCCCCCTCCTCCTCCTCCGCAACCCGAAGAAGAGGACTGACCGCGCCCTGACTACCCTCGCGCGCGCACGGTGGCACGGGGCAGCGCCGGCACCGGTGATAGCCAGCTCGCGTACTTTGCGTCCTCCCCGCGAAGGGCCCGCTGGAAGGCGGTCATGACCTTCCGGGTGACCGGACCGGGGGCTCCGACCCCGATCGTGTAGGAACCTACCTCCTTGATCGGGGCGATCTCTGCGTAGGTGCCCGTGAAAAACGCTTCGTCCGCGGAGATCAGCTCGTTGACGGAGAGCAGCTTCTGCACCACGGGATAGCCGAGGTCGGTCGCGAGATGGATGACCGAGTCGCGGGTCACGCCGACCAGGATATCGGACTCGAGCCCCGGGGTGTAGAGCGTGCCGTCGCGGACGAGGAAGATGTTCTCTCCTGTCCCCTCGGCGAGATACCCGTTCGCGTCGAGCAGGATCGCCTCCTCGTATCCCTCCTTCAGGGCGTCTACGCCGGCGAGATAGCTGTTGATGTAGTTCCCGGACGCCTTCGCGAACGAGGGGTTGGCGTCGGAGTGCGGCTTGCGGAACGGCGAGATCTTGGCCCGGACGCCGGCCTCGGAGCTGTCGCCGAGATACTTCTTCGCGGGAATCACCGCGATCGCGAGCGAGACCTTCCCCTCGAGGTTCTTGACCCCGAGGGCGGGCTCGCCCCGGTACACCAGGGGCCGGATGTACGAGGGAATGATCCCGTTGGCCGCCTGAGTCTGGAGGATCGCCTCCTCGATTTCCGCGGCGGAGTAGGGGATCGTCATGTGGTAGAACTTCGCCGAGGTGATGAGCCGCTGGACGTGCTCCTTTAGCCGGAAGACCGCTGCGCCCCTCGTGGTGGGGTACGCGCGAATCCCCTCGAACAGTCCGACCCCGTAGTGGAGGGTGTGGCTCAGGACGTGTACGTGGGCGTCCGCGAAGTTGACCAACCGTCCGTCCATCCAGATTTTCTTGCCGTTTGCGGCCATCATGATCGTCCTTCTCCGAGGGAGCCGGCGACCTCCCAAGGTCCCAGAACCGGCGCGGGGTAATAGAACTGCGTCCGGTCACTCGACATCTAACATGGGCACCGGCGGAAAGCGCGTGTCAACTGAAGGGCGGAGATATATCGCAAGCCGGCAGACGTTCGGTTCTCTCGGTTCTGCATCGTTGGCCAGTAACGTACGTCCAGTACCTCCTCTTCTGAGGGAGGCCTGCTCCGTCAGCGATTCGAGTACGCCTTGCTTTCGACCCCCACCCGCGTTCGGTCCTAGCAGCGCGACGCCCGATACCGCTTCGTTCAGCCGATCCTTTAGGCATATGTATATGCATATTCATATCCCCCGCCCCCGGCGGAAGGCGTTCGAGCGACCCAGTACGAGGGTGGATCTCCGGAAGGGAAGCTGGAATCGTCTCGTATCATTCCTTGTTTCCATCGACCATGTTGACACGTGATTTCATTGTCTAAAGTATGAGCCGCGCTTGCTGGAATGGCCGTTTTTGCGGGGTTTTCGGACGTAAGGCGGAGATCAGACACAACCTCTAACTTGAGGAGGGCCCTACACGTTTGAGACCTGTGCACTCAGAACAGGGACGGCATCGACGCCTCGTGACGCTGCTGGTCCTCGCGGGCGCGCTCCTATTGATCGCGGCAGCCGTCACGCCGTGGTATGCGTGGACGGTGAAGTTTAGTGGAGTGACGGTGACTCACGAATTCTACCCCGGGCTACCTTCAACGAATGGTACCGTTCAATGCTCGAGCAGTGCGCCTCCTAGTATCCACACCAGCTGCGCTCCACCCACTTCGTACGATGGGGCCTCACTCTCGCACTTCGGTATTCTCACGGCGGCGGTGTTCGTCCTAACCCTCTTGGGTGCTGTCGTGGGAATCCTGGGGGCATTTCTCGGCTGGTTCTGGCGTGAGAACCCCCGTCGCTGGATGCTGTCAGTCGTCGTGGTCGCGATCGCGCTCATCGCGAGCCTGGTGGCGTGCGGGGGATATGCCGCCGAGTCTCCATCGGCCCTTGCCAGCGATCTCCATGGCACTGTCCCTGGGCCCTGGTCCACCTTTTCTGGTTCGACCGCGAACAGCACGGCCGGGACCTCCGAGAGCTGGGGTCCGTCAGTGGGCTGGTATCTGTCGGTGGCGGCGAGCGGAATGCTCTTCGTGGGCCTGTTTCTGCTGTTTCTGACCCGGCGACCTGCTCTGGCGTCCGGGACCGTCTCGAGCGATCGTTCCCACGACACAGGCGATTCCCAACCGCCACGAGTCAGGATCCCTGTCTCAAAGCGGAAACCTGAAGGGGGTCCACCCTCAGATTCGAGGCCTCCCTTCTAGGGACGGAGGGACGGACCGACCGTTGTATAACTCCTGTTATACACCGCTCCGTCAGAGAATTGGTTGTGGCGGGTAGGGACGGGTGAGCATCGACAAACGTTACGCGCTATGTATGTAACCAATGATACGTTATTTACAATTCTCATGCTATGTTTCATTGAAACAGGTGTTGGGAGGCCTTGGAGGCCCGGAACCCAGGGTTGTAGTGAAAAATCCGTCCGGAGGGCCTTTCCGACGTTCTTCGAGAGAGGATCGGGCTCAACAAGCCGTTAATGGGAGCCTTTGTATCTAAAATAACGGATAGTGCATTACTTGGTATCCCTCAACCTAACTCTACTCACGCGGACCTTCCAGCGGTCCATCTCCGGAAGGGGGTCCTGAGTCAAGAGCTCCTCGCAACCGCCCGCCTCGAGCGCCCCCATCATGGCCAGCACGAGTGGGGAGCCGGTCGATTTCGGGTCCTTTCCGAGATGGGTCGCAGCCGCCTCGACAGCTCGGGCATCGATGGGGAGGACCGTGATTCGCCGTCGAAGCTTACCCAGTGCCTCTCGCCGAGACCGGTGGTGTCGCTCAGAACCTTGGGAAGCCAATATCGAGAGTTCGAGCAGATTGGCTTCGGTGGTCGCCACCTCGACCCCGCGCAGCTTCTTCAACAGGGTCTTGGCTCCCGGCTCCCCCTCGAGTAAGGCGAGGAGAATCGAGGTGTCGAGGGCCCTCACGATCCCCTCCTCCGGCTCGCACGCAGCGCTTTCAGGGCGGATCGCGATCCGCGGGCCCCGATGCGACCCCAGAGGCCCGT
>JASHQX010000051.1 GCA_030038895.1 Thermoplasmata archaeon
GTCGAGGGGAGGGGCTTGCCGCAGAACGAACAGAATCGGGTGGCCATCAACGAGGGATTGGAGATTCGTGTTTGGGTCTTCCCGCTCTCTCCAACTTGGTAACTCGAGCTTCCCGACCCCTTTAAGTTACCCATGGTAATTGAATAGAGCGAGGTAATGGCCATGACCGACACGATCCGTTCCATCGCTCACCGTTATCCCGGCGTCCCGACCCTGGAGGGAGCGGGAGTCCGGCTCCGCCGCTCGTTCTCGAACAAAGAGGTCCCCCTCTTCGACCCCTTCCTGCTCCTCGACCGGTTCGGGTCGTCGAACCCGGCGGATTACCTGGCCGGGTTCCCCTGGCACCCGCACCGGGGGATCGAGACCGTGACGTACGTCCTCGACGGGCGGGTGGCCCACGGGGATACCCTCGGAAACCACGGAGTCATCGGCTCGGGCGACGTACAGTGGATGAACTCAGGTAGCGGGATCATCCACCAGGAGATGCCCGAGCGCACCGAGGGTGCGATGTCGGGCTTCCAGCTCTGGGTCAATCTGCCTTCCCGAGAGAAGATGAGCGTTCCGGCGTACCGCGGGCTATCGGCGTCGGAGATCCCGGAAGTGATCACCAACGACGGGAACCGGGTCAAGGTGGTCGCGGGGACGTTCGGGAAGGTCGAAGGTCCGGTGCGAGGGATCCCCGTCGACCCGACCTACCTCGACGTTCGCCTGCCGGCCGGCGGCGCGTTCGAGCAGGACGTCCGACCGGAGTACACGGCCTTCGCCCACGTGATCGATGGAAGTGGTACCTTCGCAGGGACCGATCCGCGCCCCGTCGATAGCGGGGAGACCGCCCTCTTCGGAACGGGAGGCTCTATCCAGGTCCGTGCCGCGGACCGGGGCCTGCGGTTCCTTTTGGTGTCGGGTCGGCCCCTTCACGAGCCCGTCGCCTGGTACGGTCCGATCGTAATGAACCGGCAGGATGAATTGCTCGAGGCGATGCGCGAGCTCCGCAGCGGGGAGTTCGTCAAACACCGTCGGCCGGTCGTCGAGGAGTAGGAACCGTCGCGCGGATCCGTTCGAGCGCGGTCTTGAGCACCGTCACGGACCGGCGGAGCTCGGCCCGCGAGAGCCGCTCGCGATCGGTGTGATCAAGCCGAGCGTCCCCGGGACCATACGCCGCGGCCGGCACTCCCCACGAACGCACCGCGAGGTTCAGGTCCGAGGTTCCCCCCTTCCGCCAGAGAGTCGGCCGGCCCTCGGCGGCCCGGATCCCGGCCAGCAGGCCCTCGACCACGGGATTCTCTCGGCGCACCTCGACCGGATCGATCTGCTCCTCCACTTCCAGCAACGCACCGTGCGGCTCGCAGGGAATCGACCGGACGACATCTTTGGCTGTTAGGCCGGGGGGCAGGCGAAGGTCAAGCGTGATCCGGGCGGTCTCGTGCCCACGATCGATCCGACCTTCGAGCCCCACTACTTTCAGCGCGAGGGAACGGAACGGGGATGGCCCACTTCGCGTGGCGGCGAACCCGCGCAGAAGGGCGATCCAGTCGACCGCGCGGTCGAAGGCGGTCGGAGTCGGCGAGGAGTAGTGGGTCCGATTGCCCCGAAACGTGGCCGAGAGGCGGACCATCCCCTTGTACCCGATCGTCACGCCATCCCACCCGCTCGGCTCCCCCGCGATCAGCGCATCGGGGCGAGGCCCGCGGAGGAAGTGGCGCGCGCCGCGACTGTCGACCTCCTCGCCGACCGCCGCGACGACCCGGAACTCCCCCGGAGGCGCGAATCCCTCGCCCGCGAGGAGCGCGGAGAGGAGGGGGCCCTTCGCGTCGACCACCCCCCGGCCGTAGAGCCACCCACCCTTCCGATGGACGGGGAGCTCGCCGTCGACGGTGTCGATGTGGCCGAGGTACACGATCCGGGGCCGTCCCGAGCCTATAGATGCGATCCCATTGCCGACGGAGTCGATGCGGGTCGCGTAACCGAACGTACGGGCGATTCGAACGAACTCCCGGACGGCGGCTCGTTCGGACCCGGAGGGGCTGTACTCCCGGACCAGATCCTCGAGGAGCTCGAGCTCATCCACTCTCGACCACCTCGAGCAGCGCAGCGAGGCCCTCTTCCCATTCCCGCTCCGGGATCGTGAGGGGCGGGAGGAGGCGGACGACCGTCGATCCCGCGGAGATCGCGAGGAATCCCCGTTCCTGGAGCGCCGCGAGGTACGGAGCGGCCTTCCCGCGGAACTCGACACCGATCATCAACCCGAGGCCCCGTACCTCTCGGATCTTCTCGGCGGGCAGCCCCCCCAGGACCTCCCGGGCCCGAGCGCCGAGCCGTTCGGCGCGCTCGGGAAGGCGCTCGCGCACGGTGAAGTTGAGCGCGGCGAGTCCCGCCGCGCACGCGAGGGGGTTCCCGCCGAACGTTGAATGGTGGGAACCTCGGAACCTCTCGGCGACCTCCTCGGTTGTTACGGTCGCGCCGATGGGAACGCCGCCGGCGAGCGACTTCGCGAGGACGAGGAGGTCGGGGACCACTCCCCACCGCTCGAAGGCGAAGAGCCGCCCGGTCCGCCCGATGCCGGTTTGGACCTCGTCGAAGCCGAGGAGGGCGCCTGAGCGGTCTGCGAAGGTCCGCGCGGCCCGGAGGAACTCCTCCGTCGCCACGTGGACTCCGCCCTCGCCCTGGACCGGTTCGAGGAGGACGAGGGCCGTCGACTCGTCGACGGCGGATTCGAGCGCCCTCGGGTCGTTGAACGGGACGTGTACGAAGCCGGGAACGAGCGGCTCGAACGGCTCCTTGAGCTCCCGACGCCACGTCGCACTCAACGACCCCATCGTTCGGCCATGGAAACCGCGCATGGCCGCAACGATCTTCGTCCGACCGGTCGACGAGCGAGCGATCTTTAGCGCGGCCTCGATCGCTTCCGTGCCGGAGTTGGAGAGGAAGACACGGGCGAACGACCCCGGCAATAGGGAGAGTAACCGCTCAAGGAACCGGGTCCGGACCGGATTCGCATAGCCGCTTCCGAGGTAGACCATCTCGCGCCCCTGATCCGCGACCGCGGCCGCGATCTCGGGATTCGCCGCCCCGAGGCTTCCAGCGCCGTGCGTAGCGCCGAGGTCGACGTACGCCCGTCCCTGGTCGTCCCACAGGCGAGCGTTCTCTCCACGGACGAGGTTGAGCCGGACGTGTTCGCTCGCGCCGAACTCGACGTTCCGAGCGGGACCCGACGGGCTCATCCGAGGACCGTTCCCTCGCCCCGCAGGGCGCGCGCGATCGGACCGAACCCCTGCGACGATGCGATCACGACCCTTTGCACTCCCCCCTCGAGCGCTTCGCGCGCCGCGATCAGCTTCTTGCGCATCCGGCCCTGGGCGACGGAGACCGCTTCCGGAAGGCCGTCCCGAGCGACCCGCTCGATCACGGTCGATGGGTCGTCCTTGTCCCGGAGCAGGCCCGGGACGTTCGTGAGGTAGATGAGCGAATCCGCGCCCAGTGCGATCGCGACCTGCGCGGCCACTCGATCCGCATCCACGTTCACGACCTCTCCCTTCGAGGTCACGGCCGGGGGGCCAACCACCGGTACAGCCCCCGCGCCGAGGATGAGACGCAACAAGCCCGCATCGACCCGCTCGACCGTGCCCGACCGATCGTCAGAGAGATGGATCACCCGGCCATCCTTCACGGCCCGTACCCCTTCCCGGCGACGGGCCACGACGAGCGAGCCGTCGACTCCCGAGAGCCCGACCGCCCGGACCCCCCGTCGGGCAAGGCCCGCGACGAGGTCGGTCTGGATCTTCCCCGCGAGGGCGAGGACGACGACCT
>JASHQX010000052.1 GCA_030038895.1 Thermoplasmata archaeon
AGACCGGCCGTGCGGAGGTGGTCGATCTCGACCTCGCCACACGGGCCTGGCGCGCCGGACGCGGGTCCGACGTGGAAATGCTGGTTGGACACCTCTCCCACCTTCTACCTATTCGGGACACCATCGTTCTCCGCTGTCACCCTCGGGAGCTCGCGCAGCGGCTGGCGAGGTCGCGCCGGATGTCCCTCCTCGAACGCGACGAGAACCTCCTTTCCGAGGCTACGGACCTCATCCTGATCGAAGCGGTCGAACGTCGCCGCCGGATCTGGGAGGTCGACACGACGGGCCGAACGGTCGAGTCGGTCGCGGGAGAGGTCCGACGCATCGTCCATCACCGTACCCGGCCCTCGTACGGCCGGGTCGACTGGCTCGGGGATCCGTGGGTGACCGCGCACCTTTTGGACTGGTCCCGGTAGGGGCGACCGATGGTTCTCGAGGCGTACCGAGAACGGGTCGAGGCGTACGTCGCCCGGCTTTCCCGGCCGTTCCTCGACTGGTCGCCCAACCAGCTCAGCTGGACCGCCCTCGCCCTCGCGGGCGCGGCGGCCGCCGTCGCCGCCGCGGTCCGGTGGACGACCCCCCTGCTCTTCCTCGCGGTCGCCGCGCTGATCTTCCTTTCGGGTCTCTTCGACGTCCTGGACGGGGCCGTCGCGCGTCGGACCGGTCGGGTCTCCGCGCGCGGGGATTTCCTCGACCACGTCCTCGACCGGTACTCGGACGTCCTGCTCATCGTCGGGATCGCCGCGTCCACGTTTGCGAACCCGATCCTCGCGCTCCTCGCCCTCGCGAGCCTGCTCTTGACGAGCTACATGGGCACGCAGGCGCAGGCGGTCGGCCAGGGGAGGCTCTACGGAGGGCTCCTCACCCGCGCGGACCGCCTGATCGTTCTCATGGCCGCAACGTTCCTCGAGTTCGACTTCTCCCTCCCGTGGCCGTGGGCGCCGACGGAGCCGTGGGCCCGGTTCCACCTCGGAGGGATCGAATTCACCGTGATCGACGTCGCTCTCCTCTACTTCATCGTCGCCGGTCAGTGGACGGCGCTGACCCGCGCGCTCCGGGTATACCGGTCCCTTTCGAAGGTGTCGTAGCCCCGGGGGCTTCGGGGCGGTCGGCCCGTTCGACCACCGCGCCGCCCCGGCGTCGGTAGTACTGCAGCGGGTGTCGCAGGGTCTCGTCAAAGCAGCGTTCATCTCGCGCCCGGTCGACCGCGTCGGACGCGGTTGGGTCCCCGTCGCGCGCGCAGAGCCCATGGCTGCGCAACGTATCGCACTCCGGCGGCTCGTACCCCGCCCCGCCGTCGCGGAGCGTGATGTGCTCGACCTGGTAGCGCGTGATCGACTCGTCGAAGTCGGGGGCCCCGCGGTAGGCGTCGACGATCGTCTCGAAATCGGCCCCAGCCCGGTGGAGGAACGCGGCGAGGCAGAACCGGCCGGCGTGCGAGAGATTCTCCCCGTGCTGGAGAGTACGCATCATCTTCCGGATGCACGGAGGGAAGAGGGCGGGGCGCAGCGGGCCAGGGATGGTCCCGGGCCGCGCGAGGGGCGCCGGCATGCGTCGCGCCACCTCATCCAGAAGCTCGCGCTCACGCGCGCGGACGAGCTCGACCACGTCGTCCGCGAGCGGTACCGGCACGGCGAGGCGGAGCCGGACCGCCTCCTGGAGGAGCCGGGCGGCTCGGCCGGCTCCGACGAAGACCTCGCCGTTCCGCACCGATTGCCCGGCGAGGCGGAACTCGCTCTCGCGGATCGGGACCGAGAGCCGCACGTAGTCGACCAGCGGGATCGCGATACCGTCCGTTCTCACTTCGAAGGTATATCCGAGCCGCCGGGCGACCTCCGCGAGCTCGTCCGACGGGACCAGCCGTAGCCGGCCGTAGCTGCGCTTCGCCTCCGCGACGGCCCACCGCCGAAGGGTCGCCGAGACGGGGGTCGCCGACAGGACCATCCGGGCGAAGAGGAATGACAGGTATCGGACGTCGGGGGCAGCGCGCGCGAGCTCCTCGAGGTCCCGGGCGCCGCGGGGGTCCTCCGCGGCGGCGAGGATGCGCGCCCGGCCGAGGACGCGCGCGGCCTCGTACGCCCCGTCCTCGAGGAGGCCGCGAACCGAGACCGATTCGCCGACGAGCAGCGACTCCGCCCCCGGAAGGAACGGGTACTCCGCAAAGAGCGAGCGTTCCTCTAGAGGAGCCGAGGCACGATGAACTGCCATAGGAGGAGCACCAAGACGATCGAGGAAGAAACGGCCACGGCCCGGCTGGCGAACTGGTCGAGCCGGGCCTCGGTCCACCCGCGCTTCACTCTCGCCGCGATGCTGGCCGCGAAATCGCGGAAGAGCAGTCCTCCGTCGAGGGGGATGAGCGGGAGCGCGTTCGAGAGCCCGAGCAGTAGGTTCATCCACGCGAGCCAGTAAAGGATGTTCGCCCCGATCCAGAAGGCGGCCGTTCCGCCCACCGCGAACGGGCCGCTGACGTGGAAGTACCCGGCCGTAGTTCCCGCGACGGGCTCGAACCCGGCAAGAGGCAGGACCAGCCAATCGATCGTTCCAATGAGCGGTCCCGAGCTCGAGCCGGCCGGCCAGATGAAGATCTGCTTCAGCTGGGCGGGGGTGATCGTCAGAACGGCCACGCCGAGGTACCCGCGTCCCTTCACCGTCGGACTCGTGGCGAGGGCGGCGGTCGTCGAGACGGTGCGGCCCTCGCTGGGCGAGTAGTAGACGACCGAGACCGATTCGCCCGGAGTGGTGGAAGCGAGAGCATTCTCGAACGACGCGACCGTGGTCGTGTGGGTACCGTTGACCGACGTGATGATGTCCCCCGTGGCGAGGGAGATGTTCGCGGCGGGGGTGTTCGGCTCGATGGCCGCGATCACGACGCCGTTCGCGGCCGGGGTGACCGAGACCGATACCACGGCGGAGAACGCGACGAAGAACACGAGGGCTAGCGCGAAGTTCGCGAGGACCCCGGCCGCGGCGACCCGGTCCCGCTGGCGTCGAGGCGCCGCGAGCATCTCGACGTCGTTCTGCTCGACGAACGCGCCGATCGGGATCACGAACCAGAGGATCCCGATGCTCTTGACCCCGATCTTCTGCGACCGGGCGATGATGCCGTGCATCAGCTCGTGGAGGACGATCCCGATGACGAGCGCGAGGATCCCGTAACCGAGCGGAATGATCGGGTTGATCCCGGGCAGGCCGAGCGCCTCGGTCGGCGTCGGGGCGGCGGAGGCGGGGAGCCGGGTCGAAAGAATCGCCCCGAACAGGAGGAGGAGGAAGATGGTCGCCATCGCGATCGCGGCAAGCACGATCCCGACGTCCCCCACCGCGGTCCAGAAGCGGCGGAAGCGACCCCAGCGGTCGAGCGCAGAGAGGCCCCGCTGTGTCTTCGTCATCAGCGCCGGGCCAAACAGTGATAGCGCCCGGTCCGGGCCGAGCCGCCCGGCGCGGTAGAGCGCGTAGATGGTCGCGATGTACGCCGCGATGAGTACGAGTGCGATCTCGTAGCCGAGGTACGGGTTCACGGCGTGCCGGAGTACCCACGCCGGGACCGGGTTAAGAGGTCTTTCGGATGGCGCCGATGGCAAGCGGGATATCCCGCGAGCGGTCTTGTCTAGGGTCACCGATGCGGAAGGCCGACCCGACGGTCCGCTGGCTCGCGGTCGTCGCCGCGGCGATCCTCGTCTCTCTCGGGTCGTTGGAGTTTGTCCCCGGGGACGCCCGACCTATCGCCCCGGTCGGCGTGCAACTCTCTCCCGGCACGTCGACAACGGCCCAGCGCGGACCGGGAATTGTCCAGGTCGCTCCCGCGTTCTCGCCCGGCTCGGCGGCGACCAGCTTAGGACCACTTCCGGGGACGGATCCCCTTACGGTGGCGGTGGGGCTCGCCTCGTCGGATCCCTCGGGGTTCGCGGCGTACCTGGCAGCCGAGTACGGCGTCGGGACCCCGGCCCGCTCTCACTTTCTCTCCCCGCAGACGCTCGCGCAGCGGTACGGAGCCAGCGCATCGAGCGTGGGGGCCGCGGTGAAGTACTTCACTTCCGAGGGGCTCGCCGTGACCGTCAGCCCCGACGACCGCCTTTTGTTCGTCGACGGACCCTCATCGCGCGTGGGCCAGGCATTCGGCACGACCTTCGCGGAGTACCGGACCGTTTCGGGCCGCGAGGTCTATAGCCATTCCACACCCGCGGTCCTTCCGGCTGTCGCCCCCTGGACGGGCGTCTTGGGCCTCGGGAACGTATCTCCCATCGTCCCCGCCGCGACCTCCGCGGCCCGGCCCGAGGCGGTCGCGGGCCCGGCCGCGGGGTGCTCGAGCACCTTTTCGAGTCTGACCCCGTGCCAGATCTGGAACGCCTACGACATCGAGCCGCTCCTGTCGAACGGGACGAACGGGTCGAGCTTCCGAATCGGGATCGTCGACGCGTTCTCCTCGAGCGAGGGCGAGTCCCAGCTCATCTCCGACCTCGACGCTTTCGGCCTCGAGTTCGGGCTTCCCACCGGTGACGTCCACTTCCTTTATCCCGTTCCGACCTCGACGGATCTGAACGCCTCGGGGGTGAACTCTGGCTGGGCGGTCGAGGACGCGCTCGACCTCGAATGGGCGCGCGCGGCGGCCCCGGGCGCGACGATCGACTTCACCTTCTCGCCGAACGACGGCATCGGGCTCTACGAGGCGGTCGACTGGCTCGTGGCCCATCAGGCCGTGAACGTGATCTCCTTGAGTTGGGGCGAGCCGGATGTCGGGGTCTACAACGCCTTCAGCGCCCCCTGCTCTTCCGCGTGCAACGCGACCACCGACGGCTCGTACGCTATCCTGAGTCCGGTGCTCGCGCTCGCCGCCGCGGAGGGGATCAGTGTCTTCGCGGCCAGTGGGGACTGCGGCTCCGCCGATGGGACGAGCGGCGTGGCGACCAATTACCCGGCCTCCGACCCCTCCGTTACCGGGGTCGGGGGAACAGTCCTCAACGTCACCTCCAATGGCACGTACCTCAGCGAGGAGGGCTGGTCCGGCAACGCCACCGGGGCAAAGGCCCCGGGCTGTCTGAATCAAGGGGGTTCCGGCGGCGGGTACGCGCCGTTCCCGCGGCCATGGTGGCAAGCCGGACTGCCCACGACACCGTCGACCCGGGGGGTCCCGGACGTGTCGGTGGACGCAGGGACCCCAGCGACCATCGTCCTGGGGGGATCCTTCGCGAGCGTCCGGGGCACGAGCCTTGGGACGCCGATCTGGGCGGGGATCGCGAGCGACCTCGACCAGCATGTCGGCACGCCTCTCGGGTTCATCGACCCTGCACTCTATCGGATCCTCAACGGACCGGATTACCTGCTCGACTTCCGGGAGGTCGTGACCGGCTCGAACGGCTACTCGGCGGGCCCCGGCTGGAACCCGGTCACGGGCATCGGCACGCCAATCGTGGCGGCGCTCGCGCACGATCTCGGCCCCTCAACCCTCTCCGGCACGGGCGGGATCACAACCAACGTCACCGTCCGCCCGGCGACCGGCGTCCTTCCCCTCGCGGTGACGTTCTCCGTACAGGCGAAGGGAGGAACGGGAACGTACCCGATCGAGGGCGTCTACTTCGGTGACGGGACCGCCGGCTTCGCGAGCGAAGGGTCGACGACCCACGTGTACGCCGCGATGGGCGTGTACGCCGCACAGTCGTATGTTGTCGATTCCTCCGCGAACCTCTCGGTCTCTTCCCCGGCGCTCGTGGTGGCGGGGGGAGGAGGGATCCTCGCCGTGGACCTCTCGGCCTCGAACCTGACCCCGACCCTCGGCGCACCGGTGACCTTCACCGTCGCGGCGGACGGCGGGACCGCGCCGTACTACTACTCGTACTTCTTCGGTGACGGGAGCTTCCTCAACAACTCTACGAACGCGTCCGTCACGCACGCTTACGGGGTCTCGGGCGGGTACTGCGCGTCCGTCATCGTCGCCGACTCCGGAGATCCGGCCAACGGGGGCCTCGGGACGGGCGTCCCGATCGCGGTGGGGGGGGCGACCGCACCGGACTGCCAGCCCGCCTACGCCCCTCTGACGGTGACCGGGGGACCGTCCGTCCTCACGGGCCGGGCTCCGCTCGCAGTCACCTTCACCGCCGACGCGTCGGGTGGCACTGGAGGACCCTACGGGTACGCCTGGCAGTTCGGCGACGGAGGCACCGCGAACTCCGCGTCGGCTACGCACACGTTCGGGGCGGCGGGGACGTACGTCGTGCATCTCGACGTCTCGGACGCTGCCGGCGACCACACGAGCGCGACGTGGAACATGACGGTCAACGCCTCCGCGCCCGCTCGGGTTCCCGCGCTCGTCTGGGTGGTCGTGCCGGCGCTCGGGGCCGGGGCGATCCTCGCCGCCATAGTGGCCGTTCGGTCCCGCCGGCCGCCCCCACCGGCCCCACCGCCGGGCCCGGTTAGCCCTTAACGACGCCGAGAGGGACGAGCCGCGCGACGCGCCGGGTGAGGCCGGCGCCCTCGGCGACGCGCACGACCTCCTCGACGTCCTTGTACGCTCCGGGCGCCTCCTCCGTCACGCCCTCGCGCGAAGCGGATCGAACGACGATCCCGTGCGCGCTGAGCGAGCGGGTGACCTCCTCGTAGCGGAACGCGCGGACTGCGGCGTGGCGGCTTAAGCGGCGGCCGGCCCCGTGGCACGACGAGCCGAACGACCGATCGATCGCCGACGGCAGGCCGACGAGGACGTAGCTCGCGGTACCCATGTCGCCCGGGATCAGGACTGGTTGACCGTAGGGGCGGTACGGCAGGGGGACTTCCTCGCGGCCGGCCGGAAACGCGCGGGTGGCCCCCTTGCGGTGGACGAGGAGCTTCGAGCGGGTCCCGTCAATCGTGTGCTCCTCGACCTTTGCCATGTTGTGCGCGATGTCGTAGACGACCGAGAGGTCGAGCTCGGCATCCGGCCGCTCGAACACCGCGGCGAACGCACGTCGCACCCCGTGAGTGATCGCCTGTCGGTTCGCCCACGCGAAGTTCGCCCCGGCGGCCATCGCGGCGAGGTACTGCTGACCGTCCTCCGAGGTGACCGGCGCGCACGACAGCTGCCGGTCGACGAGCGTGACGTGCGCCTCGAGGAGCCGACGGTCCATCCGCTGGATGAAGTCGGTCGCCACCTGGTGGCCAAGGCCGCGCGATCCCGTGTGAAGCATGACAACGACTCGGTCGCGCTCGAGGCCGAGAACGTGCGCGCACTCCGGGTAGAACAGCTCGTCGACCCGCTGGACCTCGAGGAAGTGATTCCCCGAGCCGAGGGTCCCGAGCTGCCTCAGCCCTCGCTTGCGTGCGCTCTCCGAGACCTCGCGGGGGTCGGCGGCCGCGAGTCGGCCCTCCTCCTCCTGGACCGCAAGGTCCTCCCGCCGGCCGAGACCGTGCTCGACGGCCCAGGCGGCCCCGCGAGAGAGGACCTCGTCAATCTCCGAGCGCGGGAGGGGGTGGCCCCCCTGCGAGCCGACACCGCTCGGCACCTCGCGGTACAGTCGGTCGATGAGCGCCGAGAGGCGGGGACGGACCTCATCGGCGGTGAGGTTCGTCCGGATGAGCCGGACGCCGCAGTTGATGTCGTAGCCGATCCCTCCGGGAGAGACGACGCCCTCGGTGAGGTCGAATGCCGCCACCCCTCCGACCGGGAATCCATATCCGAAATGGATGTCCGGCATCGCGAGCGCGTGCCGCTGGATCCCGGGAAGCGTCGCGACGTTCGCGAGTTGCTGAAGGGAAGGATCCCCCTCCACTCCCGCGAGGAGCGCGGCGTCGGAGAAGAGGACCCCGGGAACCCGCATCCCGCTCGCCTCGTCCCGTGGGATCTCGTAGGTGAACTCGTCCCTGCGGACGAGTTGGGGCACGGTCGGCACGGCGGCGCGCCAGCCCCGTCCCCTATATAGGGGACGCCGGGGGTGGGCTCCTTCTCAGCAAAAACCCAAGTAGAGCGAACCGGTTATTTGTCTATCCGGCCGTGAACGCGCGCACCTGGATCTCGCTCGTCAACCTGATCGCCATCGTCGTCGCCTTCACCGTCCTCTTCGCGCTGCCGCAGTACTCCGGGTACGCGTTCTACGGGCTTCTCGGCTGGATCCTCGTGAGCTTCGTCCTCCTCTACGGGATGCGGGTCGGCCGGCCGAACGTTCAGCCCGGAGCTTCCGGCCCCGGAGCCGGGGGACCGGCACCCGCGCCTGCCGCGCTTCCGTCAACCGGGCCGAATGGTCCTTCGATGACGCTCGACTTTTGCATCTACTGCGGTGCGCCTCTACCGCCGGGGGCCGTGACCTGCCCGTCGTGCGGGCATCCCGTTCGGTCCGTCTAGGGGCTCGACCCCTTCGCGGGCCCCGGCGCGACGAAGAGCATCGGCTCCTGGGCCCGGACGTTCGCCCCCGCGCTGACGCGCAGCGACCGGACGATCCCGTCTACCGGGCTCGTGATCTCGTTGACCATCTTCATCGCCTCGAGGTGGAGAAGGACGTCCCCCTTCTTGACCGGGTCGCCCTCGCGGACCTCTAGGTCGATCACCTTCCCGGGCATGGGCGGGAAGACCGGGACGCCTTCCCCCGGAGGCGGCGTGGGCTCGGCGCGGGCTGTTGCCGCGGGGCGCGCCGGCGGGAGGGGCGACGCGGCGGCCGCCGGCACCGGGCCGGCCGCGATCTTCACCTTCCAGCGCTCGCCCCCGACGTCCACCGGACCGGGAGGCTCCGGGAAATGATCCGGCCAGTTCTCCACGACGATCCGCTCGCCCGCGACCTCGAGCTCGACTTTGAGCTCGCCCGTTGAAACGACCCGTACGGGGAACGAACGACCATCGATCGTGACGCTCGTGAGGTCGGGAGCGACCTCGACGACCTCGCTCTTACCCGCGCGTTCGACCGTGAGCCGCATCGACCCACCTCCGCTGGGATTGCAGTCGGGCTCGCCCCTCGTGCGCCCAGGGGCTCACCGCGCCGCCGCTCGCCGCGGGTGCCGCCCGACTGGGGGGCTCGGGCTTCGGAGCGCGAAGCGCACCGACCACGCCCAGCGCCGCGGTCATGACGACGTCCGCCGTGAGGCCCTGTTCGAGCGCGCGACGGTACGCCTTGTACACTGCCGGGAAGAGCGCGTACGAGAGGACCTCCGCGTCGTCGGCGGCCGGGACGAGGACGCGGACCTCGTGGAGCATCTTCTCGAACTCGGGTGCGAGGAGGTCGGCCGGCCGCCCCGAGATCGCGGGGGCGTTTTGGGTGACCTGACGGAGGAGCTCCGGGTCGATAGGGGCCGGCGGGGCTCCGTAGAGGCCGCGGACGTAGTCGCGGACCTCCTGGGTGACCTGCTTATAACGCGCGCCGGTAAGGACGTTGATCACCGCCTGGATGCCAACGATCTGGCTCGTCGGCGTTACGAGCGGTGGGTAGCCCAGGTCCGCGCGGACCCGGGGCACCTCGGCGAGGACCTCGTTGAGGCGCCCGAGTGCGCCCTGTTCCGAAAGCTGGCTGAGGAGGTTCGAGAGCATCCCGCCCGGGATCTGGTGCGTGAGGATGCCGGGGTCGGTCTGGAGCGAACGCAGGTTGAGGAGCGGGCGGTAGCGGTCGAGGACCGTTTGGAAGTACGCGGAGAGCTCCGCGAGGGCCGAGAGGTCGAGTCGGGAATCGAGCGCGGTCCCGCGGAATCCCCCGACGAGGGTCTCGGTGGGCGGCTGGCTCGTCCCACCGGCGAATGGGCTGAGCGCGCCGTCGACCGCAGTCGCCCCCGCTTGGGCGACCGCGAGACACGTCATCGCCGACATCCCGCTCGAGGAATGGGTGTGGACGACCACGGGGAGGTGGACCTCGCTGAGGAGCGCGCGGACGAGCTCCGCGCCCTCAGTCGGGGGCATGAACCCGCCCATGTCCTTGACGCAGATCTCGTCCGAGCCCATCTCGGCGAGGCGCTGCCCCAGCTTCACGAACGCCTCGAGCGTGTGGACGGGGGACTGGGTGTAGCAGATCGTCCCCTGGGCGCGCGCCCCGGCCTGTTTCACCGCCTCGATCGCGACCTCCATGTTCCGCGGATCGTTGAGCGCGTCGAAGACACGGAAGATCTCGATCCCCTGTCGGGCCGCCTCGCCGACGAACTTGCGGACGACGTCATCGGGATAGTGGCGGTAACCGACCAGGTTCTGGCCGCGCAGGAGCATCTGGAGCGGAGTGTTCGGCATCGCGCGCTTGAGCGAACGCAAGCGCTCCCACGGGTCCTCGTGGAGGTACCGCAAGCAGACGTCGAACGTGGCGCCGCCCCACATCTCGATCGAGCGGTAGCCGATCGCGTCGAGCCGCTCCGCCGCGGGGAGCATGTCCCGCGTCCGCATCCGGGTCGCGATCAGCGACTGGTGTCCGTCCCGGAGAACCGTCTCGGTGATCCCGACCATCGATCCCTCTCGCTAGAGCGGGAGGTTCCCGTGCTTGCGTGCGGGGCGGTCGTCCCGCTTCGAGCCGAGGATCCCGAGGCCATCGACGAGCTTGGCGCGCGTCTCGGCCGGGTCGATCACATCGTCAATGTATCCACGCTCCGCGGCGAGGTACGGGTTCAGGAACTCGCGACGGTATTCGGAGGTGAGGCGCTCACGGAGCGCCTCGGCGTCGGAACCGCTCGCGCGCTCGAGCTCCTTCCGGAAGAGGATGTTCACTGCTCCCTCCGCACCCATCACCGCGATCTCGGCGGTCGGCCAGGCGAGGTTCAGGTCACCGCCCAAATGCTTCGAGCACATGACATCGTACGCTCCACCGTACGCCTTCCGCAGGATCACCGTGAGGAGCGGGACCGTCGCCTCCGCATAGGCGTAGAGGAGCTTCGCGCCGTGGCGGATGATCCCCCCGTGCTCCTGCGCGGTCCCGGGAAGGAAACCCGGGACGTCAACGAACGTCAGGAGGGGCAGGTTGAACGCGTCGCAGAACCGTACGAACCGCGCGGCCTTGATCGACGCGTCGATGTCGAGCGTCCCCGCGAGGACCGACGGGTTGTTCGCGACGACCCCGACCGCACGGCCGGCGAGGCGCGCGAATCCGGTGACGATGTTCATCGCCCAGTCCGGCTGGACCTCGAGGAACGAGCCAACGTCGAGGACGCGGTCGATGACCGCGTGGACGTCGTACGGGGTGTTCGGGTCCTCGGGGACGATCCGGACGAGCTCGGCTGCGGCCGAGTCCGGAGGCGCCGCGGCGGGCGCGGCCGGCGGCTCCTCGAGGTTGTTGAGCGGCAGGTACGAAAGAATGCGACGGGTGAGGGCGATCGCGTCGGCGTCCGAGCCCGCGGTGAAGTGCGATACGCCGCTCTTCCGGGCGTGCGCGTCGGCCCCGCCGAGCGCCTCCATCGTGACCTCCTCGCCGGTCACGGCCCGGACGACGTCCGGCCCGGTGATGAACATCTGGCCGGTCCCGCGGGCCATGATTACGAAGTCGGTAATCGCGGGTGAGTAGACCGCGCCCCCCGCGCACGGGCCGAGGACGAGCGAGAGCTGTGGGACGACCCCCGAGAGGAGGACATTGCGGAAGAACACCTCGCCGTATCCGCCGAGGCTCATCACGCCCTCCTGGATCCGGGCGCCCCCGGAGTCGTTGAGCCCGACGATCGGGACCCCCGCCTTGCGGGCGGTCTCCATGATCTTGACGATCTTCATCGCGTGCGCCTCGCCGAGCGCCCCTCCGAAGACCGTTGCGTCCTGAGCGAACGCGCACACCGGGCGGCCGTCGACCTCGCCCCAGCCGGTGACGACCCCGTCGCCCGGGACGCGCCGCTCGCCGAGGCCGAACTTGTCGACGCGGTGGACAACGTAAGCGTCGATCTCGGTGAACGTCCCCGGGTCGAAGAACGACTCGAGGCGCTCGCGGGCCGTCTGCTTACCGGCGGAGCGGTGCCGCGCGACGCGCTCGGCCCCGCCGCCCTCGCGCGACTGCTTCCGAAGGACCTTCCACCGTTCGAACGCTTCGCTCATGACGCCTCCTCCACTCGAAGGTCGCCCGCTCTTATCGCCACTCGCTCCGCCCCTTCTTGGACCCAGAGCGCGCCGTCATCGTCCAGCGCGACGATCCGGCCCACGGGGCGCCCGTCGACCCACGCCCGCCGGCCGATTCCCCAGAGGTGCCGCCGGCAGAGCGCGAGCATCTGCCCGCGGCCGTCCGCGGTCCGGAGCCGGGACGCGGAAGTGAGTGCGGCCTGAACGACCGCCCGCTCGACCTCGTAAAGGCTCGGGGCCGGATGGACGAGCTCCGAGAGCCCGACGATCCTCGGTCGGAGCTCCGGGGGGTAGAGGGACGGGTCGACCGAGACGTTCACGCCGATCCCGGCGACCGCGGCCGAGCCGAGCCTCGGCGAGGAGACCCGGTCGACCAGGATGCCGGCGAGCTTCCGGCTCGGCGCGCCCGGGGCCCAGGCGAGGACGTCGTTCGGCCACTTGACGGCGAGCGGCGAGCGGGAGCGGCGGCCGAGGGCTTCGGCAAGCATCGCGCCGAGCGCAACGGGGAGCAGGCCGGTCGGCCGGTCGGAAGAGGCAAGGACGATGGACAGGTGGAGGCCCCCTCCCGGGGACTCCCACCGATGGTCAAGGCGGCCACGTCCGGCGGTCTGGCGGCGCGCGACGACGCGCGTCCCCTCCTCCGCGCCGGCCCGCGCGAGCTCGAGCGCGCGGTCCTGGGTCGAGGCGACGACCTCGTACCATTCCCGCGTGGCGCCCAGCTCCTGCACCCCAGCGAGTGTCGAGCGAGCCCCCGCGTAAAGGCTTTGGGCAAGGTTTTCCCCCTTCTCGTGCGACGCGAGAGCTCGTCGCTCGGTCCGTTATATCCCAGGGCGTGCTCGGCGGCCGGATGAGCTGCGTCGAGCGTTTGCTTCAGGCCGTCGCGAAGGACGCCGAGCTTGAGATCCAGCAGCGGCTCCACGGCCTATTCGGGGGGATGCTACGCGCCTACCTTCCGCAAACGTGGGTTTTCCGGACCGAGGACGGCATCGCGTCGTTCTGCGTCGACGCGGCGGGCAAGGTCACCGTACGCGCCGGCGCGGCGAGCCCGGCGGATGTCACGATCGAGACCGGACACGAGCGGTTGCGGGTCGCGCTCACGACTCGGCGCCGGGAGGCGGTCCCCCCGGGCCCCCTCACCGTCACGCCCCACACCGCGAAGGGACGGACCGCCTTTGAGTTCCTGCGGGGTCGGCTCGGGCTCTGACGAGCGGGAGCCGGGCTCCGCGCAGGTCCACCGGCCGCTATTCCCGCGCTACCTTAGCTCGCGCAGGCGGCGGACCATCTTGACCGCGGCCCGAACAGCGTACCCGGCGTTCTCGATCCGGTCCTGGGCCTGGAGGCGGGTCTCGCCCGGGCCCGAGATGCCGAGACCGACCGGTTTCCCGTAGTCGACCGCGAGGTCCGCGAGCTTGCGCGTCGCCTGGTTCATCACGACCTCGTCGTGCTCCGTCTCGCCCTCGATGACCGCACCGAGCGCGACGACCGCGTCGACGTCCGGCCGCTCGAAGAGCGCCTTGACCGCCAGCGGAATATCGTAGACCCCGGGGGTCTTGACGACCGGCCCGAGCGTCGCGCCCAGGAACTCGACCTCCTCCTTCGCCCGCTCGACCATGAGGAGCGTCACGTCGTAGTTGAACTCGCTCGCGACGATCGCCACGCGGGTCCCCTTTCCTTCGCTCGATCCCTTTGGCATCGGTTTCGATCCTCCGTTTCGTTCTGTACTGTTCCGATCGGTCAGCGACTCCGCCGCACCGGACCCACGTCGGGGAACCCCTGGCGGAGGCCCTCTCCGCGATGGCGTTCGAGATCGTGCGGGCGGAATAGGAGAGCGTAGGCGTTGAGCGCATGCTCCTCGGCGCGGCGGCGGGCGAGCGACTCCAGTTCTTTCGGCTCGGCCGCCTCGTCCTCGAAGACGAAGCACTCGACGATCGGTTTCGATTCGAGCACGCCGGTGAACATGAGGCCGAGGGACGCCTCGTGGGCGCAGACCTTGTCGTACTCCGCCTTCCCCGGCATCCCGAGGGCGAGGCAGAGGTCGACCCCCTCTTCCTGGAAGAGCTGGCGGCACGCGACCGGGAGGTCCTTGATACCCGGGACCGTACGGCGCTCGACGCGGAAGCCGGTCCCGCGGGCCTTCAGCGCGCGGATCGCGTAGCCGGCCATGTCGACGCGCGCGAACGTCGTGTCGGCGACCCCGACCTTCTTCACGCCCGGGCCTCCCGGGTGTTCCGGTCGGCGATCCGTTCGACGATCCGTCGGGTCGCGAGCTCGTCGTGGGGACGGGCGCCGATCCGAACGACGTGGACGGGGACGCCGCGACGGGCGCACTCGCGCTCGATCTCCTTTTCGTTCCAAACTTGGTCGTAGCCGAGCGCGATGATCGTCGGTTTTTCCGCGACAACGGTCTCGTAGATGTCGGTCGTCGACCCGAGGACGGCCCGGTCGACCGGCTTCAGCGCCTCGACCATCTCGCGCCGCAGCTGTTCCGGAACGTACGGCTCGCGCTTCAGACGACGGGCGGTCTGGTCGCGCGCGACGACGACCACGAGCTCGTCGCCGAGTTTCTTCGCTTCGGTGAGGAAATACAGGTGTCCCGGGTGGAGGAGGTCGAAGACCCCCGTCGCCATCACGCGGACGACCATTCCCGCCACGCCTCGACGAGCGTCCGTCCCTCGAGGAAATGCCAGCCGTGTGCCTCGGCGTACTCCCGCGCCGCCTCCGGCGATCGGGCGCCGCCGGAGTCCCCGAGCATCTCGCAGACGGTCATCGACTCCGAGAGCCCTGTCATGCGGGCGAGCGAGACCGAGAGCTCCGTATGACCCTTCCGCTCGGAGAGGAGGCGCGGAGCGGCGTAGATGATGGGAAGGTGGCCGGGCGAGCTGAACTCCGAGGTGAACCGCCGGCGGGCCTCCGCTTCGGTCAATCGCGGGGCGTCCCGCGCGAGGAGGCCGATCGCCCGGATCGCCATCGCTCGGTCGTTGTCCGGGATCCCCGTGTACGTGGCCCGGTGATGGACGTGGACCCCGAACGGGCTCCTTCGGTCGTAGCGCAGCTCCTCGTGGGCGAGCTCACGGAGGGTGGGGAAGCCGGGGGCCGCCCGGTCGAGGAGGTCCGAGTAGAACGGGAGACCGAGGCGGCGACGCAGGTCGTCCGATATTGCCGTACAGATCCAACCGCCGGCATCCTGGCGGAGCAGGCGGACGAGCTCAGGGGTCGCCCGTTCGCTCAGGATCACGAGGTCGGTCTCGCCTTCGCGGTCGGCGGCGTCGAAGATGAGGACGGGCTCACCGGCGGCGAGCGACCGCGCCGCCGCCGTGAGACGCTCGGCCACGAGCCGGGGTCGAAGAGGTTTCATCATCGCTCGGACCGAGCCGGACCGGACAGATAAGTAAGGCGTAACTACTCAAAAATGGGTTGATGGCCCAACCGGAAAGGAGAAGAAGGCGACTCCGCGCCAGTGCTCGATCACGACTCGAAACGCCGGCGCGTCGGCCGGCGTTCTTAGGAGGTGATCCATCTGCAGGTTCCCCTACAGATACCTTGTTACGACTTAGTCCCCCTTGCTGAACCGAAGTTCGAGCGACCCAGATGAGTCACCCTCACTCCGACCCAACTCGGATGACTTGACGGGCGGTGTGTGCAAAGAGCAGGGGCACATTCACCGCGGGATGTTGACCCGCGATTACTA
>JASHQX010000053.1 GCA_030038895.1 Thermoplasmata archaeon
GGAGCCGATCAGTGATCCCCGGCTTCACGACGTCCTTGAGGAAGACGAGGCCAAGCATCCGGCGGTTCATCGCGATCGCGAGCGGGGTCATCCCCTGGCGCGACGCCTCGGCCGCGGCCGCGCGGAGCTCGGGCGGTGCGATCGCCCCGTACGCCTCCATCGTCTTGACCGACCCCTTGAATACCTCGGTCCCGTCGGGGAGAGTGATTCCGCTCATCGGCCGCTCGACCGTGAAGGGAAGGACCTTGAACCGGCCCGGCTCGAGTCGGCGGGTCGGGGCGTTGCGGCGCGCGGCCAGGCGGACGATCGACCGGCCCTCGGGTGTGTCGTCCAGGCTCGAGGAGAGCAGGGCCGCCTCGAGGAGCTCGGGGGGCGCGACCCCGGGAGCCTCGACGAACCGGACGGCGAGCCGGTTGCCGACCGTGATGGTGCCGGTCTTGTCGAGGATGAGGACATCGAGGTCCCCGGCGGCCTCGACGGCCTTGCCGCTCTTCGCGACGACGTTCGCCTCGGCGGTCCGGTTGATCCCCGAGATCCCGATGGCGGGAAGGAGGGCTCCGATCGTCGTCGGCATCAGGCAGACGAAGAGCGCGACGATCGTCGCGAGATCGATCGTGACGATCGTCGTGTAGTTGGCGAGATAGATGAACGTGAGCACGACGCTGAAGAGCGCGATCGTCAGGGCCGACAGGAAGACGATCAGCGCGAGCTCGTTCGGGGTCGATTCGCGACCCTGACCCTCGACGAGGCGGATCATCCGGTCGAGGAACGACTGGCCCCGCGCCGCCGTGACCCGAACCCGGGCGGTTCCCTGGAGGACGCGCGTGCCGCCGAGCACGCTCGTCTTGTCGCCGCCGCTCTCGCGCGTGACTGGCTCGGACTCGCCGGTCATCATCGACTCATCGACCAGCACAGCGCCGCGGATGATGTCCCCGTCCATCGGCACCGGCTCGCCGGCGCGCATATCGATCGTGTCCCCGACTTGCAGCACGTCGGAAGAGATCCAGCGCTCTGAGCCGTCCGGAAGGATCTGGCGGGCGCGGACCCCGCTGCGGATCTCGCGGAGCGCATCCGCGCGGGCGCGACCCTGCGCCTCGGCGATCGCGGTCGAGAGATTGGCGAACCAGAGGGTGAGGAACAGGATGATGGTGACCCAGAGGAAGTAGCTCGGGTCGTACGTCCGGGCGAGGTCCGGGAAGACCTGGGGGAAGACCGTCAGTACGGCCAGGAAGAGGAAGAGAACGAAGACACAGAACATCACCGGGTAGCGGGCCTGTCGACGGGGGTTGAACATCCGGAACGACTCCGCCAGGACCAGACGCGCCGACGTGTGGGGGATCTTGCGGACCGACACGCGGGCGCCGGGCTCGACGTCGGATAGGGCCATCGTTACGGACCTCCGATAATCTGAGCGAGCGGTCCGAGAGCGATAACCGGCAGGAAGAGCAGGACCGAGACGATGATCAGGAAGAGGACGAGGTACAGGGTGAACGTCGTGCTCGCGGTCCGCAGGGTTCCCGGTCCGGGCGGTAGGACGTCCTGCTCGGCGAACAGGCCACTGACCATGAGCATCGCGAGGATCGGTACGAACCGGCCGACGAGCATCACGAGCGCGCCGGCGACATTGAAGAACACCGTCGCGTCGTTGAAGTAGCCGTCCGAGAGCGCGCTCCCATTGTTCGCGGACTCGCTCGTGAACTCATACAGGACCGAGGTGAAGACATGGGCGGAGGACGGGATGGAACCCGTCGCCGTGGAGACGAAGCCGCCGGCGACGGCGATGACGAACGGGATCATGATCGCCGCCGGGTGGCTCAATATCGCGAGGGAGGACCAGCGAACGTGCCGGGTGTCGATTTTCTTGCCGAGGTACTCGGGGGTCCGACCGACCATCAGACCCCCGACGAAGATCCCGAGGATCGCGAAGAGGACGAGCATGCCGAAACCGGTCCCCTCCCCGCCTGGCGTGCTCTGCGTGAACATCCCGAACAGAAGGACGAGCTGCGCGACCGGCGAGAGGGCGCCGATCATCATGTTGTTCGCGCCGACGTTACTGTAGACGCTCGTGACCTGGAAGAGCGACGCCTCGGGCAGGCTGAAGCGGGTCTCCTGGCCGACAGGATATCCGTTCGTCTGGGGACCCAGCGCGGTGAGGCCCGCGAGCGCCGGGTTGGTGGCGGCCTGGTACGCGATGAAAATGCCCAGCGCGACGCAGAAGACGATGAGGATGGTGCCCATGTAAGGCCAGGCCTCGTTGCGCCGTCGGATGATCTGACCGAAGGCGAAGGGCGTGGAGAAGGGGATCAGCATCATAATGAAAATGTCAAAGAGGTTCGAGACCGCGCTCGGGTTCGCGAGAGGCATCGCCGCGTTCGCGGAGTAGAATCCGCCCCCGTTGGTCCCAAGGAGCGAGATCGCCTGGAACGAGGCGACCGGCCCGAGGATGATCTCCTGCTGGCCGCCCGTGATGGGGTGGGCGATCACGTAGTTGGTGTAGGTCTCGGGCACCCCCATCAGGACCATGATTACGGCGAAGAGGAGCGAGAGCGGGAGGAGGATCCGGGTGATCGTCCGGGTCAAGTCGACGTAGAAGTTGCCGATCGTCCCATCCTTGCGGATGAACCCTCGGATCGATGCGGCCGCGACGGAGAGGCCGGTCGCGGCCGAACCGAAAAGCGCAACGGGCCAGGCCAGGACCAGCGAGCCCAGGCTCATTTGGGTCTCGTTAGTGAAGTGGGTGAAGTCCGTATTGGTCGTGAAGCTCGCCGCGGAGTGGAACGCGAGGTCCCACCTCATCCCGGGGGCGCCGGTCGCGTCCATCGGGAGGAGGTTCTGGAAGTAGAACCAGAGGAAGAGGAAGGTGAGCAACGCACCATTGACGAGGAGGATCGCGAGGAAGTACTCCGTCGCCCGCATCGAGCGACGGGGGGAGGTCCCAAGCAGTCGGTAGATCGCGCTCTCGATGGGAGTGAGGAGGCCGTCCCCGAAGATCGGCCGGTCCATGTAGACCTTGCCGAGGTACGAACCGAAGAACGGCGCAGCTGCCACTACGATGATGAGGAGAAGAATTACGTCCCAGAGCGACTGGAGCTCGAACACGGACCTCCGTCCATCTCAGAAACGCTCGGGGTGGAGCATCGAATAGATCAGGAAGCCGCAGAGAAAGACCGCGATCGCCGTGAACACCACGAGCCCGAGGTGCTGGGCCACGGCTTCTAGGAATCCCATGGAATTCCGATTGCGGCAAAGACCCGAGCCGGGTTATTTAGCGTCAGTGACCGAGTCGCACCGCCGCACGGGGGGACTATAAGCGTTTATACCGGGACGTTTCAGGCGCCCTCTTTTTTCGGTGTCCGATGCGCCCGGGATTCCTCGATGCCCGCGGCCCGGCGTCGGGCATCCGCGGAGAGGCGGCGGACGATGCGGTGCATCGCCTTCTCCCGACGCACCTCCGCGATCTGGTAGCGGACGTCGCGGGTCGCACGGGTCAGGAGCACGACGACTCGACCCAGGGAGCTGCGGCCTGTCCGCCCGCGGCGCTGAATCGCCCGGATCTCACTCGGGACCGATTCGAAGAAGACGACCAGGTCGACGTCCGGCACGTCCAGGCCCTCCTCGGCGACGCTGCTGGCGACCAGGATGGGGAACCGACCGGCCCGGAAGGCGCCGAGGACCTGCGCCTGCTCCTTCTGGCTCATTCCCCGGTCGTCGGCGTCCCGGGTCGCCTGCCCGACGAACCGGCCTACCGTCCAACCCTGAACTTCGAGCGAGGACTGGATCGACTGGATCGTATCCCGGTACTGGGCGAAGACGAGGACCCGCGGGGGATGGTCGCGCGGCGCCGCGAGCGCCTCGCGGACGAGCTCGGTCAGTGCGTCGAGCTTCGGGTGGGACGGCTCACGGGATGTCGCGAGAAATGCCTGGGCCTCCGACCGCGCCTGAACGACCTCGGGCAGCTTCAGGACCGCCAGGTCTCCCCGGCTCGGTTTCTCCTTGGCCCCCAGGCGGTCGAAGTACTGCAGGAATGGGCCGAGGCCCTGGGTCTCGAGCCGCTCTTGAGCGTGGGAGAGGTGGAGGAGGACGAGCTGGTGGAACAGCGGCCCGAACCGGCGGACCATCGGACCGGGCCGGGCGAAGATCTCGGCACGCAGGGCGATGAGGTCCTTGACGGAGAGCGAGGTGATCGGCTTCTTCCTCAGGTACCCCATTTTCTGCAGCTTACGGGCGGTCGCGTGCGCCGCGCTCGCGAGCAATTCTTGGATCCGCACGGACGCCGGGGGGAGCTCAACCCACCGGTAGTCGATCTCGACGGGTTGGACGTACTCCTGGACGCCGGGGTCGTCGCGGGTCCGTGCCTCGATCCGGGCGACCCCGAGCGCGCCGACGACCTCCTCGATCCGTTCGTCCTTGCCGCCGGGCGATGCCGTAAGGGCCAGCACCCGACCCCCCGTGGGACGTTCCGCAGCGTACCGGGCAGCGATCGGGACGTAGACGTACTTCCCGACCGCGTGGTGCGCCTCGTCAAAGATGATCAGGGAGACATCGGAGAGGTGGTACCGGTCTGCCACGAGGTCGTTCTGGACGATCTCGGGGGTGGCGAAGACGACGTCCGCGGTCTCCCAGGACCCCTCCCGGACGGGACGCCGGACCGTCCCTGTAAAGCGAGCGGAGCGAAGGGGGACGAGCCATCGGCCGAAGTAGTCCGCATGCTGCTGGACGAGCGGACGAGTGGGAGCGAGGAAGAGCACTTTACCTTCGGAGCGGCGAAGGACCTCCGCCGCAATCAACGCGGCGATTACGGTCTTGCCGAGGCCCGTCGGGAGGACGACGAGCAGGTCCTCATCGAGTCCGACCCGGGCGAGATCGAGCTGGAACGGGAGGGCTCGGATCTCACCGTTTCGCAGGAGGGGATGCGCTACCAGGCCGTCGGCCACGCGCCAGACCCCGGGGAGAGCCGGCGGATGCGGGCGGCCCGGCAGGGCGGGAAGGGGTGGGGCGACTGACCCCTCGGGGGCGAAATCGTCCAGGAGGCGCTGACGACCCATCGGGAACCCGGGGGTGTCGAGCGGCGGTCCCGTCTTAGGTTCTCCGCAGGAAACGCGGGTCGGCTGGTGGGAACGACGGGGCGAGAAATCTGGCGGGACGCTCGCCCCCGTTCAGATCCGGGCAGCGTCGGCCACGAGTTCTTTTCGGCCGCCAAGGTAGGGCCGAAGCACGTCGGGGACGGTGATCGATCCGTTGGGTTGCTGGTACTGCTCCACGATCACCGCGAGCGCGCGCGACGTCGCGATTGCGGTCGAGTTGAGCGTGTGCGGAACCGATTTGCCGGGTTTGCCCGCCTTACCCATTCGGATCCCGAGCCGCCGGGCCTGGTAGTCGGTGCAGTTGGAGCAGCTCACAACTTCGCGGTACGCCTGCTGTCGAGGGAACCACGCCTCGATGTCGTACTTCTTGGCCGCCACGGTCCCGACGTCCCCCGTGCAGACGTTGACCACCCGGTAGGGGATGCGGAGCCGCCGGAACAGTTCCTCGGCGTTCGCCCG
>JASHQX010000054.1 GCA_030038895.1 Thermoplasmata archaeon
GGTGATGGTACGCCTTGAGATGCTCCGCCCGAACCTCGTACTCGCCTGTCATCTGACGGATCACCAGCTGGCTATCGCCGGCAAGTCGGACGTCGCCGGAGTACCCATGGGCAGTTAGCCATTCGAGCGCGCGGATGGCCGCCGCGTACTCCGCCACGTTGTTCGTCGAACGGGGGGAGTTCGGGGCGACCGCGAGCCCGCAATCCTCGTGAAGGAAGCCGCCCCCCTCGATATGGAAACCGAACGTCGCGAGGCCGCCACCTCGAGCCGGCTCGCACGCCCCGTCGAAATGTACGGTCACGGGGCCGCCCAGGGTCGCAACGCCTCGCGGGAGAGAGCGGTCGTCCACGGGAACCCTCCTCAGGGCCGGCGGACCCGGGTCGAGGCGGTCGGGTACGCGGGACGGGGTCGAGCCACCCGGGGGCAGTTGCAGAACGCCTCGACACGGTGGCATCCCGGACAATCGGTCCGATCCTCCGCCATTCCGAGCGGCCGGCCGCATCCGCGGCATTCGCGGGGGCGGGCGCATCTCGGGCAGAACGCCAGATCGAACGTGATCACCGAGCCGCACTGTCGGCAGTTCACCGGCTCCCGGGGGTTGTAGCCGAGAGGCGTGGCCCGGCCGGTCGTTGGCGGGGGCGCCGCCGCCGGCCGCTCCGGCGTTACATCCGGATTGCCGAACGTGCCCCCGACGGTCGTCATTTCGGGGTTGGCCTGGACCGCGCCGATCATGATTACGAGGAGACCGATCGGCGAGAGGAAGATACCGGTTTCCTGTTCAATGGTGAAGGACTCGGCGCCCGTGAGGACGATCGGCGAAGCCACCAAGGCGAGCCCGGCGAGGATGATCGCCACGCCGACCATAACGATCGAACGGTTCATCGAAAGGGACCCGCTTCCTTGCGCGCGTTTGTCGTCTAGCCGGTTGCTCCCACATAAAACGGTGGGCGCGACTTGCGGCACCCCGACCCTTTTACGTCCCGGGAATCTGGTGGCGCCATGGCGAACCCGACCGCAACGGTCCGCACGACGCTTGGCGACATCCGCATCGAGCTATTCCGGGACCGCGTTCCGAAGACGGTCGAGAACTTCGTCACGCTCACCCGCAAGGGGTTCTACAACGGTCTTGCGTTCCACCGGGTCATCCCCGGGTTCATGATCCAGGGCGGATGTCCGAAGGGGGACGGTACGGGGGACCCCGGCTACGAGATTCCCGACGAGTTCCACGCGACGCTGCGCCACGATGGACCCGGCGTGCTCTCGATGGCCAATCGGGGCCCGAACACGGGCGGCAGCCAATTCTTCATTACGCTCGCCGCCACCCCCTGGCTCGACCGCAAGCACGCGGTGTTCGGACGCGTCCGCTCCGGCCAGGAGGTCGTCGAGAAGATCGCGGCGGTTCCACGAGATCAGAACGACCGGCCCCGGACACCCGTGCGGATCGTAGAAGTAACGATCGCGGGCGCATAGGGCGTCCGAAGTTCGGCGCGTCCCGGACTACCCCGGGCCCAGGGTCTCGGCGAAGAACCCTGTCACCCGGTTCCACGCGTCCTCGGCGCTCGCCTTGTGGTAGTTCGGTCGGGTGTCGTTGAAGAAGGCGTGCTTGGCTCCCGGGTAGACGTGATATTCGAAGCTCTCGCCGGCCTTCCGCATCGCTTCGGCGAGCTCGGGTACGGTGCTCGTGATTCCCGGGTCTTCCTCGCCGTACAGACCGAGGACCCGAGCGCGGATCCGGGGCACGTCGGCGAGCGGGGGGTTCTGACCGTAGAAGATGACTGCCGCGCGGAGATCGGGATCGACGGTTGCGAGCCGACCCGACAATGCGCCCCCGAAGCAGAAACCCACGGAACCGATCCGATCCGCCGCGACCTCCGGGAGGGCGGCGAGATACCGGCGCACCGCCTTCAGGTCCTCGGCGAAGCTCGCCTGCACCGCGGGATTCGAGATCTTTCCGAACGCTTCGAGGACGGGCCGTCGCTCGGGAGGCTGACTCGCAGCGAACTCCGCGAGCCTCGCCGGGTTTCGCCTCAGGTCCGGCGGTGCCTGCGCAAACGCCTGCATCGCGTAGGCGATATTCTGAGGGGTCAGGAGCCGCTGAAGTTCTCCGGTGAAAAGGTTCGGGGCTGCGCTGACATACCCCTGCGCCGCGAACCGGCGCGCGACATCCCGGATGTGCGGGTCCGGCCCGAAGATCTCGTGGATCACCACGATCGCCGGCGACCCCCCGGCGCGTCGGGCTGGGAAGGCGAGGTAACATTCCAGCTCGCGTCCTTGGCTCGAGACCTTGACGTCCCGATCGACCATGCGCGTCTCCTCGACGCCCCGCCACGCGCACCCGAGGTTTCAGGCTTTCCAATTCGGCGTCGGGGATCGGGGATCTACGTTCAGTTAGTGGGTCTCGGTACTATGAGGAGCTCGGGCCGACGTCGACGACGCACAATGGATCCGGAAAGCCTCCGGCACCGAGGGGATGGGGTCCGGAACGAGGAGAAACGCGGTCGATCTGTTCGGGTGACCCACTCGACCCGGACTTCTCTCGGCGCTTCCGCACTAGGTTCCGGTAACACGGTACACATCTTCCCAGTAATCGATCGCCAGTTGGTCCGTAGAGCCGGGATATCCGGAAGAACGGTGGAGGAGGGTCCATCCTCGGGCACGCATTACGGCCTCGAGAATGAAGGGAGACCAGATCGTATGCGTAAGATCCACCGACCATCTTCCGGAAGCCGAACGGGCCCGAAGGAAGATTACGCCCCGCTCCAGGTCGACCTTTCGGGTCCGGTGCACGACTTTGCCGCGCTTGTGGGTCTGAACATAGGGACCATGGCTCCAGCTTGCTCGCCAGAACATTCCGACCACGTCGCGATAATCGATCAGAAATGTGCTTCCGGGATGTACGTTGGCCGAGCGACACCTCAGGAGTTCGTCCATGCCGAGCGCAGTGAGATGCCCGAGCGAGTTCCCGAGCAGGGTAAGGGTGTCGAACCGGCCCGGAACCCGGGCGTGCACCGCGTCCCCGAGCAAGAACCTTTGGTCGGATCCTCGCGCGGCGGCCGCGTTTCGGGCCTCGCGGATCATGTCGGGGTTGAAGTCAATGCCGACGTATCGTCGCCCCGTCGGCTCGAGCACCGAACCGAGTATCCCTCCGCCGCACGCGAGGTCCAGGACGCTACGACCGAAGTGACGGCGGTGTCGTCGGTAGAACTGCCCTAGCGCCCGGGTTCGCTCCGGATTCCCTACGACGTACCTCCGGTAGTCTTCCGCCGTCCGATAGGCTTTGATGA
>JASHQX010000055.1 GCA_030038895.1 Thermoplasmata archaeon
ACTCCTGATAGAACTCGATCGCCGCATACATCGTCGGGAGAGTGTCAACTCTCAGTCTTTCGTACCCGAGTCCCCGAGCTCGGTCGATGAGTGCTTGAACGAAGAGCGGCCCGAAGCCCTTGCCGCGATAGTCCGAACGAACATAGATTCGTCTAATCTCCCCGACCTTCGGTTCCAGCTCGCGAAGCACTCCACACGCGACGACGCTATCATCCTCGAACCAGAGAAGGATATCACCGCGGGGTGGCCCATAGGCGCCGGGCAGCTCTGCGATGAGTTGGTCTACCAGCGCGAGTCCGCGCCGCACCCTCGGTTCCGACGGCGGATCAGTGTCTTGATGGTCAGCGAGCCACTGGCGGTACCCTTGGAAGAGCCGGCGGACAGTCTCTAGGTCCTCCGGCCAGCGTACGCTCCTAAGCAAGGCCCGCGGATGGCTGTCGAGATCACGCCGCTCGGGGACGTCCATCGATCTTTGGACCCTCCATGTGAAGAGGCGGGATACGTGTTGCACTACTGGCACCAGAGAGGTGCAACCGCACTTTCACCACCCTCGCGTCTCACGCGGGATGACCGACATTGCCTCGCGATGTTCGGGGCGCCATTGACACCGACTCGAGCGGTTCCTTGGCATGTCGCTACGTCTAAACCCATGAAGCAAATTCCGAATCCGTGGTCCACCGACGTTTGGCGGCAATCATGTTTACAGACACGGTGGGTTTCTCTGCCGCCGCACAAGCAGATGAGTCCGGAGCGCTGCGCCGACTCGATGAACAATCCGAATTGGTCCGACCGTTGCTCGAGACGTTTCAATGCCGAAAGATCAAATCGACTGGGGACGGTTTCCTGGTCGAGTTCGATAGCGCGTTACGGGCCACGGAGTGCGCGATCGAGATCCAGCGACGTCTGCACGACCGAAATTCGCAAACCGGCGCGGTCCCGATTGAGGTGCGCATCGGCATTCATCTCGGTGACGTAGAGGAAAGCAGCGAAGACATCCTTGGAGATGCCGTAAACATCGCCGCGCGAGTCGAACCGCTCGCGGACCCCGGGGGTATCTGCATTTCGGGGGCAGTATTCGATCAGGTGCACAACAAAATCCCGCATGCTTTGGAAAAGCTCCCTCCTACGACTCTCAAGAATCTGCGATATCCCATCGACCTCTACCGACTCGCACTCCCGTGGGGAAATTCCCGACCCGGACCCGCGAACCCAACCCCCATTCGCCTCGCGGTCCTCCCATTAGCCAATATCAGTCCCGACGCCGAAGACGAGTACTTCGCCGACGGATTGACCGAAGAGCTCATCGTCGTGCTCTCGCAGATCAGCGGCCTGCGAATCATCGCCCGTACCTCGGTCAACCAGTACAAGTCGACAACGAAGCCGGTCCACCAGATTGGGCGAGAGTTAGGTGTCGGCTCAATCCTCGAGGGGAGCGTTCGGAAGTCGGGGAATCGCCTCCGGATCACGTTACAGCTAATCGACGTCGAGAACCAGGAACCGACGTGGTCGGAAAGCTACGATCGGGATTTCGAGGACATCTTCGCAATCCAACAGGATGTCGCCGAGCGCACCGCCGGCACCCTCAAGGTTCGGCTCGTTCCGTCAGAACGAGAGGCGCTCCGCCAACGCCCAACGACGAATCTGGGGGCCTACCAGCTTTACCTGCAGGGGATCCGAACGCTCCGTCGGCACCGGGAAGAGGCCCGCCTTCACTCGGCCGAGGAGGCGACGCAATTGATCCGCTCCTTTGAGGAAGCGATTCGGCTGGACCCAGGGTTTTCCGAGGCGTATTCCCGGTTGGGCGATTTCCTGATTGGGGGGTGGGGGCCGGCTATCCCTCGGGCGGAGGGCAATGCACGGGCCAGGGAACTCGTCGAAAAGGGTCTCGAGCTCGACCCCACCTCCCCCGACGCGCACACCGCGCGCGGCAATCTGGCCCAATATGCCGACCGGGACTGGGTTCGAGCGGAGGGTGAATTCCGGAAAGCGATCGAACTCAATCCGAGCGACGCCCTCGCTCACTTTTCCTACGGAATGTTACTCTGGCGGCTGCAACGGTTCGAGGACGCAGTGTCAAGTTTCAGCACCGCCAACGAGCTCGATCCCCTGGATTTCTTCGGACGCGGTTGGCTCGCCATTATCAAGCTTCGGATGGGAGACCCAACGGAAGCCATCGCGCTGGCCAACATGGAGTTACGACACATGCCGGACAATCCCTTTCCGCACCTCCTTCGGAGTGCTGTCCACTATCAGACAGGTCGTCCGGAGGACCTCCGGAAAGAGTTGGACCTCATCGGGGACGTGATGACGGACCCCGCCCTTCGATGGATGTTGTTTTGGCGAGCCGTCTTCCGGGCAGAAATCGGAGAGCCCGCCGAAGCTCAGCAATTACTCGCGACGATGGAGGAGATGTCGAAAAGGATCCCGGTCTCCTTGGCAGATCTGGCCGGCCTTTACCTGACGCTGGATCAGAAGGAGCAGGGCCTTGCGTTGCTGCAGCGAGATTTCGACTCCGGAGACAAGCTCCTCTCTGAGTCGTATTTCTGGGCCCACTTCGATTCTGTTCGCGATGATCCACTATTCATCGAACTTCTGGAGAAGTTGAAGCTCCCACTGACCCGCCCTTGGCTGACCCCGTCCGCCCGGTTGGCGACCCGCCGCGGATCGTCCGCCGGCGCCGCTGGATAGGATCAACCTGTCTTCTCGGCTCCACTCAAGCATCCTCTTCGTTCACGTCTCGGGCTCGAACCGCACTCTCAGTTTTTTCTGACGCCCCCTTTGGTTGCAACAATCCTTACAACCGGGGGATTATCATCGACGCGCCCTCGAGCTAGGTTAGTCTCTCTGCTCGAACTACGTCCGATAGCGGGCTACGGGGCCCCGCTCTACGGTCCGAGCCTGAAACAGGGCCAAGACGCAGCCTCCGGGTTCCTCGAACAAGACCCACCACCCAACTCCGGGAATCTCGGTCTTAGAAGTGAGCAGTCGACCTCCCGCCGCCTGGATTCTTCCGATATCCCGGTCGATCTCCTCGGAGAGAAAATAGTTCAGCACCCCCTTCGGGCGTTCTTCCGAAAGTGGCATCACTGCGCCCCCCGGGCCAGACGGCGTCCCGAACGGATAGTACTCGAGGCCAGGCACTGTCTCGAACCGCCAGTCGAAGACCTCCTCGAGGAACTTGCGGGTCGCCTTTGGATTCGTCGAAGCGAGCTCGACGTGCACCAGGCTTCCTGGCTTGGGACTGGTCATAGGACCACTCAGGCGCTACTGGCCACGGTTGTGTATCACGATTCCT
>JASHQX010000056.1 GCA_030038895.1 Thermoplasmata archaeon
AAGAGGATGTTCGCGTCGAGCAACACCAGTCGGCGGCGGGATCTCCGCCCCTCACGGCTTGCGGACCGTGACCCCGAGCTGGTCGCGATCGTACTCGGACCCTCCCCTGCGTCCGCGCAGCGCGTACCGTTGGGCCTTCTGGTTCGCGGTCTTGGGGATCTCCTCGATGAACTCGAGGTACTGCGGGACCATGAAGAACGGCAGGTTCTCGGCACAGAACTCGAAGAGCTCGCGCGCCTCGACGTGGGCCGACGGCCGCAGCTGGACGAACGCCTTGACGTCCTCCTCCCCGAGCGGGGACGGAACCCCGACGACCACCGACTCGAAGACGGCGGGGTGGCGGTTGAGAACGGTCTCAACGTCGTACGGAGCGAGGTTCTCCCCTCGTCGCCGGATCACGTCCTTCTTCCGATCGACGAAATAGTAGTACCCGTCCTCGTCCCGCGTGACAAAGTCGCCGGTATGGAACCAGAGATTGCGCCACGCTTCGACCGTTTTCTCTGGCTGGTTGAGGTACCCTAGGAACATCGTGAACGGCGCACGTGGACGGACGACGAGTTCGCCCCGGATCCGAGGCGGCACCGGACGATCATCGTCGTCGACCACGTCAGCCTCAACGAAGCCGAGCGGGGTGCCGACGGACCCTACCCGGATGCGGTCCGGCGGGTTCATGAGGGTGGTGCAGCCGCATTCCGTCATCCCGTAGAGCTCGATGACGGTGACGCCGAATCGCCGCTCGAAATCCGGCCAGATCGCGCGCGTCGTCCCCGCCGTCAGAGCCGTGCGGACGGAGTGCTGCGTGTCGATCGGACGGGGGGGCTGCTTGTAGAGCACATTGATCATCGCGATCAGGAGCGAAACGTGGGTCGCCCGGAACTCGTTCGCGGTCTCCCAAAAGGTGGACGCGTGGAACCGCTCGTCGAACGCGGCGGTCAGGTCGTAGAGGAGGGCCGTCAGCGCGGTCATCTCCTGGGCGTTACAGTGGAAGAGCGGAAGGGCGGTGAAGAGGACCGAGTCCCCCGAGAGGCGACTCCGCTCTCCGATCTCGCGGGACGTACTCACCTGTTTCTCGTGCGGGATGATCGCTCCCTTGGGTGGTCCGGTCGTACCGCTCGTGTACATGACCGAGATCGGGTCGCTGGGCCGAATCGGGGGAGGGGTCGCGAGCGGCCGCTCCGCCCGAAGCTCCTCGAACCAAGGGACGTCACCCGGGACGGGAGACCCAGGGCTCCGGGGTCCGGCGAGCCACTCCTGCCCGATCTTGAGTTCCCGGCGCAGGGGCTCGTACGCGCCCCACAGCCTCGAGTCGACCACGATTCCGGCGGGCGCGCTGTCGGTGAGCTCGTAGCGCAAGATATCGCCCTTGAGGGCGGTGTTGAGCGGGACGAGAACCGTGCCGGATTTCGCCGCTGCAAACCAGGCGATCGGAAACTCCGGGGTATTGAACAGAAGGGTCGCGACCCGCTGGCCCGGAGCGATGTCAGCCCGGGAAAGGCCGGCGGCGAAGAGCTCCGTCTCGCGGTCGAGGTCCTCGTAGCTCAGTACGCGCTCCCGGAACCGCAAAGCGGGCCTTGTCCCGTTCTTCGCCGCCTTCCGACGGATGAGGTCGGCGAGGTCGTGGTACTCTTCCCGCTCGTCCAACATCCGACGGGGCCGAGGGGGACCCGGCCTTAAAATTCCGCCGGGCCCTCACCCAAGTTCGGTGGGCGTCGGACCATCTAGTGAGTCCGAGAGTTGATAGGCTCGCGCGGGGTCGGCGGCCGAATGGCCCGACGATCAGAGCCGTTCCAGCCAGAGGCTCCCATCGTGCCAGAGCTTGCCGCGGGTGCGGTGGTGGTTCAAGTGCCAAGCAACCGGGTCCTTCTGCTTCACGAGAAGGAGGAGGACCGGTGGTGCCTCCCGAAGGGTCACGTTGACCCGGGCGAGTCGCTCGCGGCGGCCGCGATCCGCGAAGTGCGAGAGGAAACGGGGCTGAGAGCAATCCATCTGGACGAGGAACTCGGAGAGGTCTCCTACAGGTTCTTCCGCCCTGCTAAGGGGCAGAACATCTACAAGTCCACGGTCTACTTTCTGGCCCGAACGGAGGAACTGAACGTCCGGCCCGAATCGATCTTCGATCGGTTCGAGTGGCTTGCTCCGGCCGAGGCTTGGCGCCGAGTTCCGTACGAGACCGACCGGCGCATCCTCGATGCGGCCATCCGCCGGCTCGGCCTTCCATCCTCGCGCTAGCGTTCCTTCGCCAGGTAACAGAAAAAGAAACGAAGGGGTTGGTGGGTCCCCGAGGGGACCCACCTTGGGCGCGCGGTCGCGCCTACATCTTGCGGTTCGGGTCCTCTACGGACTCCGGACCGCTCATGGGGGCGGACGGGGCCTGAGCGCTGGGAGAGATGGCCGAGGCGGGGGGAACGCCACTTGGCCAGCTCTCACCGTAGCCGCCCACGAGTCCGCTCTTCGACCGGCGTCGGGCGTACGATCGCCATTCGATCACTCCGACGGTCCCGACCACCGCGATGACCGCTGCCACGACGACCACACCGAGCAGTAGCGCGCCCGATATCGGGGTGGGCGAGGAACCGCTCGCGGATCCGGTCTTGGTGCTGGTCAGGCTGTGGTCGATCGACTGCGCCTGTGCGGTGGTAAGGGGCTGCCCATACACCGTAGTGCCGGGGATGTTCGATGCGCTCGCCGCGGGGTTCACCCCGCCGGTAAGCGCCGCCACGATCCCCGTGTCGCTGGAGCCGAACGTCTGGTCGGCCGCCGTGACGGCCGGCCCGCCGGGACCCGCGCTCAAGTAGAGGTTCTCCGCCGAGATGGTGGAGGCCCCGAACGAGAGCGAGTCGAACGGCTGGCTGGCTCCGCCGAACAGGTCGAGTCCGTGGGGGATCAGGATGAAGAGGTCGTAGCAGTCAAACGGACCGTTGACTACTAGAACGATCCCGACCCGTGTCTTGCCGTCCGTGAACGTGTGGTGGACCGGCACCGTGTAGCCCTGGACGGTCACTAGCACGGTCGCGCTGAGACTCCCGCTCTCCGAGCCCGAACCCGAGCGGACGGTGCCGTTGTATCCCTGGTTCGACCAGGCCCAGCTGATCGTCCACGCGGCCGAGGGGGACGCGGTCGCCGAGGAGTTCCACATGTTGACGCCCGAGAGGTTCAGCGGGATCAACCCGAGGGACGGGCTGAAGGAAGTCTGGGCGTGGCCGCTTCCGGTCACGTTGAGGTAGGCGCTCCGCGTGTGACCGTTGAAGGTCCCGATGATCGACTGGTCGATCAGCGCGTTAACGTTCGCCGAGGCGTTCATGAGTCCGAGCGCCGGGACGGCCGAGCCGTTCACGTAGACCACTGAGCCATTCGTCACGTTCGCGAACGCCGTGTCGTTTTCCTGGGCATGGTAGAAGTACTGCACCAGGCGCACTGGGGTGGTTAGCGTCACCTGGAGCGTCGCACCGACCATGCGCTGCTCCTCCACCATCCAGATCCCCGGGGTGGTCGAAGTCTGAGTGACCGTGAAAGTCACGGTCCACCCGTACATTCCCGTCCAGTTGATCGTCGCGTTCCCGATTTGGACGGTCCCGTTGGACCATCCCTGTCCGCCGTAGCTCCACTGGTTCGCGGTCGGGGTCGTGGCCGTGGTGACCGGAGCGGCGTTCGCAGCGCCCGCAAGCGCCGGAACGATCGCGACTGCCACCAAGAGCGCGACTCCTGTCGCGATCCAGGCTTTCATTCCGCTCTTTGTCGCCATGGTCCTTTCCTTTGACGGAGCTCACTCCGTCCGCGGGGGGGGATTCGGGTCTCCCCGACATAAGGGACTGCCTCGAGCCTTGAAGGGGCCTTTAGACCCCGTGCGAAGGTGTGACATGCGGTAGGGTGGGCCCGAGTCGACTATCCGGGCGGCGGGTCGCCCTGTCCGGGAATCCGAAACCGCGCCGTCGCGGCGATGCGCAGCGACTCCGGATACCCCGCGTCCGCGTGTCGGGCGACGCCACTCCCGGGGTCGTTGTGGAGGACCCGGCCGATTCGGCGGTCAGCGTCCGAGGTGCCGTCGGCCACGACGACGAGTCCCGCGTGGATCGAGTTGCCGATCCCGACCCCACCCCCGTGGTGGACCGAGACCCAAGTAGCGCCGCTCGCGACGTTCAACATCGCATTTAGGATGGGCCAATCGGCAATCGCGTCGGAACCGTCCCGCATCGCCTCGGTCTCTCGAAATGGACTCGCGACACTGCCGGTATCGTGATGGTCCCGACCGATTGCGATCGGTGCGTGGACCTCCCCGTCGCGGACTAGCTGATTGACGAGGTGCCCGAACTTCTCCCTCTCGCCGTACCCCATGTAGCAGATCCGTGCCGGGAGACCCTGGAACTTGACCCGCTCGCCCGCGAGCCGGATCCACCGGCACAGGTGCTCGTTCTCTTTGAATTCCGTGAGGATCATCTGGTCGATCCGGTGGATGTCCTCGGGATCACCGCTGAGCGCGAGCCATCGGAACGGTCCGCTCCCGACCGCGAATAGAGGCCGAATGTACCGGGGAACGTACCCGGCGATATCGAATGCGTCCGCGACGCCGGCGTCCCGGGCTTGCGCGCGGAAGTTGTTCCCGTAATCGAACGCAACCGAACCGTGGCGGCGCATTTCGAGGATCGCCCTCGCTTCGATCGCAAGAGAGGCTCTGACCTTCTCGAGGTAGCGTGGGAGGTCGGCGGCGCGTACCGTGGCGGCCTCTTCCACCGTGAGGCCTTGAGGAATGTAGCCCACGCGCAGGTCGTGCGCGGCAGTCTGGTCGCTGACGACGTCGGGGTGGACTCCCCGTCGTGCGATCTCGGGGTACACGTCAGCGGCGTTCGCACAGAGACCCACGGAAAGGGGGGTTCGAGTAGCGACGGCCTTCTGTACGCGGGTGAGAGCGTCATCGAGACTCTGGGCCTCCACGTCGAGGTACCGATGGGAGAGGCGACGGTCGATCGCTCGAGGATCGACGTCGACGATCAGCGCGGCTCCCCCGAGCATCGTAACGGCCAGCGGTTGGGCACCGCCCATCTCGCCGAGACCCGAGGAGAGCATCCAGCGCCCATTCAGGTCGGGCGAGTGGAATTCGGTCCGGGCCAGAGCGGCCAGCGTCTCGTACGTCCCTTGCAGGATCCCTTGGGTCCCGATGTAGATCCAGCTGCCGGCGGTCATCTGACCGTACATCGTGAGGCCGCGGCTTTCCAGGTCCCAAAAGATGTCGTCCGTCGCCCAGCGGGGAACGACCAGTGCGTTCGCGATGAGAACCCGCGGAGCCTCCGGATGGGTGGGGAAGATGCCCACGGGCTTCCCAGACTGGACGAGTAGGGTCTCGGTTTCTCCGAGGGTTCGAAGGGCCCCGACGATTCGATCGAATGACTCCCAGTCCCGGGCGGCCTTCCCTCGACCTCCGTACACGATCAGGTGCGATGGGTCCTTCGCGACCTCCGGATCGAGGTTGTTCATCAATAGCCGCAGCGCGGCCTCTTGGGGCCAGCCGCGGCAAGAAATCTCCTTGCCCCGGGGGGCCCGGACCACACGATCGGATTCGAGCGTTCGGGTCATCCGACGCGCGAGGCCATGCCAGGGTAAGTAAGCTCGCCGCAGGCCACCGAATCGTGCTCCATTGGCGGAGGTCTATTATGTGGTCCGGCGTGCGTGCCGGACTCGTGCCGCCGTAGCTCAGTCGGTAGAGCGGCTGATTTGTAATCAGCAGGTCGGGAGTTCAATCCTCTCCGGCGGCTTGACGTGAACTCGGACGAGCTACGGGCGCTCAGAGTCGTTGTCCACCCCGAGTGCGGCCCGCTATAATCTGGAACCATGTTGTAGGGTACGCCCTTTGTTCGAATCGTCCGGGGGACGCTCTCTCGCGAGTCGATGGGATGAAAGGAAGGTCGTTCGAGCTAATGCCGACGCGCGCGAGCGACGGGATCTCGACGAGGTGATAAGTCGACTCCCCTCTTTCCCGCCGAGGGGGGATTCCGCATCCGGCCACTCACCGACGCCGAGCGGAACCAACTCCAGGGCTGGTCGCGCGGGAGGCTCACTCCCTACCGGCTCGTCATCCGGTCGCGCATTGTCCTCCTCGCGGCGAGCGGCCTCTCCCGTCGCGAGATCGCGTCGTTCCTGGGAGTGCGGACCGTGACAGTGACCCGCTGGCTTCGGCGGTTCGCTCTCCTCGGAGCGTCCGGACTTCTCCGCGATGCTCCCCGGTCCACTCCCCGTCGACCGTTATCGGATGCTACGATCCGATTGATCGTTTCAAAGACGTTCAGTCGTCCGCCGACGAGGGGTCGGTACTGGTCAACCCGGACCCTCGCACGCGAGATCGGGGTCAGTCATGCCTCGGTGCGCCGGGTATGGTTGAGGTTCGGTATTCGACCCCACTCGTCTCGAATCGTCCAGCTCTCTCATGGGGGCGTCGGCCTCCCCCGGTCGATCGACGTGGCCGGAGTGTTCTTCGACCCGCCCCGGTGGGCCGTGACCCTCTGCCTGGGCCCGGCGGGACCGGGCGGTTCGTCATCGCCGACGAAGAGGAGGGTCGGGACCCCCTCAGTGCGCGGAGGGGTCCGTTCCTCCGGCCAGATTTCCGATCTCGCGGCGTGCGTGAGCCTGATGCGGCACCGGTATCCCCGAGGGTCGTGGCGGACCTTGATCGACGCGGAGTTCCGGGCCTTCCTCGATCGAGTGGCAGAGCACCACGGACCGGAGGAGCCGATCTTCCTCGTTACCGGGCCGGATGCCCCATCATCCCGTTCGACCTCCCGTTGGCTCGATGCCCACCCGCGGATCTCGTTGGTAGTCCTAAGCGATCCGGGATCCCTTACGAAGAGCACGTTTTCTTGGATCGAGAAGGTCGGTCGCCTCCGTCCCCTCGAATCGAGCCTACCGAGCCTCCCAAGGCTCCAGCACGAGATTCAGAACTGGGCTGACCTCTCGGGAGCCCTCACCGGGCCGTTCGCTTGGACGCGGGACTGACGCTCCGCCTCGCTTTGCCACCGTACTGTCAGAGTGGGCGGGCCCGGTGCACTCAAGGGGGTTACAGGGGAATTTCGAAACGCGATTATCTCGGCCGACCGAATCCCGCGCGAGGTTTGGCGAAGTATGGTGGCGAAAGCGCTCGTGACATCTTCCCGAGGGCTCGTCGTGGCGATCGGTCTGCTCGCGGTCATCGGGTTCGGTCTCGCTTCGATTCCGTTCGAGTCGGCAGGTGCGCATGGGACGACCCCGGCACCGATTACGACGGACGTCCTCCCGACTGCGTCGCCCGCCGGGGGGCCACTGGTCCAGGTCAGTGCCGCATCGTATTCCTCCGATACGTCCCAGCAGGCCGCAGGTTACGGTTACACACTCGTTCCCGATGAGGACCCGACGCTCGCCAGCCAGGAGATGAGCGTGGAGGTCTCGGTCGGGGCTTCCGAGTCGCTTCAGAACTACGTCGAGCAGATCCAGAACCCGGCGAGCCCGATGTACCATCACTTCCTAACCTTGGGCGGGCTCGGGGCCGATTTCGGTGCCTCGGCCGAGCAGTACGCCTCGGATCTCGCGTACTTTGCTCAGTACGGTCTTTCGGTGCAACCGGACCCCGGCCGCATGATGATCAGCGTGACCGGTACAATTCCCGGAATCGAAGCGGCTTTCCATACCCAGATTGCCGCCTTCTCGGAGCAGTACTATTCCCCCGGTGAATGGAACCCGCTCTTCGGAGACGCGAGCGCGGGCCTCAACAGCACCACTAACCGAACGGTCTTCTTGAGCACCGAGGCCGCGTACCTTCCCGGCTCGATGGAAGTCGGAAGCGTCGCGGGACTCAGCACGGTCTTCGCGCAGCCCGAGGTCGCGACGGCATTTCCCGGTCTCTCTCCGGGCACGTCGTTGAGTGCGCTCGGAGCCGACACATCGATCCCGGCCCAGGACACGGCGACGACGATTCCGGCGGCCCAAGCCCTCGGAGGGCGGGTGGGCTCGGGATGCCACACACAAAACTACACATGGGGGCTCCTCGAGGGGATCGACTGGCAGTTCTTCTTCCCGTGTACCATGCCGGCGCTCACCGGGGCCGTCAGTCTCTGGCACGGAACGGACGCGATCAACGGTGCGTCCGATGAGGGACAGGGGATCACGATCGGGATCATCGACGTGGGATGTCCGTACGCAAGCGACCTCGAGGCGTTCCAGAACTACACGGGACTGAAGGTTCTTAGCCGGCTCACGGTGATTGGGATCAACACCCCGTTCGAGTTCTTCAACGACACGAATCTCGCCGGGTGCATCGACAACGGTCTCGTCTATGGCTGGACGGGGGAAACTTCGCTCGACATCGAGTACGCCGCGGCGATGGCCCCTCGCGCGCACATCGATTTGATCAGCGTGGGCGATTCTTCCCTCACATCGTTCGACACCGCGTACGGGCTCACGGCCCAGTACCTCGCGACCGGAAGCCCAGAGACCCTGCCCGCCGGCTCGGACGTGTTGAACCTGGTGACCGGGACCACCAGCAGCACCACTAGCCTTGCCGCTTCCTCCGTAACAATCACGAGCAACTCGTACGGCACCGGCGAGGAGCTCACCGCGATCTTCGGCACACCGGTCTATCTCCAGATCGAGAACAACGCCCTCGACGAGCTCGCGGCGATCGGCGTGACTAACATCTTCGCCTCCGGCGACTCCGGTCCCACGACGTACCCGTTCCCGCTTCAGCCGGACATCCCGGCCGACGCCGAGGGGGTCACTTCGGTGGGCGGCGGGATGGCCACCGCCGAGTATGACGGGCAGGAGTTCCCGAACACCGGGGTCTCGACCAACATCTCGGGAGAATTGATGGTCGTGGCTCCGGTAAGCGGGCTCGCGAGCTTCACCTACTGGTCCGAGGAACTAGTGTACAAGTTCAGCCCGACCGAAACGATCTACGCGCTGCCTCCCGGAGAGACCGGTGGAGGATTCGGACAGTCGGCGAGCCAGCCTCAGCCGTGGTGGCAGAACGCCCTCGACACGTACAGCAGTGGCGCGCTGATCGATCCCGTCGTCTCAGGGAGCGCGGGTTTCAACATGTCGATCTACGTCTTCGGCGCCTGGCAGCTCACGTACGGCGGAACCTCGTTCGCGACGCCGGTCTTCGCCGGGGAGTGGGCGCTTATCGAAGAACAATCGCTCGTGGCGTTCAATGCCCCGAAGTTCGGGGAGATCAACGCGCTCCTCTTCGAAGCGCACAACGCCGCGGAGGCGGGAGCCGTGAGCGTCGACCCGTTCGTCGACATGACCAATATCGGCACCGGCGGGTTCTACCTGCTCAACGAGTTCGGCCCGGGGACCTACTACTTTGGCGGCCTCTGGGCGCCTTCGAACCTCTTCGGGACGTACCTCCTCTCCTCGCAAGACGAGTTCCCTCAGGACCAGAACCTGCCGTACTGGTACGCGACGCTGAACAACTCGGCGGGGCCGGGGTGGAACTACCTGCAGGGCCTGGGCCTCGTCAACGTGGGCAAGCTCGATCGAGTTCTGATCGGTGCGATACCGGCGACCCAGCGCGCGCTCGACGATCTCGCGTTCTACGTGGTCGAGAAACAAGGAAGTACGCTCGTCCCCGTCACCAGCCTCGTCGCGGGGTCGACCTATGAGTTCGAGCTCATCAGTTCCAGTGGTGTGCCGTACACGGGCGCCTTCGCCCTGACGACGTACAGCGGAGGCGTCCGGTCCACGCGCGACATCTCCGGGGACATGTTCTCGTACACCCCGCTGTGGACTGCCCAGAATCCGTTCACGAACGGGAGCGAGTACGGCTACTTCTACCTCGTATCCCTATCGGAAGTGCCCGCACCCCCCTGGACCTTCCAGGACTTTGCCGTGATCCAACCCCTGCTCTCGAGCGGAACGCTGACGCTCGGCGTCGAGACGCCCCTCGGACTCGTGACGACCGGTGAGGCCGAGGTCCCCATGTTCACGTCTACCGGGATCGCACCGACCCTCACCGGCGGAACGGCCCTCGTCACGCTGAACGGTGTGCCGGTCGGTGGGGCGGAGATCACGCAGACGGTCGTGGACGTGCCGTCGGCCGCCGTGCCGGACCCGTCGATCCCCGTCTCGTGGGATGCCCCGGGCTCCGTCATCGGCTCGTACTTAACCTCGGCCTCGGGCACCGGCGCGTTCTGGACGGACTCCGGCGAGTACTACATCGACTGGATCCTGGCGTGGGAATCGGTCGGCTACGACTACAACGACATCGTCACCCCGCCGATCCTTCCGGTGTCGTTCACGCTCCAGGCATCGTATGACGGGCTGACGTCGAACCTCGTTACGGTCGTCTCCGAACCGGGGAGCGGGTACTTCGACCAGCAGCTCGCGGTCTCCGCCGGCCACGTGACCGGCAACATCGAGTTCTACGACATGAACTACCTCGAATACCTCAACGTGAGCGACGGCGGGTCGGCCGGGATGTACGACAACGTTACCTTCCCCGCCAACACGACCTACACCGGCACGCTCTCCGTCGACCTTACCACCCCGATGAGCGGGCCGGTCGTCGTCTCGATCGTCGGCGCGGGTGAGGCGACCTACGAGATCACCGGTTGCGGGGCCCTTGCCGGCTACGGCTATTACTTCGCGATATGCGGGTTCAACCCTCCGAACGTCTTCCAGTTCGTCTGGGCCGACCCGGTGGCGTTCGTGCCGGCTACTCTGTCGGCCGCCACGAGCGGACCGGCGATCACCGGCGACGATCTACTGACGTTTGCCGGCACGGACGTCGTGGGCGCTCAGGGATCGCTCGAACTGATCTCGCCGTCCGGAAGCATCACACCGCTCGCGGTCGGGCTCACGGGGAGTTACTCGCTGAACACCGCGAATCTGGCTGACGGCTTGTACACGGTCGAGTTCATCGAGACCGTACCGTCGCTGGCACCCGTGGTGGAGACCCTCGAGCTGTATGCCAATAACCAGGCCGCGGCCATCGCCGCGGACCTCGGTGGAGCCCAGGCGCAACTCGCTCAGGAAGCCTCCGCACTTCCCTCGTTGAGCGCCACGGTCTCTGGCCTCGCCGCGGGCCACGATGCGAGCGCGACCGAGCTCGCGAGCGCCGCCGATGAGATTGCGGCGGTCCAGGCTGATCTGAGCGGGGTGCAGACCACGCTCTCCACCCTCGGCGCCCGAGTCGCGGAATTGGAGTCCCAGACGACCGTCAACGAGACCGAGGTCGCTTCGCTCCAGGCGGGGGTGACCTCGACCGAAGCCGAGATCACTGCGGATCTGGGGGAGCTCGCCGCCCTCCAGGCGGAGGTCGGGTCGCTCCACGCCACGCCCGATGCCTCCGCTGGAGGCGTCGGGATCGGGTCGTTCACCTTCGTCGAGGTGGGGGTCCTGGTCGCGATCGGATCGCTGCTCTCGGGATTGGGAGCGTACTGGGCTGGACGGAGGAAGACCCGCCCACCCCAGGGAGGGCCCAGCTCGTAATCGGCACCGGAACGCTCGCCGGAGGAGGTCGTTCGGGCCCTTAGGGCCCGGCTAGGCGCGCGGCTGTAGGGACTTCTCCGTCCCTTGCCGGCCCGAGCCCGCCGGGCTCCGGCGGACCCACGTTCCGGCGATAACCCAGGGAGGCTCCGGTCCAATCGGGTCGATGATCTCGGAGCGGTACCGGTCGACCGCGCGTTCGTCGACCTCGATTCCGAGCCCCGGCTTCGAGGGGATGGGGAACTCTCCCCCTTCAATCGAGTACCCCCTCACGAGCGAGCGTTTCCAATCCGGCCAGCTCGCCTCGAAGCTTTCCTGGAGAAAGAACGTCGGCAGGGTCGCGTCCATCTGAAGCGTTGCCGCGGTCTGTACCGGTCCGAACGCATTGTGGTAAGCGACCGGAGCGCCTCGGGCGGTCGCGACGCCGGCGATCTCTCGGCCGTACGTGAACCCGCCGGAATTCGTGATATCTGGCTGCAGGATGTCGACCAGACCGCGGGAGAGGAAGCTCTCGAAGTCGGCTGCGGTGAGCAAACGCTCGCCGAGCGCGACCGGGGTCTTGACCGATCTCCGGAACTCAGCGAGAGCGTCGCAGAGCTCGGGGAGGACCGGCTCTTCCATGAACGCCGGGTGGAACTCATCCAAGGCGCGACCGGCGCGGATCGCGGGTTCGGGGAGAAACCGCCCGTGGTACTCGATCAGGAGGTCCACCGAGTCGCCAACAGCCTCGCGGACGGCGCCCACACGCGCAACGGCGGCGGCAAGGCCCTCCGCGGAGAGGACCCGGTACTGATCGCCGAAGGGGTCGAACTTGAGTGCCCGGAAGCCGGCGCGGACCATCGCGCGCGCTTTCTCGGCAAACTCCTCAGGAGCAATGCAGTCGGAGTACCACCCGTTCGAGTACGCTCGAACGCGGTCGCGGATGGGCCTGCCGACCAACCGGGATATCGGCGCGCCGAGCTCGCGACCGACGAGGTCGTGGCAAGCGATGTCGACCGAAGAAAGCGCGCTCGTCGCCTCCATCGAGCGCGAGCGGTAGAACGAGTAGATCTCGTACCGGCGCAAGCAGGCCACATGGTCGTCGAGTGACTGACCTTCGTAGAACCGGGCGACCTCTCGGACGCTCTCCCGCACGGGGTGCGTCATCAGCGTGGTCGGCGCCTCCCCCCAACCCACCGCGCCGGTCGACGTGGTCACCTTCACGAGGATCACCGTCGAGCTCCACGGCGAGGAGAGCTCGTCCGCGGGCGCCGCGACCTCGATCGGCTCGACGGTCTGGATCTTCATAGGAGGGCTTCCCCGCCCCGAGCACCCGCCGAGATAGAAAGGTTCGCGAGCGGTAATGCCCAGAAGACGTCAGTGGGCCCCTCGCGCGGAGGGCTCAACTCGGGGGCGCCTGAATCTTGGAGAGCGCACGCTGGACGTGCGGACCCGGCATCATCCCTTCGACGACATCGACGACCCGTCCGCTGGCATCCAGGAAAAACGTCACGCGCTTTGCGGTTCCCAATAGTCCAAGGACACCGTACTGGCGAGCGATGGCCTTGTCCCGGTCCGCGACCAGGGGAAACGGGATCGAGCACTTTTCGGCGAAGCTCTTCTGCGCACCGACCGAATCGACGCTGACCCCGATGATGGAGATCCCGGCCCGCTGGAACTCGGGGAAATGTTCGGTGAAGCCGCGAGCTTCGAGCGTACAGCCGGGCGTGTTCGCCTTCGGATAGAAGTAGAGGACCACCGGCCGACCGCGGAAGCTCGAAAGCGTCAGCTTGGAGCCATCCGCGATGGTACCGGAAAAGTCGGGAGCTTCCTGTCCCACCGCGAGCATGGTCGGACAGCCGGGCGGGATTATATCAACCTGAAGGGAGGGAGCTCGACGGCCCCGAGGCGTCGCTCCGGGGAATCAATCCCAGCGATTCGAGGTCGGAGTCGCACTCGCGATCCAAGAAGAGAGCAGTTCGGAACTCCTCCCGTCGATTTGCGGCAGCGAGGGGGATCATGACGGCCGCGGTCCATTTCCACCGGAGTAGGTAGTAGAGTGCAGCTTGGGCGAGCGTCCGACGATGATTCCGTGTCAGCGGCTCGAGGCGCAGGACCGGCTCGTACTCCCTTCGAAGGGCCCGCACATCGGTCGGCGGAGCCGGCTGCGCTCGATCGCCGAGGCCGCGGGAGAAGCGGGAGCCGTCGAGGAGTCCCCCCGCGAACGGATCGTGAACGAGAACCGACCCTGGACGGTGGGAGAACAGCGTCGAGAGCGACTCGACCGCCAAAGGATCCAGCAGCGAGAGTTCGGAGGAGATCAGCGGACCCAGGGTAGCTGGGGCGGATTGGATCAGTGGAAGACGCTGAGGCGGAATGTGATGGGCGCGTCCGACGATCAAGCTCTCGGCCTCGAGCTCGTCGAGCCATCGAGTGGTCGAGTCGACATCCTCGGGTGTTCCGATGTCCGGATCCCAGTCGATCACGACCGAGCCACGAGCGCTCAGGGCTCGAAGGATCTCCATCGGCGGTCCGGGAAACTCGCCTCTCCGTGTGGGAGAGGTCCGTGAGGGGAGCCGAGCGCCCGCCTCCGTCCAAGCGGCGGAAGCTCGCCCTGGAACCCCGACCAGGAAGACGACGCGATCGTCGCGCTCGGTCACCGTGGAGAGGAGGAGCCGGCTCGCCCGAGCAAGGGAAGGCGCAGAGGTGAGATCGAACGTGGTAAACCCTTCCGCGAAGAACTTTCCCAGTGCCGTCCGGGCGGCCCGGTCCTCGTCCGGGAAGGGCCTCGGACCGAACGCGAGAGAAACCCCGAGGACCGAAGTGTCGAGCCGAGTCCCCGCGAGCGCCCGGCGTTCGATCGGTTCAGTCATCGGATGATTCGACTCCAGCTTCCGCATCAACCTCGAATGTCAGAGGGTCGCGGGGCCCCGCTGATCGGTCGCGCCGACGTGTCGAAGGTGTATTCTCGGAGTTCATATGGAGATGTTGGTGTGGGGGTGAGATGCCTCCCGCGGCTCGTTCCCAGCTTCCGCTGGTCGAGCGCTTGCGCCCGAAGCGACTCGACGCCCTCGTGGGGAATCCGCGAGCTCGTTCCGAGCTCCGGGACTGGGCCGAGTCATGGAAAGGGGCCCATCCTCCTAGCCAACGGGCAGCGGTCCTCTCCGGGCCGGCCGGTGTCGGGAAAACGACCGCCGCCCTCGCGGTAGCCTTAGAGTACGGTTGGACTCTGGTCGAAATGAATGCCTCGGACGCGCGCAACGAGACCGCGGTCGAGCAGGTCGCCGGCCGGGCGGCGATCACGCACACGCTGGCCGAACCTCTCGTCGGAGGCGGCCGCCCCAGAGCTCTGATCCTGCTGGACGAGGCCGATTCTCTAACGGGCCGGCTGAGCGAAACCGCCCGGCCCCGGCCTGAGCCGCCGTCGCTTCGGGAGTTCCTGCGAGGAAGATACCAGACGCTCGACGCGCTGAACGCCGCATACGGGCTGAAGCCCGGAGCGAAGCCCGGGGCATTTGCGGACTGGGACGACGTACCCCGGTCGCCCGGCAATTCCGCGTGGGCGCGATTGCCGAACGCGCGTCGGGATATCGATGAATGGAGGAGCGCCGGTCGACCGCCCGATCTCTCTGACCGCGGAGGGATGGCCGCGATCGCGCGCCTCGTCAAGTCGACCCGGCAGCCGCTCATCCTCACCGTGAACGATGAGCGCGTGCTGACCCGGTACTCTCCCGTATTCCAGCGGGGAGTCCGCAGGATTCGATTTTTCCCCATTCGCGACATCGACCTCCGGCAACGATTGGAACAGGTGGTTCGAGAGGAGGGCATCCGAGTTCCTCCCGGAGCGGTCGGCGAGATCGTCCAGCGCGCGCGCGGCGATCTGCGGGCCGCTCTCAACGACCTGGACGCGATAGCTTCGGTGTCAGTGGAGCGGGCGCAGCTGGCGGTCCTCGGTGGGCGGGATCTGGCGGCTGACCTTGCTGCGCTGACCGAAGAGGTCCTCACTACCCCCCGATACTACCGGAACGTCGAGGTCCAGGACCGTTTGGACGCGCCTCCAGACGACCTGTTGCCCTGGATCGAGGAGAACCTGCCCCATTTCGCACCGGACGCGAAGCGGCGCGAGGCCGGGTTTCAGGCCCTGGCGGTGGCGGCGCAATTCTTAGACCGCGCGCGACGCGCTCGGGTCTGGAGCCAATGGAGCTACGGCTCGGAGCTCCTTACCGGAGGGGTCTCTCTCGCCCTCCGAGATCAACCGGCCACGGGGGGTGGCGGGGTGGCGTTCCCCCAATTCCTGGGCGCCATGGGATACTCGCGCGGCCAGCGCGCACTACGGGATTCGCTCGCGGCAAAGGCGGGCGCTCGTTTCCACCTCTCACAGCGGAAGACCCGCGAGACCGTTCTGCCGTTCCTCGAGACCTTGTTCCGATCGGCACAAGGTCGACGGGTGCGCCCGGAGCTGAAGTCGGTATCGGTGGCGATCGCTCGAGAGCTCGGGCTCCTCCCGGAAGAGATAGCCTACCTCCTGTCGGTCGAACCGGGTGCCCCGGAGGTCGGAGGGTTCCTTGGGTCGACCGAGACCCCGAAACCGGAGCCGACGGACGGTATCAAGCGGTCGGGCGCGGAAGGCGGGCGTTCCGGGGGAAAACGCGGCCAGAGGAATCTCTCGGACTTCGGCGCATAAGCGCCGGTCAGAGCGACCGACCTACGCGAGCTTCGCGTTGACCGAGACGGCGACGTTCCCTTTCAGCGCGCGGGAGATCGGGCACCCTTCGGCCGCCGCTTGGGCCGCGGCGCTGAACTCGGCCGCACTCAGGCCCGGCACCTTTCCCACGACCTGGATCTCCATCGTGGTGACGTTCCAACTCTCACCAACCTTGTCGAACGTCGCGGTCGCGCGGACGTCGAGGCGTTCCGGAGGCTTCTGCATCCGGCCGAGCCCGGCCGAGAGGGCCATCGAGTAGCAAGCGGCGTGGGCCGCCGCGAGCAGCTCCTCCGGGCTGGTCTTGCCGGCGGGTGCCTCGGTGCGGGAAGACCACGAGACTCCGATCGCGGGTAACGCGCCGCTCGTTCCCTTTACCGTGCCCTGTCCGTGCAACAGATCGTGCTCCCAAACTGCTTCGGCGGTCCGCTTCGCTGCCATCGGCGCCTCGAACTTCGCTGGTGATTTAAGTGTGCTCGGAGTGAATTCGACGCCCGGCCAGGTTTTTGAGTAGTGAACGGGCTGGGTATGCCATGGCCGTCGCGCTCGCGCGGCTCCCCAACTACTTGGTGATCGAACCGACCTCCACGGTCCGGATCGACCTAAAGCTGGACGCGCCCTCCTGCCAGATCGACGTGGCGCTGGACAATCCACGTCCAGGGCGTTCGTTCGTCCTCCTGCTCGGCCCGCCCCGAGGTCCGTTCGTCCAGCGAGTGCGGCTGGCGGGTCGGGCCCGGATTCACTTCGACCCGCACACCCCGGGAAACTATACGATACTTCTTGCGAACCCTCAGCCGGACCCCATTGTCGTTCGTCTCAAGGTCAGGGCGCTTGGCGCCGGGCCCTCTCGTGCACGTCGACGTCCCTCAAAGCGGCGGAGGACGGTGGCGGCCCGCTCTCCAACCCGCACGGGGAAACGCGCAAGGGTGGAGGGAGCCGCAAAAGCGCGGTCCGGAATAGATGCCGACTAGACCTGTGTGACTCCCTTATGGGTCCACGCGGCTCTCCGCTTCTGATGGCCAAACGCGCTACTAGCAACTCTCCGAAGAAGTCCTCCGGCCCTCGGCTCACCGCGGCGGCGGCGCGAGAGTGGAGGGCTCGATGGGACGAACAGCAGGACTCGCTGATCCCCGATCGCGCCGAGAGGTTCGAAGCAATGTTGGAGGCGCTCGCGGTGGTGGCGGGCAAGCGGTTTGACGTCCTCGACCTCGGGTGTGGGACGGGTTCACTTTCGGAGAGGATCCTTCGTCGGTTTCCCCAGGCGCGCTCCGTTCTGGTGGACCACGATCCCGTACTCCTCGCGATCGGGCGGACCGGTCTCGGCGAGCAGCGCGGCCGGCTGACCTGGGTCGATGCAGACCTTCGCCGACCAGACTGGTTCATGTCCCTTCCCCGAAGGAGGTTTCACGTTGCGGTCTCGACCACCGCGCTGCACTGGCTCACGGCGCCCGAGCTCGCCCGGCTGTACGCCCGAGTCGCCCACCTCCTCCCCCACGGTGGGTGGTTCCTGGATGGCGACCACATCGCCTTCCCGGCCGATTCGTCCCACTTCCGACAGGCATCCCGGTCGGTCGCTCGGCATCGCGCGGCGCGCATTCGTCTCTCGGACGTCGGATGGGACGCATGGTGGCGCGCGGTCCTCCGGGACCCACGTCTGGCGGCCGAGGCCGAGCTGCACCGGATTCGCTATCCCCATGCCCACTCGGAGACGGTGTCTCCGGATCTGGAAGGACACATTCGCCTCCTCCGCCGTGCCGGATTCTGCGAGGTCCACCTGATCTGGGCTCGGTGGGAGAACCGGGTTCTCGCGGCGGTGCGATAGCCGACCTCCAACACGGGGTCGCCTAAGGCCGGACGCGACGCTTCCCAATCTCCTCAGCGATCGAAGGCGGGATCGGCCGGCAACCGCATCGAGCCGCGTGTTCCCGGTGCCACTCCGCTCGTTCGGAAAGGGAAGGATTCCGAGGCATCGGATGCGTTCGGTGCCATTCCGCGTTCATCGGGCTCTTGGATCGGGGGCCAGAACTCCGATCCCATCAAGAGTCTTTCACTTCGATTCGTCGTCAGGCACGGACCCCCAGGGTCGGCTAAGGTCTCGGTGACCTTGGCGAAGGGTTCAAGGGTCGGCTTGCTCCGTGGGAGTTCGACCGGGGACGAGCCGAGATGTTCGACTTCGCCGCGTATGCGGCCCTCATCGTCACCCTATTCGCGATTGTGGACCCGATCGGAACCCTGCCGTTCTTCGTGGCGCTGACCGAGGGATTCAGCGAGGAGGATCGCGCGTTCATGGTGCGACGGAGCGTTCTCGTTCTCGGAGGCGTCCTGGCTGCCTTCGCCCTCGCGGGCCGGTTCCTGTTCGCGGCGTTCGGATTCACGCTCGGTGCGTTCGAAATCGCGGGCGGGATTCTCCTATTCATGATCGCCTACGACATGCTCCGGGGCGAGATTACCCGCACCCGGCTCTCCACCGACGATCGTGAGGACGCGATTGCTCGCCGCGACGAGCTGTCGATCGTACCGATCGGGATTCCCCTCCTGGCCGGACCCGGCGCGATCTCGACCGTGATGATCTACGAGGGAGAAGCCGGGAGCAATCTGCTGAGCATCCTCGCGGCCTTCGTCGCGATTGCGGTCGTCTCGGCGTCGTCGTTCATAGTCCTGCGCTACGGGCAGCGCATCTTTCACTATCTCGGCCGCGTGGGGGTCATGGCGCTCACGCGCGTTCTCGGAATCCTCCTTGCCGCGGTCGGCGTGCAGTTCGTCCTCTACGGCGTTACCGCCGTCTTGCCGCACCTGTAGGAGGGCGACGTGTGCGCGTCAGCGGCTTCTCCCCCGAGGAGGCGCGGGCGCGCTTCGGCGGCAATTTGCGGACCCGGGCCAGGAGGGCGCTCGATGGGGTCCTCGGGTTGCGATCCGCGGCCCAGACCATCTCGCCGGCCCGGATCGCGACGGGGAGATCGTTCTCGGCAGGAGGATACCCGCACTCGTACTCGTCGGTGTACGCGCAGTAGGGATTGAACGCCCGGTTGAAGTCGAGGTCGTACTCGTCCGATTCGGTGAGCTCGAGCGTGAGGTAGCGACCCGCCCCGTAGCTCTCAGTCCCGCTCGTCAGGTCTCGGAAGGGAACGAAGGCCGAAGTACCCACCCCCTCTCCGGCATGGTAGACGCGTAGGCGGAGCGCCTTGCCGCTCAGCTTGAATTCAAGGTCGCCCAAGTAACGCATGACCGACTGGTTGTCGCGGTTCGTCCTCAGGTACGCCTCCTCGGGGGTCGGACGCCGGCGCAGAGAGGCCCGGACCCGGTACTTCGGATCGGCCGGGAAGTAGCGGAGGTCATGGAACGGAACCCGGCCGGAAACGAACGGCGACTCCGGGTGACGGGCCATGAACTCGTTCTTCATCTCCCGCTCGGTCGCGAGCTCCCTCCGCCAGACCTCGTGGCCGGACATGGCGACGGGTCGACGAGCGGTCCCCTTTAACCCTTCCTTGCGGGTGAGTTCGCCGGTTCGAGAAGGAGGACCATCTCCTCCTCGTCGAAGTACTGGGTACCGCGACGAACCGCACGGGGATAATGGCCGCAGGGGACGAAGCCCAGCTTGCGGTAGAGCCGCTGGGCCCGCTCGTTGATCGAGAAGACGCTGAGGCGAATCACCTCGAACCGGCCCCGAGACCGGTCGATCGCATGGCGCATGAGCGCTTCTCCGATTCCGCGGCCGCGGTACGGTGCGTCGACCACGATGCCGAGGACGGCCACATGACCCATCTCCGAGGACGCGTGGGGCGCCTGCCGGCGAATGTCGCAGCTCCCAACAACATGACCGGCGACCTCCGCGACCGACTTCACCTGGTCTCCGGACAGAACGGCCCTATAGGTCCGGGCGAACCAGTCGACCTCGTCCTCCGGGGAAGGGCGTTCGCCAAAGAGTGTGATTCCGATCGGCTCGCCGCGGTCGCGCTCGTCGTAGAGGCGGTAGTAAATATCCCGGAGCTCGGGGAAATCCTCCCACCGCACGTCCCGGATGATCACGTCCGCGCCCGGGGATCGCCCGTCGGTCACGGGCTCAGGCGTAGCCGAACTGCCGCTTCGCGAAGTCGCTCATCCGGTCCGGGCTCCAAGGGGGGTCCCAGATCATGTCAACCTTCGCGGACTTGACATTCGGCACCTTCTCGATCGCGAGCTTGACCTCCTCAGCAAGGATACCGGCGACCGGGCAACCGGGCGCGGTGAGAGTCATTTTCAGGGTGACCTCGTCGCCGCTCCACTCGAACCCGTAGATGAGGCCGAGGTCGACGATGTTCATCGGGATCTCGGGATCGTAGATCTGCTTCAGGTTCTCCGTGATCAGTCGCTCGCGCTCGGCGTACGGCCCCGAAGAGCTCATCGTCGGCGCGGAAGGTGACGCATCGGCCCCCGACATCGACCAACCCAGCGTACGGCCCGCTATAAGTATGCGCGGAAACCGGAACCAGCACCCGAGGAGCCGTCCGGAACGATTTATGTGGACCACCCGTCCCACCCGCCGATGAAGGACGTCCATGCGATGGCCCCGGCGCAGGGGCGGCTCCGTCTCCGTTCGGTCGGCATCGCGAGAATCCGCAAGCCGCTGACTGTCCAGCGTGCCGGGCGCGAGAACCACCTCTCGGTCACGTTCCGTGTCGCCGTCGACCTTCCCTCGAGTCGAAAAGGCTCGGACCTCTCGCGCAACGCCGAGATCCTCGCGGAGGTGGTCGACGCCACGGTCACCCGTCCGGTCGAGAGCCTCGAGTCAGCGTGCTCGTCGATAGCCCGGGAGCTCCTCGCGCGTCACCCGTATGCGACCGAGGCCTCGGTGGAAGCATCCGCGGAGTACTTCCTCCGCCGCGGGATCTCAGAGGAAAAGCGGAGCTTCGAGGACTACACCCTTCTCGCCGAGGCACGGGCGCGGCGCGCGCAAGACGGAATGGTCGTGCTCGAGCGCGCGGTCGGCGCGGAGGGAGTCGGGATGACCGCTTGCCCGTGCGCGATGGAGACGTGCCGGGAGGCGTTGACACGTGAGTTCCCCGGTCTCGCGAACCCGGAGTTCCGGGACCTGCCGATGATCACGCACAACCAGCGGAACCGGACTCGGCTCGTCTTCGACCTCGACGAGCGATCGGAGGTCGAAGTTGATCGGATGATCGACGCAATCGAGGGGGCGCAGTCGAGCCCGACGTTCGCCATCCTGAAGCGGGGCGACGAGGGACAGGTCGTCCTCACCGCGCATCGCCACCCGAAGTTTGTTGAGGACGTCCTGCGCGACCTCCTCTCGAGCCTGCCGAGCCGGTTTACGGAACTTCCTGACGAGACCGGAGTTCGGGCGACCACAGTGAGTGAAGAGTCGATCCATAAGTACAACGCCGAGGCGACGCACCGCCTCACCCTGGGCGAATTGCGACATCCTATGGATCGCTAGCTAGCCGTTCCGGAGGAGACATGCCGTATGTGTGGGACGCGGTCCGCCGGCGACCGGGCCGCGCGGCGCTTACGGCACTCGGGATCGGCCTAGCGGTCGGGCTTGTCGTGATGCTGCTCGCGCTCTCGAACGGTATCGAGACGAGCGCGTCGACGCTCGCGGCGGAGAGCGGTGTCGACCTTGTCGCGGCGAGCGCCAATACCACCCTCACCAGCGAGGAGTTCCCGCCGATATCGGGGGCCCATTCCCTCGCGGAGGAGATTCCGCGGATGGACTCGAACGTCGTGACCGCTAGTCCGTGGCTCGTCGCGGACCTCGTGCTGGGAAACAGTACGCTTCGGAACGCGAGCGAGACAGAGTCCGTCCCCTCCGGATGGAGCCCCACCAGCACGGGGACTGTCGGCTGGATCCCATCGGACAACTACGGCATCCAAGTCCCCGAGCTCTACAACGGGACCGGATTCACCTCTCCCGGCGATCCTCATTATGCGAACGGATCGTACGACGGTCCCTTCACCCACGAGATCGTCCTCGACCAGGCGCTCGCGACCGTGCTCCACGTCTCGGTCGGCGGCCCGGTCTGGGCGAGCGCCTCCTACCCGCCGACCACGGCTGCACTCCCCGGGTGGTACGCGAACGCGACGGAATTCCGGGTGGTCGGGATCTCCGGGCCATTCTGGCTCCTTCCTTCGGCCCTCCTCGCGTTCACGTACCTCTCAGAGCTCCAGACGATCACTGGCGGCGCGAGCTCGTCGACCGACTTCGCGAGCTTGATCCTCATCCACTTGAACGACCCTACGACGGCCTCGTCCGACCAGGTCCGGATCGCGGCTGCGTTCCCCGGGCTGTCGGTCTTCACCCTCTCGAACATCCTGGGCGCGGTCCAGCACGTCGTCAACCTCTACCGGACGTTCGGCGAGCTGATCGGGCTCATCGGCCTCGTCGTCGCCGCGCTCTTCACAACGACGATTCTTCAGATGTCGGTCGACGACCGGAGCCGGGAGCTTGCGCTCCTGCGCGCGGTCGGTTACCGTCGCGCGTCCGTCGGACTGCTTGTAGTCGAGGAGGCACTCCTCATGGGCGGACTGGGCCTCGCGATCGGGCTGCCAATTGCGTACGGGGGAGCCTACGGGCTGAATCTACTCCTGCTCCGCTTTGTTTCGGGCTTGCCGGGTTCCTTCTCCTTCGTCTCGTTCGACCTCGGGGTCCTCGCCACGGGAGTCGCGATCGTCGTGGCGATCGGGCTCCTCGCCTCGATCGCGCCGGCGGCGCGGGCGATGCTCTTGCCGGTCGCCGAGGAGCTCCGAGCGCCATGAGGGGATTCGGGTGGGGCCGCTCGCTGCGTCACGTCCGCCTGCAGTGGGTCCTCGCAGTGTCGGCAATCGCCGCCGCGGTAGCGCTCCCCGTCGTACTGATCAGCGTCGGAGGGGGCGTATCGGCGCACGAGCTTGCCGACTTGCAGAACGCGGGCTACCAGATCGTGGTGAGCGCCGGCGGTTCCCACGGGATCTCGGGAGCTCATGCCCTCGCCCAGCGGATCGCCCGGATCGGCTCGGTCACTGTCGCGTCGCCGATCCTGAGCGTCGCGATCGACGCGTTCAACTCGACGAGTCCGACGGCGCCGGTGTCCCCGGTGCTCGCGGAAGGAGTGGTCCCCGGGCAGTTCACCCCCACACTCGGGCCCACCGAGAGCGGACTCTTCCCCTCCCCGCTACCTCTCGGCGACCCCACCGACCTCGTGCACTACGACAATGGGACGTACCGGGGCCCGGCAACCTACGACGTCCTCGTTTCCACTCCCCTCGCCGCGGCGAAGGGAATCCGCGTGGGTCAGCAGATCGTGCTTTCGCCGAGTACGAACCGGAGCCTCGGGGTCGCGTACAACGTCACGGGCTCGTTCGGCGTGCCCCCGTCGATCCTGGGCCCTACGGGAGCGTTCGCGGTCCTTCTTCCGCTCTCCGATCTCCAGGTGATGACCGGCTATGGTCCGGCGAACGCCTCCTCTGTCTTCGACGCGGCCGACACGATCGAGGTCGCGGTGGCGGGTCCGGTTTCCGACAACCCCTCTGCCCTCACCCATGTCCGGGACGAGATCCAGAGCCTGGTCCCGCTCTACGGAGTGACCTCGCTCCTCCAGGAGGCACAGCAGCTTGAGTCGGCGAGCGCGGTGCTGACCGGATTCTATCTCGCGCTGTCCTCCGTGGGCCTCTCGGTCGGTCTCATCTTTCTCGCCCTCGTGCTCCTGCGACGGGTCGAGACCGATCGCCGGTCGATCGCGGTCCGGCGTGCCCTGGGGCTTCCCGCTCGGACGATCGCCGCCGGGATTCTGACCGAAGGCGCCGTCATCGCGGCGCTCGGCGCGCTCGTGGGGACGTTGGCCGGCTACGTGGTGGTCGAATCGCTGGCGCGATGGGCGACCTCGACCGTGCAAGAGGCCGCATCGCTCGCCGTATGGGAGCCGTTCACCCTCGGCGCCATCGTAGCCGGCGTCGTCGGCCTCTCGGCGCTCGCGGGCGGCGTCGCGACCCGTGCCGCCCTCCGGGTCGAGATCACGGAGGCGCTGCGATGAACGACGGGGTCCGTCCTCCTCTGATCGAGCTCTCCCGAGCGTCGCGGACCTACGGGGCGAGGACAGCCGACGAGGTCCGCGCACTGAGGGACGTCGACCTCGCGATCCAGCCCGGGGAGTTTCTCTCGGTCGAAGGTCCGAGCGGATGCGGGAAGACGACGCTCCTCAACTTGCTCGGCCTCCTCGATTCCCCGACCTCCGGCGAGGTCCGGTGGGACCATCGTCCGGTCGGGTCGCTCTCGGACCGGGACCGTTCGCGGTTGCGCCTGACGGGGGTGGGGTTCATCTTTCAGCGTTTCTACCTTCTCCCAACCTTGACCGCGCGCGAGAACGTCGAGCTGCCGATGCGGCCGCTCCGGGTCCCCCGGACCGAGCGGCTCCGCCGGGCCTCGGGCCTCCTTGCGGAGGTCGGGCTCGAGGGACGGGAACGCGCCTTCCCCCACCAGCTGTCCGGAGGCGAGGAGCAGCGGGTGGCGGTCGCCCGCGCGCTCGCGAACCGCCCCGGCGTCCTCCTCGCCGATGAGCCGACCGGAGAGCTCGACACGGGGAACACCCGGGCGATCCTGGATCTCCTTGTGAGGGTCCGCGCCGACCGCGACGCGACCCTGATCCTCGTCACACACAACCCCGAAGTCTCGAACCGCGCCCGCCGCCACCTCACCATGCGCGACGGGGCGGTCGTGCGGGACGTCGGGGAGACGTAGGATGGCGCGGATCGCGATCCTTCTCAACGACCGGTGCCACCCCAAGGAATGCCAGTGGGAGTGCCAGGCGTACTGCCCGCCGGTCCGGATGGGGCAGGAGTGCATCGTCGAGGGGCCGCTCGGCAAGCCGATCATCTCCGAGACGCTCTGCATCGGCTGCGGCATCTGCGTCCACAAGTGCCCGTTCGACGCGATCAAGATCCTGAACACCCCCGAGGCGAACGAATCGGAGATCGTCCACCGGTACGGATACAACGGCTTCCGTCTCTACCGGATGCCGGTCCCGCCGGCCCACGGCATCACCGGCCTCCTCGGGCCGAACGGGACCGGGAAGACGACGGCGCTCCGTCTCCTGGCCGGCCAGGAGGTCCCCAACCTCGGGGACTACTCGGCGCCGGGCGAATGGGCGAAGGTCCTCGAGCACTACCGCGGCACAGCGTTGCGCGCGCACTTCGAGCGGGTCGCCGACGGGAAGCTCAAGAGCGTCGTGAAGCCGCAGTACGTCGACCGCCTCGCGGATGAGCCGATAACGGCGCTCGAGTACGTGGGACGATCCGGCGGGAATGCGGACCGGGCGCTCGAGGAAGTCGGACTCGCCGACCGCGGCGACCGACCGCTCGCCGAGCTTTCGGGCGGGGAGCTCCAGCTCGCCGCGATCGCGCGGACCGTCGCGAGCGACGCGGACCTCTACCTCATCGACGAGCCGTCGAGCTACCTCGACATCATCCACCGACTCCACATCGCGCGGCTCCTAAGGCGCCTCGGCGAGACGAAGAGCGTCCTGGTCGTCGAGCACGACCTCGCGCTCCTCGACTACCTCGCCGAGCAGGCCCACCTCATCTACGGGGAGGAGGCGGCATTCGGGGTCATCAGCCACCCCATCCCGATGCGGACCGCGATCAACACCTACCTCACCGGCTACCTGAAGGACGAGAACGTTCGGTTCCGGACCGAGCCGGTCCGGTTCGTCGCGCACCCGCCGAAGCCCCCAGTTCGTCAGAACGTCCTCGTTGAGTATCCGGGCCTCGAGAAGGAGTTCCCCCGATTCCACCTCGAGGTCTCGGGGGGATCGCTCGCGAAGGGCGAGACGGTCGGCATCGTGGGACCCAACGCGACCGGCAAGACGACGTTCGTGCGGATGCTCGCGGGAGTCGAGACCCCCACGCGAGGTTCGCCCCCGCCGGGGGTATCGGTCAGCTACAAGCCGCAGTACCTCAAAGCGACGCAGAGCGCGAGCCTGCGGGAGCGCTCGCAGGCCCTCGCGTCGGACCCGACGTTCGACTTGAAGCTGTTCGAACGAGAGCTCGTCCCCGGGCTTCACCTCGACGGGATCCTCGATGTCGCGCTCACCGACCTCTCGGGCGGGGAGCTCCAGCGTTCCGCGGTCGCGCTCGCCCTCGCGCGCCCCGCGACCCTCTACCTTCTGGACGAGCCGTCGGCGTACCTCGACGCGGACGAGCGGATGTCGATGGCCCGGCTCATCCGTCGCCAGGTCGAGCGGCAAGCGGTGAGCGCGCTGGTCGTCGACCACGACGTCTACTTCCTTGACCTCGCGTGTGACGCGCTGATGGTCTTCCGGCCCGAAGCGGCCGACGGCTCGCGGGGGCGGGGCGACGGACCGTTCCCGATGCGGGAGGGGATGAACCGCCTGCTAAAGACGGTGGACGTAACGTTCCGGCGGGATGCTGAGACGCTCCGCCCGAGGATCAACCGGGAAGGGTCAGTACTCGACCGCGAGCAGCGGGAAAAGGGCGAGTACTACTACGAGGCCGCTGCCTGATCATCGGCGCCCGGACGGCGTCCGAGAGGATGTCCCGAACGCCCCTTCCGAAGTACGCCACCCTCGAGCCAGTTCCCTTGGCCGTCCGCTGTTTTCCGATGTCGGCGAACTGGGTCGTTCCTAGGACTCGGCTCGGCCGAGTGACACTAATCGTGCCACCGACCGACCCAGCCCTTGTTGAACCAGACCGCGATCAGGGCGACGCTAAGGAAGATCGCCGTTGCCATCCCCACTACGCCGGCCCCGAGCAGCTCGAGCCCGGTGACGTTTCCAAGAAAGCGACGGCTGAGCATGAGAGCGACCAGGCCGAGGATAAGGAAGCCCACCAAACCCGCAGCAAGGATGACCGCGGCGGTCCCCCTCAACTCGGCGAGTTCGTCCGGTGTGACCCCGACCCCTGCCACGGTAACCCGGCCCCCCTACGCGATCTGGTGACATAATCCTGTGTCGGAGGGGGAGGAGCGTCCCTTCCTCAACGTGGACTACTCCCGGGAAACGGCAGCGCGTGCCGGCCCGGATCCTGACGCGGTGGCCCCGGACGTTGCGCGATAGACCCTATCCGCCGGTCGCAGGACGGGGAGCGCTCAACTGACGACGTCGATCGTGTTCGAGCCGATGCAGACCACCCAGACGTCCTTGTCCGTAGGATCGTAGAAGTACGCGACCGCGTAGTCGCCGACGGTAATCGTGCTCACCACGTTCTTCGATGTGATCGCGTAGAGGATGCTCGGGGTGGCCTTGTTCACGAATCCCGCCCCGAACATATCCTTGAGATTCGGGTCATAGACGAGGAACGGCACCGGCTGCTTCGTCGTGAGGTTCTTCACCACTTTCGAAGCGTTGTCCATCACCGCAATCCGGTCCGAGTTGAGGCCTCCGACGTAGACATCTTTGTTCGCGGGATCGAGGTAGCTAGCGAAGAAGAGGCCCTTCCCGAGGGAGATGAGGGCCCCACCGAGCGATGCGCTGGGCGTGACCGGAACTTCGTACGACGTGTTGGTGGTGAAATTGTAGGAGACGAAATACAGACGATTGTTGTAACTGTCGTAGAGCCCGTTCGTGCCCAAGAAGACGCCGGCGGAAGTGGGGATTCCCACCGGCGCCGTCAGGGTGTTCGATGAGGTGATCCCCAGCACGGAGGACGGGGTTTTCCCGAAGGGAACGAGAGTGAGGATGACCCAGCCGGAACCGGGGTCGTAAGCGAGACTTACCGGGGGCGCGGGCAACGTGAGGTTTGAGAGGGCGCCGTTCGCCGCAATCACCGAGATCGTGTCGCTGTAATAGTTCGGAATGTAGAAATCGTCGGTCGTGGGACTATAGGTTGCGAGCGCGTACAGACCGAGACCCAGGGTGAGGGTCGTCACCTTGTTGGTTGAATTCGCGATGATCCAGGCGGTGGTCGCTTTGGTGAGGCTCAGGTTACTCAAGACGAGCACGTTTCCGTTCGACGGGAAGACGTAGGCGAAGTCCGGGTGCGAGCCGGTTCCGAGTCCGATGGTCGCGGTCACCTTGTTGGTCGACCCGCTGATGATCGAGACGTTGCTCGAGTTCAGGTTGGTGACGTAGAGATGGCCGTTGGAGGGGTCGAAGACGATGTCGGCTGGGTTCTTTCCCACCGGGATGCTGGACGTCTTGAACGTCTTGCTGTTGATGACGGTCACGTTGTTCGAGCCCTGGTTAGAGATGTAGACCTCCCCGTTGGAGGTATCGTACGCCCCGGAGCTCGGGGTCTTCCCAAGGTGGATCGTCGCCTGGATCTTGAGGGACGAGGACGCCATCTGAAGCCCCTGCGAGGTGGGAGCTACTGAAGCGTGCGCTGGCCCGATCATCATCGCGGCCGCCCCGCCGGCACCCAGAAGGAGGATCACAAGCGCCGTTCCGCCGCAGATGAGGGCCATTCGTTGAAGGTACATGTTCGTCGGAGTGAGCCCCCCACTCGGCCGGGGTTTAAGCCAGTTATGAAATCCTCAGAACGACTGTAACGAAGAAACCCAAGACTTTGGTGGGACCGGGACCGCTCGTTCCACGGCGGAGCTCGAAGTTCGGGCGAAGGCGAGTAATCTTCGCTCTTTCGCTGGCGGGAACGGCCGATACGGCTCGAAATCGGGAAATCTATTTCCGCCGACACAACTGGTCGTCAGACGCGGCTACCGCCGAAGCCGTGAAATGAACTGGGATCGACGACCATATGGGGCGGAGGGAAGACGCGGTGAGCGCGGGCGTAATCCGTTCCCAAGGAACTTATTCCCGGGCGCGGTCCCGCGTTGGGAGAACCTACGTCGACTAGCCCCGGCGGATTGACGGCACCGGCCTACACTCCCGTCGCGCTCGATTCAGAGGGTGGCTACCGTATTGGGGGAAAGATCTCGTGGGGAGTCGTTGGAACGTACCTCTTCGTGCTCATCGTCATCTTCCTCCTGTTCCGAACCAACGGCGGTTCGTCGTTCTGGTGGGTTCCGTGGTTCCTTGGGTTCGTGGTCGTCGTCATGATGGCACGGTACCTTTCGACCACCTACCGGATCACCGACACCGATCTCAGGGCTTGGCGAATGTTCGGGAACCGCCGGGTGCCGCTCGAGCAGGTCCGGCGGATCGAGTACGCTGCGCTCCGGGACCTCGCCCCGGTAGGAATGCTCCAGGGGGCGTGGGGATGGAGGGGCCGGATGTGGAGCCCGCGAATCGGGGCGTTCGACGCGATCCAGACCGACCCGTCGTTCGGCATCCTCGTCAGTGCGGGCCACGTCCCTCTGTTCATCTCTCCGAAGAAGCCGCAGGCATTCGCGCGCGAGCTCTCCCGCCGGGTTCGTTCGTACACCGGACGGCTTACAGTGGACGTCGGCGATCCATTGAGCGGGACCCCGGTTCCGGAAAAGTAGGTGCAGGACTGGCCCACCCGACCGACAGCCGACGATTCGGTACGCTCAGTAACGCGGGAGGTTCGGGTCGATGCGCTCGGCCCACGCGTTGATCCCGCCTCTGAGGCTCTTGACGTTCGAGAAGCCGAGATCGAGGAGCATGCGCGTCGCCTGTTCCGACCGGGTGCCGCTCCGGCAGTAGAGGACCAGCTCGCGGGCGCGCGTCAGTTCGTCGACCCGCTCGGCGAGTTCCCCCCTTGGGATGAGATGGGCGCGAGCGAGGTGGGAGATCGCCCACTCCTCGGGTTCCCGGACATCGACCAGGAACGGCGGCTCGTCGCCGGCGAGCTCCTGGGCGAGTTCTTCCGGTTCGATCTCAGGGACCGTACCCCCGACCGGTGCCGCACCCGCTGCCGGAACCCCGCAAAACGCCGGATAGTCGATCAGTCCCTTCTGAGTCGCGTGGGGAGAGCAGAGGACGCAGCGGGGATTCTTCTTCAGCTTGAGCTCGCGGAAACGGAGCGAAAGAGCATCAAATAGGAGGAGCCGCCCGATCAGCGGCTCGCCGGTCCCGAGGATCAGCTTGATCGCCTCGGTCGCTTGGAGCGTGCCAATCAGGCCGGGAAGGACGCCCAAGACCCCTGCCTCTGCGCACGAGGGGACCAGGTCCGGGGGTGGAGGCTCCGGGTAGAGGCACCGGTAGCACGGACCGTGTCTCGCGTCGAAGACACTCACCTGCCCCTCGAACCGGTAGATCGATCCGTAGACGTTCGGCTTGCCGAGGAGCACACTCGCGTCGTTCGTGAGGTACCGGGTCGGGAAATTGTCGGTCCCGTCGATGATGACATCGTACGGGCGGAACAACTCGAGGGCGTTGTCGGAGGTAAGTCGCTCTTCGTACGTCGCGACGCGCACGCCCGGATTCAGGGCTTCGAGCCGCTCCTTCGCCGCAGATAGCTTCGGACGTCCGACGTCTCGGGTGGTATACAGGACCTGTCGCTGGAGGTTCGAGAGGTCGACGGCGTCGAAATCCACCAGCCCGAGCTCGCCGACGCCCGCTGCAGCGAGGTAGAGCGCGGCGGGCGCCCCGAGCCCCCCCGCGCCGATCAGGAGGACCTTCGCGCGCCGCAGCTTCTTCTGTCCGACCACTCCTACCTCGGGCAGAAGGAGGTGCCGGCTGTACCGCCGCAGCTCCTCGGTGTCGAACGGCGGGGATTCCGGCTCGGTTGGACGGGTCGCCGGCTTCCTAGCCGAGCGACGCGAAGGCGACGATTCCGGTAGCCCGCCGGCGATCGCCGGGACGATCGAGACGACGTCCCCGTCCTTGACGGGAGTGGCGTCCCGCTGGAGGTACCGCACGTCCTCGTCATTGAGATAGAGGGTCACGAAGTTCCGCAACTGGCCGTCGGGACTGAAGAGGTGCCGCCGAAGCGCCGGATGGACCTCGGCCAGCTGGCGGATCAGGCCCCCGACGGTCGACCCCTCGACCGCCACCTCCGACTGACCGCCGGCGAAAGATCGGAGCGGAGTCGGGACCTTGATCGTTGCCTTCGCCACGATTCCCTTCCCCCTTCAGCTCCCTTAGCCTTTCACTTACCTACTCGCCAGCGTCGGACGACGGTCTGGACTCTTTAGGACGCGCAGCGCGACCTCCCGGAACTCGGAGGAGTCCGGGTCGAGCTCGAACGCCCGGGTCTCGCCGACCCTCTGCGCGGTGACGCGGACCACGAGGTAGCTGTACCAGGGCCAGGCATGTTCCTCGTCGAATTGCGACGGGCGAGCGGGATGGTCGGGGTGCGAATGATAGAAACCCGAGATCACTTCGTCGGTCGCCGAGAGGGCCCGTTCGGCCGTCCGCAACTCCTCCGGCTTGAGGAGAAACCTCCTCCTCTTCTCGCCGTCGAAATCGTTCGCGGCCGGCACTGCTCGGACGATTTCCCGTCTCAAGGAGGCATCCGCCGAATCCGGCCGTGCGACCAGGAATCCGCAGCACTCCTCGGGGTAGGTGGACCTCGCATGCGATTCGATCGTCTCGAGGACAGGGTGAGGAATTTCGACGCTCCTCACGGCTCCTCCCTCGGGGACACGTGCCCGGCATCCGGCGCGATCGCGACGATGTGGGCCCCAGCGGCCTCCCGGCCGATTTCGAGCGAAGCGAACAGTGCTGCTGCTGCCGAATTCCCGACGACGAGACCTTCCCGTTTGAAGAGACGCTCGCGTGTCGAAACGGCGTCCTCGGTCTCGACGCGGATCGTCCGGTCGACGAATCGCGCGTCGTACGTGGAGGGCCGGATCGCCGTCGGGAGATGCTTCAATCCTTCCAGCCCGTGGATGGGGCCGGAAGGTTCGACGCCCACCACCTGGATCGTGACCCGCCGTTCCTTGAGGAACCGCCCCGTCCCGGAGATTGTCCCGCCCGTCCCGACACCAGCCACGAAGTGCGTGATCTCCCCCGCTGCGTCTCGCCAGATCTCGGGCCCGGTGGTGCGGTAATGGGCCTCGGGATTGGCCGGGTTGTTGTACTGGTCAGGGTAGAAGTACCGATCCGGTTCGGCGGCAGCGCGACGGCGGGCCTCTCGCTGGGCGCCGTCCGTGCCCTCGAGCGGATCGGTGAAGATGACCGTCGCCCCGAAGCCACGGATCCGCGTCACCCGTTCCGGATGGGCGTTCTGCGGGAGGCAAAGTTCGACCGGAAAGCCGAGTCGGGCTCCCAACATCGCGTAGGCGACGCCCGTGTTCCCGCTGGACGCGTCCACGAGGGTGCGCCGGGCGCCAAGCTCCCCCTTCGCGATTGCCGTGCGGACGATATTGACCGCGGCCCGGTCCTTGACAGACCCGGTCGGATTGAGGAATTCCAGTTTCACCGCGAGGTCGAACCGGCCCCCGACGTCCGCGACAAACCGCGGAAGCGGACGCAAGGGGGTCTCGCCGACCGGCGGAAAACGGTACGAGGACGCTCGTTCGGTCCGATCCTTGGATGTGGTTCGATCGGACCCCGTTGCGGCACCTACCGCAGCTGGATCAGATGAGTACACCGCATCCCTCCGTGCCCGATCGAGTCTTGGAGATCCACTCCTACCTGGCCCAAGAGCGCCTCGGTGAGGTGCTTGTCGAAGACCTCGCAGAGAAGATAGGGATGCGAGAGGGCGCTATGGCGGAAGACGCAGTTCGTCCGGACGATCCGCAACTGGCCGTCCGGCATCGTCTGGGCCGTGCAATGGAACCCGAGACGATTGAGCGCGTTCACGAGGTTGCGGATCCGTTCGGCGGGCGTTCCGGTCCGGGGAACCTGCTCGGCCACCTCGCGTGCCATCCGGCGTGCGGATTCCGCGAAGAGGGCGCTCACGTACCCCTCGCCCTCCCGGTCGAGGAGCTCGTCCACGACCGTGTCGAGGATGAGATCGTACTTCTTGGGGAAGAGATCCTGACCCGACCCCGTGAGGACGTACCGTTTCCGCGGACGCCCGACGCCTTCCCGTCGGAAGGACGGAACGACGAGCCCCCGGTCCTCGAGACGCTCGAGGTGTCCGCGAGCGGCACTTTCCTGGATGTGCAGCTTTTCGGCGAGCTCACGGGCCGTGCGGGGCGCGATCTGTAGCTCCTCTAGGATCCGGCCGCGGGTTCCCTCGAAACCGACGTCCGCCGCCTCGGTCCCCGGGAACTTTGCCGTGGCCATAGGCACTGCCGATTTACACACCACGCCATGCTTAAATAACGATATCGGCTCGTACAGTTTGAGTCCATGGCTATCGAACCTGCGCATCACACGCTCGTCGTGGAGGATCTGCATGCCGAGGTCGCCGGCAAGGAGATCCTGAAGGGAGTCAATCTCACGCTGAAGAACGGCGAGCTCACCGCGCTGATGGGGCCGAACGGCTCGGGGAAGAGCACGCTCGCCTACGCGCTCATGGGCCACCCGAAGTACAAGGTCACCCAGGGACGCGCGCTGCTGGACGGCCAAGACCTGCTCGCGCTGACCGTCGAGAAGCGCTCGCGCGCCGGACTGTTCCTCGGATTTCAGTACCCACAGGAGGTTTCCGGCCTTTCCCTCTCGAAGTTCCTGTGGACCGCTTACATGCAGCGCCACACCGCGCAGAACGCCGACACGGTGGGATTCGACCACGACCTGAAGATCCACCTCGGATACCTCGAGATGGACCCGGCGCTTCTCAAGCGCTCGCTCAACGAGGGGTTCTCGGGCGGGGAGAAGAAGCGCGTCGAGGTCCTTCAGATGGCCACCCTTCAACCGATCTTTTCGATCCTGGACGAGCCCGATTCCGGTCTCGATATCGATGCGGTGCGCGCGGTCGGCGAGACCGTGGCCAAGCTGCATCGGCCCGATGCCGGAATCCTGGTCATCACGCACTACCAGCGGATCCTGAAGTACCTGAAACCCGACCGCGTCCACGTCATGGTCGACGGCGTCGTCGCGCTCTCCGGGGACCGCAAGCTCGCCGAGGAGCTCGAGGCGAAGGGCTACGACTGGGTGCGCGTAGGGGTCCCCGGAGCGTCGGCGTAGCGCCC